>NZ_JBKKHQ010000007.1:0-302374 GCF_046614695.1 Pokkaliibacter sp. CJK22405
GCACTCACGCACTCACGCACTCACGCACTCACGCACTCACGCACTCACGCACTCACGCACTCACGCACTCACGCACTCACGCACTGGTCAGTAGGTATAAAAAAAGCTGCCAAAGGGCAGCTTTCTAGTGGTGTTCAAGTGGGTTTAGTCATCGCTTTTGAGCTTGTAGGCGCGAACTGACTTAATCAGATTATCCTTGATCTGCAGTGTTTCGAACCGGTATTCATCAATCTGCACGCAGGTGTTGGCAACGGGGATGGCTTCCAGCGTTTCGACAATTAAACCATTGATGGTTTTAGGGCCTTCAGTTGGCAGCTCCCAGTGAAGTGACTTATTGATATCGCGAATGGTGGAGGTGCCATCAATAATGATGCTGCCATCGTCCTGATGAACGATATCCTGATCTTCGATGTCTTCCTTCGTGGAGAGCTCGCCCACAATCTCTTCCAGAATATCTTCAAGCGTGACCGCGCCAATCACATCGCCGTATTCATCGACTACCAACCCAAGACGCTTGTTGGCCTTTTGGAAGTTCATCAATTGGGTATGCAGAGGTGTATTTTCAGGGATGAAGTAAGGCTCGAAAGCCTGCTCGATAATGAGCTCTTTTGTCACAGGCTCAGTGCTGTTGAGAAGGCCTGCCACACTGCGCATATGCAGAACGCCCATCACGTTATTGATTTCGCCCTGATAAATTGGCAGGCGCGTGTATTTGCTATTGGCAATTTGCTGAAGAATGTCTTCCAGCTCGTCATCAAGGTCGAGACCCTGGATTTCATTGCTTGGGATCATGACATCGTTCACGGAGACCGTTTCAAGATCCAGAATGCTGAGTAACATATTCTGGTTGCGACGGGGCATGAGTGCGCCGGCTTCGTTAACAACGGTACGAAGTTCTTCGGTGCTAAGGTGGTTGCCGCCTTCATCGCTCCCCTGCAGACGGAACATTCGCAAAATCCCACTGGTGATGCTGTTGACCAGCCAGACACAAGGATAAAGCAGCTTAAGTAGCGGAATCAGAATGAGTGATGCAGGAAATGCCACTCGCTCCGGATTCAGCGCTGCAAGCGTCTTGGGGGTGACTTCTGCAAAAATAAGAATAAGAAATGTGAGTGCTGCGGTGGCAATGGCGACACCTAACTCACCCCACAGGCGTGTCGCAATGACTGTGGCAATGGCTGAAGCCAGAATGTTAACGAAGTTATTGCCAATCAGGATGACGCCGATCAGGCGTTCAGGGCGTTCAAGCAGGTTTTGAGCGCGTATGGCGCCTCGGTGTTTGCTCTTAACCAGATGGCGCAGGCGGTAGCGGTTGAGCGTCATCATGCCGGTTTCAGAGCTGGAGAAAAACGCAGACATGATAATGAGAATGACCAGAACTATGCATAAGGCCACTATGGGTATGTCGTTCAAGAGGGGAGTAGCTCCATAACACGAATAGGAAATCGTGTTTTAGTTGGTTGAGGTGGCCGGTGTCAAGTGCGGCCGATGATGTATTCCAATACCAGCTTGGTGCCGAAGAACCCAAGCATCAATACCACGAATCCGCCAATCGTCCAGCGTACCGCCGTTCGGCTGCGCCAGCCGAAGCGATAATGGCCGATAACCAGTGTTGCAAAGATAAGCCAGGCCAATAGTGAAAGTATGGTTTTATGGATTAAATGCTGGGCAAAAAGGTTCTGTACAAAAATGAAGCCGCTGATAAGCCCGATAGTCAAAAACACCAGACCCACACAAATCAGTTCGAACAGTAGCTTCTCCATGGTTTGCAGAGGGGGTAGCACTTTTGTCAAACTGGCAGGCTTGTGATGTTTGAGCTGCCAGTTCTGACGGTAGAGCAGCAAAGCCTGTACGAGTGCCAGTGTGAAGAAGGCATAGGCAATGATGGATGAGGCTATATGCAGGTCGACGCCCGGATTGTATTCGTGGGAGCGTCCCTGGGCTGGAATCAGGCCGCTGAGTAAAATCGTGGTCGCAGCCAGAGGGAAAATGAAGACAAAGAGGTTTTCCAGCGGGCGTGATAACGCACTGGCAAGTGCCAGTGCCACAATAAGACAGGAAATCAGCGAGCCGGTAATAAAGAAGTCGAAGCGTAGTCCGCCAAGTGTGAACAGGCTGTGGGACAGGGTTACTGCCTGAAACAGTACACCTGCAAGGCCCAGCAGCATTATCTGCTGGCGGGAGGCCAGAGGCTTGCCCATCAGTGTGCTCGATTGCAGAAAACCGCCGGCAAGATACGCCACGACTGCAAGAATATAAGCACCAATAAGAATCATGTGTTATGTGTCCGTTCGAGAGTGAACGCGCCTATTGAACCTGAACTTCTCAACAGAGATTCGTTCCTTGGCGACGCGTCGGATATAATAGCGGAAATTTTATTGTTACAGATACGTTCGGCACGTTAATCCGCCGGATGATCATCAAGGGCATCTCAATGTTTGATAATCTCACAGATCGTTTGTCCCAGACATTAAAGCATATCACCGGACAGGCCAAGCTGACCGAGGACAACGTCAAGGAAGCCTTGCGTGATGTTCGTATGGCGTTGCTTGAGGCCGACGTAGCTCTGCCGGTTGTTAAAGAGTTTATTGGTAAGGTTAAAGAGCGGGCGATTGGTCAGGAAGTTGCCCGCAGTTTGTCGCCAGGTCAGGTCTTCATCAAGATTGTGAAGCAGGAGCTGGTCTCCATCATGGGGGAGGCCAATGAAGCGCTGAACCTGTCAGTACAGCCGCCTGCGGTGATCATGATGGCGGGTCTGCAAGGGGCGGGTAAAACTACCTCTGCAGGAAAACTGGCCAAATTCCTGAAAGAGCGCCACAAGAAAGAAGTCATGGTCGTATCGGTGGACGTCTATCGTCCCGCTGCGATCAAGCAGCTCGAAACGCTGGCAAAAGAGGTCGGCGTTCATTTCTTCCCGAGTCAGGCAGACCAGAAACCACTGGATATTGCCAAGGCCGCTATCGCTCATGCGCGCATACAGCATCATGATGTGGTGATTCTCGATACCGCCGGTCGCTTGCATGTCGATGAAGCCATGATGCAGGAGGTTAAATTCCTGCATGAGGAAGTGCAGCCGGTCGAAACCCTGTTTGTTGTTGATGCGATGACGGGTCAGGATGCCGCGAATACCGCTAAGGCCTTTAATGATGTGCTGCCCCTTACCGGTGTCGTCCTCACCAAGACCGATGGTGATGCCCGTGGTGGTGCCGCGCTGTCAGTGCGTTACCTGACCGGAAAACCCATCAAGTTCCTTGGGGTCGGTGAAAAGAGTGACGCGCTGTCACCTTTCCATCCTGATCGTGTGGCTTCGCGTATTCTGGGGATGGGTGATGTGCTTTCTCTGATCGAGGAAGCAGAACAGAAAATGGACAAGAGCAAGGCAGAGAAGCTCGCGTCCAAGATCAAAAAAGGCAAAGGCTTTGATCTCGAGGATTTCCGTGATCAGCTGCAGCAGATGAATAACATGGGCGGCATGGCTGGCCTGATGTCCAAACTGCCAGGTATGGGACAGCTGACGCAAAATGCTGATATGGGCGCTGCTGAAAAGAACATGCGCCAGATGCAGGCGATCATCAGTTCAATGACGCCCAAAGAGCGTCGTAACCCCGATCTAATCAATGGTTCTCGCAAGCGTCGTATCGCGATGGGTTCTGGTGTTCAGGTTCAGGATGTTAATCGTCTTCTTAAGCAGCACAAACAAATGCAGAAGATGATGAAGCAGGTCGCTGGCAAGGGCGGCATGGCCAAAATGATGCGTAATATGAAAGGAATGTTGCCTCCCGGTATGGGTGGTGGCGGTGGCGGAATGCCGCGCTTCTGAGTCCTGGCAAGATCGCTTATGTAACCCGCTTCGGCGGGTTGCTGTTTTTTTGAACAAATGCTTTTCTTGGGCGCCTGATTCACATAGAATGTTGCGCCTTATAACTCGGCCTTAGCCCACGAAGCTTGGGTCGGTACTTCGAACGATGGGCGATATCAAAACCCATCCGCAACTCAATAAAGGAACGATCGCGCATGGTAACTATTCGTTTGGCTCGTGGCGGCTCCAAAAAGCGTCCTTTCTATCACATCACTATTGCTGACCAGCGCAATGCGCGTGACGGTCGCTTTATTGAGCGTGTAGGTTTCTTCAACCCCATCGCTCGCGGTGGTGAACAGCGTCTGAAGCTGGACCTTGAGCGTGTAGCTTACTGGACTGACAAAGGTGCACAGCCTTCTGATCGCGTTGCCCAGCTGATCAAAGATGCTGCCAAGGCTCAGGCCGCGGCATAACTTTTAGGATATAGAAGCTGAGATTTCCGGAACGCCTGATGCAAAGCAATCAAGAACAGCTCGTCATGGGGCGTATAACCTCGGTGTACGGCATTAAAGGCTGGGTAAAGGTTTACTCCTTTGCAGAACCGATGGAGAACATCTTTGCCTATACTCCCTGGAAGTTACAGCTTAACGGTCAGTGGCGAGAGGTCGTCATTGATCAATGGAAACATCATGGCCAGGGGCTAATTGCTCATATTGAAGGTTGTGATGACAGAGATATCGCCAAGCATTACTGCGAAGCGGATATCCACGTTGATCTGAACCAGTTACCCGACCTCCCAGAGGGCGAGTTTTACTGGCATCAACTTGAAGGTTTGACTGTGGTTAATACCGAAGGCGTTTGTCTTGGTGTTGTCGACCACATGCTGGCCACTGGGGCTAACGATGTTTTGGTCGTGAGTCCAAGTTCTGACAGTGTGGATGATCAGGAACGCCTGATTCCCTATCTGCCAGAGAACAATGTAAAGGAAGTAAGTCTCGAGCAGCGTCGCCTGGTCATTGACTGGGACTCCAGTTTCTGAGGAGAGCGCTGTGTGGTTGGGTGTTGTAACGCTCTTTCCTGAGATGTTTCGTGCCGTTGGCCTGTATGGCGTGACGGGACGTGCAGTAAAGGAAGGAATACTGACGCTGAAGTGCTGGAATCCGAGGGATTATGCCCACGACCGGCATAAGACCGTGGATGATCGCCCCTATGGTGGTGGCCCCGGGATGCTGATGAAAATTCAGCCTCTGAGGGATGCCATTCAGGCTGCGAAGTCCGCCAGCGAGACGCCGCCTCACGTGATCTACCTGTCGCCGCAAGGTCGCAAGCTGGATCAACAGGGGGCGAAAGAGTTGGCTGCCTATCCATCGCTTTTGATGGTGGCAGGGCGCTACGAAGGTATTGATGAACGACTGATTCAGTCTGAAGTCGATTCTGAGTGGTCCATTGGTGACTTTGTTCTCAGTGGGGGCGAGTTACCTGCCATGGTGATGATTGATGCCGTGGCGCGAATGGTTCCGGGAGTTCTGGGCCGTGAGGAATCCGCCGAGCAAGACTCTTTCAGTGACGGGCTGCTTGATTGTCCGCACTACACACGACCTGAAACATTGGAAGGGCAAACAGTCCCGCCGGTACTTCTGAGTGGAAATCACGAAGAAATCCGCAAGTGGCGACTACAGCAGCAACTAGGAAGAACCTGGTTGCGTAGACCGGATTTGTTGGAAGACCTTGAGCTGACCAAAGAACAGCAAAAGCTTTTGTCAGAATTTATTCGCGCAGAAGAAGCCTCTTAAGGCAGCGCGAACGATATATTAGGAGCGAGCGATGAGCAGCAAGAACCTGATCATTCAGCAAATCGAAGCTGAACAGATGAGCAAAGAAATTCCTGCGTTTGGCGCAGGTGACACCCTGGTTGTCCAGGTACGTGTTGTAGAAGGCGAGCGTACTCGTCTGCAGGCTTTCGAAGGCGTTGTAATCGGCAAGCGTAACCGCGGCCTGAACTCTGCTTTCACTCTGCGTAAGATCTCCCACGGTGTGGGCGTTGAGCGTACTTTCCAGACCTACAGCCCAACTGTAGAAGAAATCCAGGTTAAGCGTCGTGGTGACGTTCGTCAGGCTAAACTGTATTACCTGCGTGACCTGTCTGGTAAAGCAGCACGTATCAAAGAGAAAATCGTTTCCAAAAACGCTTAAGGCGTTCGGAACGACCGCTCTTGATACGGTTCGACAAAAAGGTGGCTTAGGCCACCTTTTTGTTTTTCTGAATCTCCTGATGCAGAGGTGAGGCGTGGTGGGCAAAGCGGAGCTTAGTGATCTTCATGAGGGGAATATTGCTCGGTTTCTGGATAGCGCCTGGCTTGAGAAAGGGTTAAGTGAGCTGAGTCTTGAAGCCTACCGTCGTGATCTAACGCAGTTTGCTCTCTGGTGTCAGAGGCAATCCATAGAGGTGCTTAAGGCCAATAGTGATCAGCTACAGGGTTATCTCTATAGCCTGTTTGATCAGGATGCCAGCGCTTCGTCCATATCACGTTACCTGTCCTGTTTACGGGGGTTCTATCGTTTTGCTCTGCGGGAGCAGTTAATTGAGCAGGACCCTACGGCGTTGTTAAGTCATCCTCGTCATGTCCGGCCTATTCCCGATGCTTTGAGCGAGGCTGATGTTGAGGCATTACTACTGGCGCCTGACTTGTCCTCCGCTATTGGCTTGCGTGATCGTGCCATGCTGGAAGTTCTCTATGCCTGTGGTCTGCGAGTCAGTGAGTTGATCGGCTTACAGTTAAGTAATATCAGTCTTGAGCAAGGTGTGATTCGGATATGGGGTAAAGGGGGGAAGGAGAGGCTGGTACCGATGGGTGAGGAGGCGATCAGCTGGATTCAGCGCTATCTTCGTGAGGCCAGACCGGAGCTGATCGGTATGGAGTTGCAGGTGCTTTTTCCTTCCAGCCGTGGTGGAGAGATGACGCGGCAGACCTTTTGGCATGCCATCAAGAAGTATGCCCTGATCGCTGGTATCCGAACGGATATCTCGCCCCATACACTGCGGCATGCGTTTGCGACACATTTACTGAATCACGGCGCGGATTTACGCGTTGTGCAGATGCTGCTTGGGCATGCTGACTTGTCGACGACGCAGATCTACACTCATGTCGCCCGTGCCCGACTGCAGGCATTGCACGAGCAGCATCATCCGCGTGGTTAGTCACTGTTATGTCGCTGATGGTCTGATCTCTTTGGTGTTATTGCTCTGGGCATGAGGGTCCGGAGTCGCTATCTTGATGCACAGTGTGGAACTCATGGTGTGTTTATGAGTCCTAGTAGAAAACACCGAGGATCAAACATGAAGATACGTCACCTCCTGCTGTCATTCCTGATGCTCATTACTGCAGTCGCACAGGCGGCTAAGTCGACCCCCGAAGAGGCCATCACTGCGGCACTTACCAAAGCTTATCCCGACCTGCCCATTTCCAGCATTACACCTTCCGAAATGCCGCATTTGTATGAAGTTATGCTGGCGACCGGAGACTCGCTGTATGCCAGTGAGGATGGATCACACTTTATTGTGGGCAATCTTTACCAGACGACTGATAAGGGCTTTCGCAATCTGACTGAAATCAAACAGCAGAAGTCCCGTGCTGAGCTCATGGCGTCTGTTCCCGATGAGAATGCCATCATTTTCCCGGCCAAAGGAGAAGAGCGTTCCACACTGTTTGTCTTTACCGATGTGGATTGTGGTTATTGCCGTAAGCTTCACTCGGAGCTGGGTCAGCTCACCTCCCAGGGTATTACTGTGAAGTATCTGGCCTTTCCACGTACCGGTCTGAATACGCCTACCTATGACAAGATGGTTGCTGTCTGGTGCTCGGACGATCCGCAGGCGGCCATTACCGCTGCCAAGCAGGGGAGTGTGCCGGGGAGTGCAAAGTGTGAGAACCCGGTTGCTGCGGATTATGAGCTGGGAGTGACCCTTGGGGTGACAGGAACTCCCACCTTGATCACGCCTGATGGGCAAATGATCCCAGGCTATATGCCTGCAAATGAGCTGGTTAAGAGCCTGGGGTTATAAAGGAAGAGCAAGGCGCCTGTCTTCGTTGACAGGCGCTACCCTGCCACTTAATGTGTACCCTCCTTAACGCAGGGGCCGGGAAATCGCACGGTTTTTCGGACGCTGCGGCAATAACGTCTAGGTCGGATCGACCTCCTGATCCGACTCCGTCAGCCTTCAAAAATGCCGGACATCTGATGTTCGAAATGACTATAACGGGCGGCGGTTTAACCTGTGAAATCGGGGTATTAGTTTGAAACCTGTCAAAGTCGGCCTTTGTGGCTTGGGTACTGTCGGTGCGGGTACTCTTAACGTCCTCAAACGCAACGCGGAAGAAATCTCACGTCGGGCAGGACGCCAGATCATTATTGATATGGTCAGCATTCGCCGCCCACGCACGGATATAGACCTGACAGGTATTCGCACGACCTCCGATATTATGGCCATCGCCAATGACCCTGAAATTGATATCGTGGTTGAGCTTATTGGTGGCTACGATACGGCACATGAGCTGGTAATGCAGGCGATCGCAAACGGCAAGCATGTCGTGACTGCGAATAAAGCGCTGATCGCTGTTCATGGTAACGAGATCTTTGCAGCTGCCCAGGAAAAGAATGTCATGGTAGCTTTTGAGGCATCTGTGGCGGGCGGTATTCCTATTATTAAGGCTATCCGTGAAGGTCTGACGGCGAACACAATTCAGTGGCTGGCGGGGATCATCAACGGTACTGGCAACTTTATTCTCACCGAAATGCGTGAGAAAGGCCGCGACTTTGCCGATGTGTTGGCGGAGGCTCAGGCCTTGGGTTATGCCGAAGCCGATCCTACCTTCGATGTTGAAGGGATTGATGCGGCCCACAAGCTGACCATTCTTGGGTCGCTGGCCTTTGGTATCCCTCTGCAATTTGAGAAAACCTTCACTGAAGGCATCAGTAAGATTGCGCCTGAAGATGTGACTTATGCAGAAGCGCTGGGTTACACCATTAAGCATCTTGGCGTAGCGCGTCGAAATGAGCAGGGCGTTGAACTGCGTGTTCACCCCACTCTGATTCCCAGCAAGTGTCTGCTGGCGAGCGTCAATGGCGTTAAAAATGCGGTGATGGTTCAGGGCGATGCCGTGGGTCCGACGCTCTATTACGGAGCGGGTGCGGGAGCTGAACCTACCGCCTCCGCTGTTGTCGCGGACATCGTTGATGTGGCGCGTACTCTGACCAGTGATCCTACCAACCGTGTTCCTCATCTGGCTTTCCAGCCTGATCACCTTTCTGACCTGCCGGTACTGGATGTTGCTGCTGTTGAAACCGCGTATTACCTGCGTATGCAGGTGGTGGAAAAGCCTGGAGTGTTGGCGCAAATCACCTCTATTTTCAGCAAGGCTGGCATCAGCATCGAAGCGTTACTGCAGAAAGAGCACGGTGTGGATAATGCGCCGGTCATTCTGCTGACCAAGCGTGTTCGTGAAGGTGTGATGAACGAGGCCATTGCCGCGATTGAGTCGCTGGAAGATGTCATGGGTCCGGTTACCCGCCTGCGCGTTGAACAACTGGATCTGGGTTGAGATAGAAGTCATGAAATACATCAGTACCCGTGGTAAAGCCCAGTCGTTGGGCTTCGAAGACGTTCTGCTGGCGGGCCTTGCTAGTGATGGCGGCCTGTATGTGCCTGAGCGTCTGCCAAGCTTTACCCATGAAGAAATAGCGAGCTGGCGTGGTCTGCCTTACAGCGAGCTGGCGTTCAATGTGATTCGCCCATTTCTGGGTGGCTGCATTGATGATTCAACCTTCCGCACGATGGTTGAAGACACCTACAGCGTCTTCCGTCACAAGGCCGTTGCTCCACTGCAGCAGCTGGACAGTAACGAATGGGTGATGGAGCTGTTCCATGGCCCAACGCTGGCGTTCAAGGATTTTGCCCTGCAGCTACTGGGCAAGCTGATGGACCATGTTCTGGCCAAGCGTAACGAGCGTCTGGTCATTATGGGCGCGACGTCCGGTGACACCGGCTCTGCCGCCATTGAGGGCTGCCGTCAC
This sequence comes from Pokkaliibacter sp. CJK22405, assembly GCF_046614695.1. Lineage (NCBI taxonomy): Bacteria > Pseudomonadati > Pseudomonadota > Gammaproteobacteria > Oceanospirillales > Balneatrichaceae > Pokkaliibacter > Pokkaliibacter sp. CJK22405. Next base: position 9,872 of record NZ_JBKKHQ010000007.1, read on the forward strand.
TGTGAACGTGTCGATATCTTTATCCTGCATCCTTATCAGCGTGTCTCTGAAGTACAGCGTCGCCAGATGACAACGGTGCTGGCAGACAATGTTCATAACATTGCTCTTGAAGGCAATTTTGACGACTGCCAGCAGATGGTCAAAGACAGCTTTGCTGATCAGGCTTTCCTTGAAGGCCGTCGTCTTGGTGCTGTTAACTCGATCAACTGGGCGCGCATCATGTCCCAGATCGTTTATTACTTTGCTGCTGGTCTGGCGCTGGGTGCTCCTGATCGTCCGGTGTCTTTCTCTGTACCCACAGGCAACTTCGGCGATATCTTCGCAGGTTATCTGGCCAAGCAGATGGGGTTGCCGATTGATCAGCTGATCGTTGCGACCAATCGTAATGACATCCTGCACCGAGTGATCAGTAACAACGACATGAGTCGCCAGTCTCTGGTTCATACCCTGTCGCCTTCCATGGACATCATGGTCTCCTCCAACTTTGAGCGTTTGCTGTTTGAGGTGTATGACCGCAAAGGCGAAGAGGTGGATGCGCTGATGGCGCGCTTCCGTAATGAATCGGTAGAACTGGAGAGTGAGCGTTGGGCGGAAGTACAAAGCCTGTTCGCCAGTCATTGTGTCGATGATGATGCCACTGTCGAGATGATTGCCAAGGTGCACGCTGATACCGGTTACTTGCTGGACCCGCACACGGCGATTGGTGTTGTTGCTGCCCGCCAGTGTCGTCGTAATGACAGAACGCCAATGGTGACGTTGGCGACAGCGCACCCGGTCAAATTCCCGGATGCGGTCCTGCGTGCTGGTCTTGAGGCTCCTGCATTACCGGAAGCCATGAAAGACCTGTTTGAGCGTCCTGAAAGCTACGATGTGATCAGCAATGACCTTCGTGAAGTTCAGGCGCACATGGTCAAGACCCTGGCAGGCTAATCGCCAGGGATGCAAACCCTTCTCTACTACGGTGCAAAGCTGTTCTGGTTTCTGATGCGACCAGAGCAGCTTTGTCTCGTTTTACTTCTGCTGTCTTGGTGGCTGATTCGACGGGGTAACTCCTGGGGTCGTCATCTGCTGATGACTGTTATCCTATTCTTCACCGTAATGGCCTTCTGGCCGGTGGGTGATTATCTCATTGGTCCTCTGGAAAACCGTTTTCCGAAGCCTGCAAGCCTGCCGTCTGAAATTGCGGGCATTATTGTACTTGGCGGGGGAGAGGAGGCTGAGCTGTCAGCGGTACATCAGAGTGACGAATTCAACTGGGCAGCCGAGCGTTACATGGTGGTGCCGGCGTTGCTGCAACACTATCCGCAGGCGCGAGTGCTCATCAGCGGTGCCAGCGGAAACCCGTTACGCCAACATATTGCCGGTGCGGTGGTTGGAGAGCGCTGGCTTCGCAGTATCGGTGTCACCGCGCCACTGGTCATTGAGAATAACGCCCGCAATACGGCGGAAAATGCCACACGCTTGGCACCCTGGAAAGACAAGGCCAGGGAAGAGGGGAGCAACAATGCGCCTTTTCTGCTGATCACCTCGGCCTATCACATGCCAAGAGCCATGGGCGTTTTTCGGCAGCAAGGCTGGAATGTAGTGGCCTATCCTGTTGATTATCGAGCCTTTCCTCTAGGTGAACAGCACATCAATACCAATATGTCCGCCAATCTTTATGAATTATCTGTTGGCCTGAGAGAGTGGGTCGGTTTGGCGGGATACCATCTCACGGGTCGTATTCCAAGTTGGTTTCCTGCGCCGAAATAACTGAATTGCCCTGTCATCACGAGCTTTGCATGTCCTCTAAACAGATCCGCGTTCGTTCCTTGCCTGCCACGTTACCTGCTTCTCTTGCAGAGCTGCCGCCACTGTTGGCGCGTATTTACGCTGCACGGGGCATTGCCACCGAGACTGACTTGTGTCGCACACTTGATGGGCTGCTGCCGGATAACCAGCTATTTGGGATGGACAAAGCAGCCAGCCTGATTGCGGATCATATTTTACGCGGTAGCCATTTCTGCATCGTTGGCGATTTTGACTGTGACGGTGCGACCAGTACGGCGCTTGCGGTATTGGGACTGCGTGCCATGGGCGCGGAGCATGTGCATTATCAGGTGCCTGACCGCTTCTACTACGGTTATGGCCTGAGTGCTGAATTGGTGGCAGACCTTCCCGCTGATACAGAAGCGCTGATTACAGTGGATAACGGTATTGCCAGTATTGCCGGTGTTGCTGCAGCAAAAGCGCGAGGTTGGGATGTCATCGTCACCGATCACCACCTGGCTGGTGAGCAGCTGCCCGAAGCCGATGCCATTGTGAATCCGAATCAGCCCGACTGTGGATTTACCAGCAAGTCATTGTGTGGCGTCGGCGTGATGTTCTATGTGTTGGTCGCGCTTCGTAAGGAGTTGGAGGCACGAGGTTGGTTTGCCGAACGCACAAAACCTAATCTCGGACAGTTTCTGGATATTGTGGCGCTGGGAACGGTGGCCGATGTGGTCCCACTGGATGCCAATAACCGCATCCTGGTACATCAGGGGTTACAGCGCATTCGGGCAGGCAAAGCCCGTCCGGGTATTTTGTCTCTGCTGCGGGTGGCCGGGCGCGATCACCGTCAGATCGTCGCCTCGGATCTTGGCTTTGCTGTGGCGCCGCGTCTGAATGCTGCAGGTCGTCTGGATGATATGTCGGTGGGAATTGAATGCCTGCTGACCGCAACACCGCAGCTGGCGGATTTCTATGCCGATCAGCTGAATCAGATGAATCTGGCTCGTCGTGAAATTGAGCAGGACATGCAGCATCAGGCGTTGATGCATTTGAATCGCCTGTCACTGGCTGAAGAAGATCAGCCCTGGGGCGTGTGCCTGTATGAGGCCGAGTGGCATCAGGGCGTGATCGGCATTCTGGCGTCACGCATCAAGGACCGCCTGCATCGTCCGGTCATTGCCTTTGCTCAAGGTGAGAACGGGGAAATCAAAGGTTCGGCTCGTTCTATTGCCGGATTGCATATTCGTGATGCGCTGGCAGCGGTAGATAGCCGCCACCCAGGGATGATCGCCAAGTTTGGTGGTCATGCAATGGCGGCTGGACTCACGCTGGCAACTCAGGATTTTGACAGTTTCCGTCAGGCCTTTGATGCTGAAGTGCGGCGTATGCTGCAGGAGAAGGATCTACAGGCCATGATCGAAGTCGACGGGCCGCTTGCCTCTGAGGATTTTCAGCTGGATACCGCCTGGATGCTGCGTAACGCCGGCCCCTGGGGGCAGCATTTCCCGGAGCCTGCCTTTGTCGGCGAGTTTGACATACAGCAGCAACGCATTGTCGGTGAGCGGCATCTGAAGCTGGTCTTGCGGTTACCTGGCTCAGGTCAGGTACTGGATGCAATTCACTTTAATGCGGATCTGACGGTCTGGCCCAACAGCGCTAAACAGGCGCGGTTGGTCTATAAGCTGGATGTGAACGAGTTTCGTGGTGAGACGAGATTGCAGCTGCTGGTCGATCACGCCGAGCCCCTCACCTAAGCTATCCACAGCCGGGGCATCTACACTGAACTCACGTTTTACCCACAGTTGAATGCGCCACCATTTCTCAGGGTCTGACGTTAAAGGCTCTGATGACGATCCCGGCTTTTCTGCCCACGATCCTCGGGGAGGATTAGATGCTTACTCTGATTCGCAATGCCAACCTCTTTGCTCCTGCGCCCTTGGGACTTCGCGATGTATTGATCGCCGATGGCCGTATTGCCGCGATTGACTCCACGATTGAGCTGAGTGGCTCGTTCCTCTGGGAAGAGCTGGATGCCAGCGGAAAAATCCTGATTCCGGGGCTGGTTGATTCACTGGTACACATTACGGGAGGAGGTGGGGAAGGCGGTCCGCACACTCGTGTTCCTCCCATGCAGCTCAGTCAGGCGGTTAATGCAGGTGTCACCACGCTGATAGGTGCTCTGGGGACGGATTCTGTGAGCCGCTCACTGGAGGATCTGGTTGCCAAGGCGCGAGCACTGAGCACCGAAGGTATTTCTGCATACTGCCACACCGGCTCCTATCAGGTACCGGTGAAAACGCTGACGGGCAGCATCGAGCGTGACTTGTTACTGGTCGATGTGATGCTCGGTACAGGTGAGATCGCCGTGGCAGATAACCGATCCTCACAGCCTACGTTGGAAGAGCTGAAAAAGATCGTCGCCGCTTCTCGCGTCGGCGGCATGCTTTCGGGCAAGGCGGGAACCGTGCTTATTCACATGGGCGATGCGCCGGATCAGCTGACACTGCTGGATGCGTTGTTCGCCAGTACTGATCTGCCCAAGCGCCAGCTGCAGGTCACTCATATTAACCGCAGTGCCGCACTCTTTGAGAAGGCGATCGGTTTTGCCCAGCGAGGTGGCTATGTCGACTTTACGACCAGTACCGGTGGCCTGATGAAGTGGGGCGAAGTCAGCTGTGCGGAAGGGCTGCAGCGTTTGCTTCAGGAAGGCGTGCCGGTTTCCCAGATTACTTTCAGCTCGGATGGCCAGGCCAGCCTGCCGATCTTTGACGCAGAAGGTCAGGTTGTCGGCATCGGCGTGGGAGAGATCAGTAGTCTCTGGCAAGAGGTAAAGCGCTGTGTTTCACAGGGGATGGCGCTCGAGGTGGTATTGCCCGTTGTGACATCATCACCGGCAAAATTGCTGGGATTGAGCCAGAAGGGTGTGCTGGCCACAGGCAAGGATGCAGACCTTCTGCTGCTCAATGACGACCTCAGCATTGATGGGGTGATGGCGCGAGGTCGCTGGCTTAAACAAAACGGCGTCCTTCAGGTAAAAGGCACGTTTGAAAGCTGATTCCTGACATGCCCTGACACCGATGCCTGCGTCCTGAGGGACTGAAAAAACTCCGGACAGAACGGCGTTTCGTCGTTCTCAGAGGGGGCAAGTTCGGCTAAAATGCGCGGTTCATTTATCGAATCGATGCAGTGAGTCTGGCTCCTCTGGCGGAGCAGGTGAGTCGCTGCTCTGTACTGACGCAAGGCCAGACTGATGGAAATCAACCCAATCGTTCTTCGTATCAAAGACCTGCAGGCGCGTACCGACGTGCTTAGGGGGTATCTTTGACTTCGATACCAAGAAAGAACGTCTGATCGAAGTAACCCGCGAACTTGAAGATCCCGCCATCTGGAATGATCCGGAAAACGCCCAGAATCTGGGGCGTGAGCGCGCTTCTCTGGATGTCATCGTCACCACGCTGGAAAACCTGACTCAGGGTCTGGAAGATACCACTGAGCTGCTGGAAATGGCCGCGGCGGAAGAAGACGAAGACACCGTTGCAGAAATCCAGAGCGAACTGGACGGTATGGCGACCCAGCTTGAAGGCCTGGAATTCCGCCGTATGTTCTCAGGCGAAGCCGATCCCAACAATGCTTTCCTGGACATTCAGGCGGGTTCCGGTGGTACCGAAGCACAGGACTGGGCCAGCATGCTGCTGCGCATGTTTTTGCGCTGGGGCGAAGCCAAAGGCTTCAAGACGGAAATCATCGAAGTTTCAGACGGTGAAGTGGCGGGCATCAAGAGTGCCACTATCCGCTTCGAAGGCGAGTATGCCTACGGCTGGCTGCGCACAGAAACCGGCGTTCACCGTCTGGTGCGTAAGTCACCCTTTGACTCCGGTAATCGCCGTCATACGTCCTTCTCCTCGGTCTTCGTCTCACCTGAAATTGACGATAACGTCGACATCGAAATTAACCCTGCCGACCTGCGCGTTGACGTCTACCGTGCCTCCGGCGCCGGTGGTCAGCACGTTAACCGTACCGAGTCCGCAGTGCGTATTACCCACATGCCTACCAATACCGTGGTGGCATGTCAGAGCCAGCGCTCTCAGCACCAGAACCGTGACTTCGCCATGAAGCAGCTGAAAGCCAAACTCTATGAGCTGGAGATGCAAAAGCGTCGTGAAGCGGCTCAGGAGCTGGAAGACTCCAAAGCCGATATCGGCTGGGGTAGCCAGATCCGCTCCTACGTACTGGATGACTCGCGCATTAAAGACCTGCGCACCAGTGTGGAAACCCGAAATACCCAGGCGGTGCTGGATGGTGATCTTGACCGCTTCATCGTCGCCAGCCTGAAAGCCGGCCTGTAAGCCGGCGTCGCTTCGAAGGAATCCTTGATGACTAACGAAACGCAAGCTCCTCAAACCCTTGAGGACGAGAACAAACTGGTTGCTCTTCGCCGTGAGCGCCTGCAGGCGCGCCGCGATCAGGGCATCGCATTCCCGAATGACTTCCGTCGCGATCATCTGCTGGCGGACCTTCAGTCCACCTACGGTGAGAAAACCAAGGAAGAGCTGGCTGAGCTGAACATCACCGTTAAGGTGGCCGGTCGTCTGATGCTGAACCGTGGTGCTTTCATGGTTATTCAGGACGTCAGTGGCCGTTTGCAGCTGTACGTTAACCGCAAGGCGCTGGCAGAAGAGACTCTGGCCGATATCAAAACCTGGGATCTGGGCGATATCGTTGCGGCTGAAGGTGTGCTGTGCAAATCCGGTAAGGGTGACTTGTACGTCGATATGACCGAGCCACGTCTGTTGACCAAGGCACTGCGTCCACTGCCTGACAAACACAAAGGTTTGCAGGATACCGAGATGCGTTACCGTCAGCGTTATGTCGACCTGATCAGTAACGAGGAATCCCGTCGCGTCTTCAAAATTCGCTCACAGATCGTGGCGGGCATCCGTCAGTTCATGAATGAGCGCGCTTTCCTTGAAGTCGAAACACCGATGCTGCAGGTCATTCCTGGCGGTGCATCCGCGCGTCCATTCATTACTCACCACAATGCGCTTGACCGTGATATGTACCTGCGTATCGCCCCTGAGCTGTATCTAAAGCGTCTGGTTGTCGGTGGTTTTGAGCGCGTATTCGAGATCAACCGTAACTTCCGTAACGAAGGTCTGTCGACCCGTCATAACCCTGAGTTCACCATGATGGAGTTCTACCAGGCGTATGCGGACTACAAAGATCTGATGGACCTGACCGAAGAGCTGCTGCGTACGCTGGCACAGAATGTACTGGGCACCACCACCCTGAAATATCAGGGCGCGGAGTATGACCTTGGCAAGCCATTCGTGCGCATGTCGATGATTGAATCAGTACTGCACTTCAATGCGCATATCACCAAAGAGCAGCTGACTGACTTTGATCAGGCTAAAGCCCTGGCGAAAACCCTGCGTATTGATGTCAAACCGACCTGGGGTCTTGGCAAGCTGCAGACAGAAATCTTCGAAGCCTGTGCAGAAGACAAGCTTGATCAGCCGACCTTCATTACCGAATACCCGGCAGAAGTTTCCCCGCTGGCACGTCGTAATGATGACAACCCGCATGTGACTGACCGCTTTGAATTCTTCATCGGTGGCCGCGAGATTGCCAACGGCTTCTCCGAGCTTAACGATGCGGAAGATCAGGCAGAGCGTTTCCGTCAGCAGGTGGAAGAGAAAGACGCAGGTGATGATGAAGCCATGTTCTACGATGCAGACTACGTTAACGCGCTGGAATACGGCCTGCCACCGACCGCCGGTGAAGGTATCGGTATCGACCGTCTGGTGATGTACTTCACCGATTCGGCTTCCATCCGTGACGTGATCCTCTTCCCGGCCATGCGTCCGGAGGTCTGAGGATCAGCAGACGCATTGAGCGTCATGCGAATAAAAAAAGCCCGGCGGAAACGTCGGGCTTTTTTTGTAGGGCTGAAAGCCTGCTTTAGCTGGCGGGAGTCGGTGGAGCTACAGGCGTAGGTGTTGGCATGGGTTGAGAAACGCTGCGCTTGATGCTGTTCTGCAGTTGTTTCAGGCGCTCAAGGCGCAGACGACTGGCTTCTTCTGCCGTGGTCATGCGCAGGTTGTACTCATCGAGCCACGAGCGTGAACCGCGCACCATGGCGCTCATCTCTTCCATACCGTTTTTCAGGTTAGCCAGGAACGCCTGGTAACTCACTTCCTGCTCGATCAACAGATCCAGCATTTTCTGATTACTGCTGGCGCTCAGTGCCGACTCCAGACTGGTCAGCATGGTTTCCATGCGCACGGCCTGAGCTTTTTGTTCAGTAAGCAGATCTTTCCAGTCGCGATAATCCGCCTCAATGGTGGCTGTATCGTTTTTCCACTGGCTGGTCATCTGTTCAACCTGAAAACTCAGTTTGCTGGCCCAGGGGCTGGGCACCCACAGCCAGAGATTCACAGTAAGCAGAATCGCCACGGCGGAGAGAATGAGGCTCAGGGTTGAGATATTCAGAGAGATGCTGATCTTGCGGCGACTCTTTTTGGCAGTGTCTTCAACCGCTGGCGTGTCATTCTGAACGGCCATATTGGCGACTTCCTTCATGCAATCAACGATCTATGTATCTTGGCGGCTGTCGTGCGGACTGGCAAGTAGGGTGTTTCCTAGGGTTAAGAGCGTTGAGTGAGGCTGTTACAATAGCGCCATGATGATATTTGCTGGAGTAAGAGAGCGCTCATGAGCCTGAATGTCGACCCAAGCTGGCAGCCCTGGCTGGATGAAGAATGTGCCAAGCCTTATATGCAGCAGCTGCGAGGCTTTCTGCGAGCTGAGAAAGATGCGCACAAAGTGATCTACCCACGCTCGCAAGACTGGTTTAATGCCTTTCATTACTGCGGGTTTGATCAGGCGAAAGTCGTGATTCTCGGGCAGGACCCATACCACGGCCCAGGTCAGGCTCACGGTCTGTGCTTCTCAGTGAAGCCTGGCGTTCGCGTTCCTCCCTCACTGGTGAATATCTACAAGGAGCTGCAACGTGACCTGGGTATTCAGCCGCCGCCTCATGGTTGTCTGATTCCCTGGGCGGAGCAGGGTGTCATTATGCTGAATGCCGTCATGACGGTGGAACAGGGCAAGGCAGGGGCGCATCAGGGAAAAGGCTGGGAAAGTTTTACCGATGCTGTGGTTGAAAAGCTTAATCGTGAACGTGAGGGTCTGGTCTTTATGCTGTGGGGCAGCTACGCCCAGAAGAAAGGCCGGGTGATTGATCGCCAGTGCCACTGTGTGCTGGAAAGCGTTCACCCATCACCCTTGTCAGCTCATAGGGGCTTTATCGGTAACGGTCACTTCTCGGCGGCCAATCTCTGGTTGCAAGAGCGGGGGGTAGTGCCGATTGATTGGCAATTGCCCGCGCACTATGAGCTTTCTGAAGCCTGATCGACCATAAAAAAAAGAGACCCTAGTGGTCTCTTTTTATTCAGCGCGGAAATACGATCAGAGCTTGGGACGGTTTCTTTCGAAAACTTCCGGATCGATTTCATAAGGCAGCTCTTGGCTGATGTTCAGTGTGGCACTGCTATCTTCTGTCAGCCAGATTGGTGCGTCCAGCTCATTGCGATAAAGTACCGCCAGAAGCTGGTAACTGTTCTCGCCAATGCGAGCAGCGCGCACGATCTGTCCCGCCACTTCACGCTTTTCACTAGTCAGGGTGGCACCGGCCACGGGCTTCACCTTGCTGCTGACACTGGCCAGATGCATGTTGCGCTTAAGCGAACCGACAAACTGCATGCGTGCGACAATTTCTTGTCCGGTGTAGCAGCCTTTCTTGAAGCTGATGCCGCCCAGAGCCTGCAGGTTAAGCATCTGAGGGATAAAGGTATCAACTGTCGCCGGGGTAATGTCCGGTAAGGCCGCTTTAACTTCCTCGGCTTCCCATAGCTCGCTGCTGGTGAAGAAGGCGTGTTCAGTAATGGGCACCCAGAGTTTTTTGGCGCGTTCAGGAGATAGCCAGAGTTCAAAGCGCGGTTCATTACCGGCAATGCGGATAACATGGCCGCCTTCAATCGCCATAACCTGTCCCGGTGTCTCAGGCGCATCATCAAAGAGTGCCTGAAGAATGTTGTCGCTGCCTTCACCGGTCAGACCGAGGCGGACCCAGTCATCACTGGCATCACTCAGGGTGGCTTTGAAAAAGACGATGTATTTGGCAAGGGTGGCGCGGGTGGATTCGACCATGTCTCGGCGCATGCCGAAGAGATAACCGGTGTCATCCTTCACCAGACGGAACAACGATAGCAGAGCGCCTTTGTGGGTACACAGACCGCCCAGCACGCTGTTGTCTGCACTGACGGCATTTACATCGCAGGTCAGCTGGCCTTGCAGAAATTTTGCTGCCATTTCACCTTCGCAGCGCAGCACGCCAAGATGGGAAAGATCCATCAGGCGCGGGCGGTCAGCCGGTGGCGCCGCGAAGTGATATTGCACGCCGTCCTCATTCCAGGCGGCACCTTGTTGTTGCAGAAACGCTTGCCAGAAACTGTTCATAGGGCATCAATCAGATAGGAACTCAAAGAATGGAGGGCTTGCGGCAGCATCATAACATTGCTTGCGCCGTAAAGCCGAACCGGCGCCGGTTTTGCGCTGATAGCCAACACATGGGGGTGACTCCTGTTCCTTGCAAGTCAGGAATCGTACTGATGCTTGGGTTCGCCTGCACCAACCACTATAATCGCGGGGTTTTTGTTGAGGGGTGTTGTCATGTCCAACGTCTATAGCGATGTGGATGTTCGCCGCCTCCGCTGGCAGAGTCGCCGCGGAATGCTGGAGCTGGATGTCCTGCTGGTACCGTTCGTTGAAGAAGTCTTCGCACAGCTGCCGCGAGAGGATCAGGAGCGATACGTGCGCTTGCTGGAACAGGAAGATACGGATCTATTCTCTTGGTTTATGCAGCACACGACGGCAGAGGATCCTGATCTGGCGCGTATCGTCAAAATTATTCTGGATCGCGTTCAGCCCGCCTGAGGCTAATGCTGCTTAACTGGCTTGCGTCATCTTCAGGGAGTGAAGTATGTCGTCAGGTTTTTCGATGGGGATGGCGAGCCTTCGTCCATCCCGTCTCTCCTCTTTAGTGCTCAATCTTGCGCTGGTTCTGGCGCTGACCTCTGCGCTGTTCTTGCCTGACTGGCGCTACACCCTGTTAACCGCTCTGCTGACAATGGCACTCTATGCGCTGGAGTGCTGGTATCTGCGCCGCACTGCAATCAGTGGAATTCGATGGTATCGCCATGACTGGGCGGTATCTCTGCCTGAGGATGGCTGGATTCCTGTGGCTTTGACAGGCTGCTGGCTGAGCCGTTATTGCATCATTCTTTATGCTTATGGCCTGGAGCCAGGCGAGAAAAAAAGAACGCTGACGTTGGTGCTTTTTGCCGATGCCATGGAAAGTGAAGTATGGCGGCGCCTGCAGGTCAGGCTGCGCTATCAGTCACTCAAGTCTGATAGTGCAGCCTGAAACAGTGGCCAAATTCAGCGGGCTGCTCTTTATGAGCGCGGCCAAGGATAATGTTTTGGTGCCAGAACGGTATCGCGGATTTCAGCAGAAAGTTCCGGGTAATCGAGGGTGTAATGCAAGCCCCGGCTTTCCTTGCGAAGCATGGCGGAGCGGATAATCAGTTCGGCAACCAGCGCAAGATTACGAAGCTCAATCAAATCGCGCGTAATTTTGAAGTTGCTGTAATACTCGGCGATTTCCTGCTGCAGCAGATCAATACGATGCTGAGCGCGCTGAAGGCGTTTAGTCGTGCGCACAATGCCGACGTAATCCCACATGAAACGACGCAGCTCATCCCAGTTGTGGCTGATGATGACGTGTTCGTCCGAGTCCGTGACCTGGCTTTCATCCCAGGCGGGAGCGCCAGCGCTGGCCGGGCGGTTGTCATTCATGGTCAGAATGTCCTGCGCACAGGCGCGCGCATAGACGATGCACTCCAGCAGCGAGTTACTGGCCAGCCGGTTAGCCCCATGAAGCCCGGTGAAGGCTGTTTCCCCTACGGCATACAGGCAGCCGATATCAGTGGCCCCACGGGTATCTGTCATGATTCCACCACAGGTGTAATGGGCGGCGGGAACGACGGGAATAGGTTGCGAGGTCATGTCGATGCCAAAGCTCAGGCAGCGTTCATAGACGGTGGGGAAATGCTCGCGGATAAACTCCGGCTCGCGGTGGGAAATATCCAGATTGACATGATCCAGACCCAGGCGCTTCATCTCATGGTCAATTGCGCGGGCCACGATGTCACGCGGGGCTAACTCGCCTCGCGGGTCGAACCGGAACATAAAGCGCTCGCCATCGGGGAGCGTCAAATGCGCGCCTTCACCACGCAGCGCCTCTGTAATCAGAAAAGACTTGGCCTGGGGGTGATAGAGACAGGTCGGATGGAACTGATTGAACTCCATGTTGGCAACGCGACAGCCTGCTCGCCAGGCCATGGCAATACCATCACCGGACGCGCCATCCGGGTTACTGGTATACAGATAGGCTTTACTGGCGCCGCCAGTGGCCAGAATCACAAAGCGGGCTTTGAAAACTTCCACATGACCACTGTCCAGATTGAGAACATAGGCGCCCTCGCAGCGATTACCCTCCAAACGCAGCTTGCGTCGGGTAATCAGATCCACTGCCAGAAAATGAGTCAGCATGGTGATGTTGCTGTGGGCCGTGGCCTGTGACAGCAAACTTTGCTCAATGGCACGGCCTGTGGCATCGGCCGCATGAATGATGCGTCGATGACTATGGCCACCTTCCTTGGTGAGATGAAAGGGCATGGCTTCACGACCCTGTTCATCACGCGTGAAGGGCACTCCCTGACGGATAAGCCAGTCGATGGCGGAAGGGCCGTTTTCAACGGTAAAGCGCACCGCATCCGGGCGTGAAAGCTGAGCGCCAGCCTCCATGGTGTCACTGATGTGGCTAGCGACGGTATCCTGCTCATCCAACACGGCGGCAACACCGCCCTGAGCCCAGAAGGTCGAGCCGCTATGCAGGCTGGCTTTGCTGAGCACGGCCACTTTCAAGTGATCGGCAAGATGAAGGGCTGCAGTCAGTCCTGCGGCACCGCTGCCGATGATAAGCACGTCATATTCTTGTTCTGCCATTCCTGCGGGCTTCCCTGTGGTAAAGGCGCCATGCCGACGCAATCCGTGCATTTTACTGGGATTGTCCCGGCAGAAAAGAGTGCGGCTCGCCAGAGTGCCGCGAATTTGTCCTCAAGCAAGGATGAAAACGCTGCTTCATGGGGAACTTGCCCAATTGCTGGTGGTCATAAGTCTCCGGCAAGGAGGTTCGCTTGCCTGAAATGGCCATTTGGCGGGTGTTGGCACTGACGTATGCAGCTTCTGACTCTGCTCGTCAGTGAATAGCCACTAATGCTACATTCTGTTTCCTCTGTGGGGATCACTCCGTTGCTCAGGCAAAATAGCTCCCCATCAACCTGATGTAACCCTTATGTCTGGATGTCTCTGCTGCTTGGGGGAATCTCCGCTACGGGTCAGATTATAGTCTCCAGGAAAAAGGGGAAGGTGGTGTCACTGGAACACGATGAATCAGATCTGGCGCTGGTACGCCAGGCTCAGCGCGGCAATAAGCGGGCCTTTGATCTCTTGGTCATCAAGTACCAGCATCGCATTCTGACGCTGGTGCAGCGCTTTATGAAAGACCACTCCGAATCCATGGATGTGGCGCAGGAAGCCTTTATCAAGGCTTATCGTTCTCTCAAAAACTTTCGCGGTGAAAGTGCGTTTTATACCTGGCTATATCGAATCGCTGTCAATACCGCAAAAAACTATCTTGTCTCGCGCGGACGTCGGCCTCCTGATGTGGATATTCTGGCGGATGATGCTGTGCTGGTGGAAGGTAATGAGGCTCTGAAAAGCCGGGATACTCCCGAGCACGAGCTTAATCGGGATCGTCTGAAAACCCGAATCCAGGAAGTGCTGGCCAAACTTCCGGAAGATCTTCGCGTCGCCTTGATGCTGCGCGAGTTTGACGGCCTGAGTTATGAAGACATCGCGGCGGTAATGGATTGTCCTGTCGGTACGGTGCGATCACGAATCTTTCGGGCGCGAGAAGCGATCGAACAGGAAATTGCTCCATTACTCTGAGTGATGAGCCCTCAGGGGATTGCAGGATGCCGCAACAAGTACAGGCCCCGGAGATTTTTCCCGGGGTATAACAGAATGTATCTCGCGGGAACTTATTCCCCGACACCCTCTCTAAGCTAGTAGATGTGTCGGGCAGACACTTCCCTAAACGGGTTGAGGATAAACACTATGAACGAGCAGAGCCGGGAACACTTGTCTGCTCTCCTTGATGGAGAGTCAGACGAGCTGAGTCTGAGGCGACTGCTGGCACAGGCCGATGATGCTTCCGGACTGCGTAAATCCTGGCATCACTATCAGATGATCAGTGATGCTTTGCACGAACGTCCCATGGGGGATAACGTGCTGGCAGATCGTGTCCGGTGGGCCATCGACGATGAACCTGAACAGCAGACGGTTAATCGTTTTCAGTCATGGACCAAACCTCTGAGTCACTTGGCGGTAGCTGCATCTTTTGCTGCTGTTGTTTTTGTCGGAGCCAGTTACTGGTTACCGGGAGGAGTCGGGTTTGGTTCGCCTGCGGATCAGAGCAGCGCTAGTGACAGCACTCAGGTGGCACAACTTGAGCAGGATGTTGGCTCCAGTCGTTTCGGACTGGGTGCAAGTTCAGCATTGCCTGTCAGCTACAGCACTGATGGCGTTCAGTCAGCGGTGCCTGAAAGCCTGAGAAGTGGTCATTACATTCGTCTGGGCGATGGCCTGGGTGATTACCTTCAGCGTCACCAGCAACGAATGGATGATCAGATGTCGCCCTGGCAACTGGGCTGGAAGCCGGAGGGCTTTGAGCTCAAATCACAGGATGTCAGCGGGGATCAGCAGGTTATGACCTATGCCGGCAAAGAAGGCAGCTTTAGCGTCTTTATTGAACCTTTGGGTTTGAAACCACGGCTTGAAGGCAGCATGGAACGTCAGGGTAAAACCGTACTGGCGCGACAGTTGCTGAGTCCGGCCGGTGACTGCTATGTCACAGTCGCGGGCGATCTCAGTCCTGATACGGCCTTGTCTGTGATCAATCATCTGAAGAATGCCAATGAACACAATAACTGAAGTCCTGAAAAGTGATGGCGAGTGGCTGGAGGAGTCCGGCTGGGTTGTCAGCCTGAGCGCCACAGAGGTCGAAGTCGAAACGACCCGGCGTTCCACTTGCGGTGCCTGCAAGCTCAAAAGCGGTTGCGGGCAGGGGCTTCTGAACTCAATGGGGGAAGGTAAGCGCCAGCGCATGCGCTTGCCACTGCCTGAGGATATGACCCTGTCAGAAGGTGACGAAGTTCGTCTGGGCTTAAGACCGGATGCCCTGCTTCGTATGTCTCTGATGGTATATATCCTGCCTCTTCTCGGCCTTTTTATCGGGCTGGGGGGAGCGACCTTCGTGGGCTTGCCGGAAGGCGGTGCACTGGTGATCGGGTTACTCGGACTTGGTGCCGGGTTCCTTTACTCCCGCAGGATCAGCGGGAGATGCGCCAGTGGCCAGTGGCAGCCTGTCATCCTCGACAATATGACAATAAAAAATGGGTCAAAAGAGAGTGTTGAGCTGGTGCCGATTCGATTACTGGAAGGAAAAGGCAGGTAATTTTATGTTGAGAAAGATGTATCAGACATGGATTGCTGTCGCCTGTGTGGCGTTAGCGTTCATGAGTAGTGCCCGTGCCGATGAACTGCCGGATTTCACCAAACTGGTCAAGCAGGCAGCACCGGCGGTCGTCAATATCAGTACCATCAAGAATGTTGAGTACTCCTCCAATGGCGGTATGGCCATTGATCCCGATGATCCTGCATTACAGCAGATGCCAGAAATTTTCCGGCATTTCTTTGGTATGCAGCGTGGCATGCCAGACAATCAGGGCGGCGGTAAAATTCTCAAGCGTGAAGAGCCGCGCTCCCTGGGTTCAGGTTTCATCATTTCCTCTGATGGCTACATCCTGACTAACAACCATGTGGTCAACGGTGCAGATGAAATTGTGGTGCGCCTAAATGACCGCCGTGAGCTGAATGCCAAGCTGGTCGGTGCGGACCCCCGTTCTGATCTGGCGGTCCTGAAGATTGATGCCCATGACCTTCCCACCGTGAAAATTGGCCATTCCAGCAGTCTGGAAGTCGGGCAGTGGGTGGTCGCAATTGGTTCCCCCTTCGGGTTTGATTACTCCGTCACCAAGGGCATCGTCTCCGCGCTGGGCCGCAGTCTCTCCAACGACAACTATGTTCCCTTTATCCAGACTGACGTTGCGATCAACCCTGGTAACTCCGGTGGCCCCCTGTTCAACATGGATGGCGAGGTCGTTGGTATCAACTCCCAGATTTACACCCGCTCCGGTGGATTCATGGGTCTTTCTTTCGCCATCCCGATTGATGTCGCGATCGATGTCGCCAACCAGCTAAAAGACAATGGTCATGTTAAACGTGGCTGGCTGGGTGTGCTGATTCAGGAAGTGAACCGTGATCTGGCCGAGTCCTTTGGCCTTGATAAAGCTGCCGGTGCGCTGGTTGCCCGCGTTCTGCCTAACAGCCCTGCAGCGCAGGCGGGTCTGAAGGAAGGTGATGTGATTCTGGCCTTCGATGGCAAACCCATCAACATGTCTGCTGATCTGCCACACTTTGTCGGACGGGTGAAGCCTGGCTCTGTGGCCACCATGCACATTATCCGTAATGGCAAAGAACAGGATCTGGATGTCACCATCGGCCTGCTACCTGATGATGAAACCAACATTCTGGTTGATGATCACGGTAACAGCACCACTAATTCTGCAATCATGAGTGTCCTGCACATCTCCGTCGCCAACCTGTCGGACGATGAAAAAACTCAGGCTCAGGTGGATAACGGTGTGCTGGTCAAACAGATTGAACAGGGTCCTGCTTTCTCTGCAGGTATTCAGCCAGGTGACGTGATCACGTTGCTGAACGGCAAGAAAGTCGACTCGGTGTCATCACTGGAAGAAATCGTTAAAAAACTGCCTAAAGGCCGCTCTGTTCCCATGCAAATTGTCCGTAAAGGCTCGCCGATCTTCTTGCCTCTGCGTCTTGAGTAAGACTTGAGTCTCAGGTCATGTGAAAGGCGTGATCCAAGGCGTCCTCAGGGCAGATAACCTGTGCTGGTGACGCCATAAAAAGAGCAGCTTCGGCTGCTCTTTTTTCATGGGTTGTTGGTGCTGTCAGCGTCCTGCGCCAGGCTGACAGTAAAATTGTTTCTATCGGGCGGGGAGTTTCTTGTCCGGCAGGATGCTAAGCGCGCTTAAATCCGCTAGAATGCCGGCTTTGCCCCAGGCCGCCCGGCCTGCCTTTTCAATTGGTGTCTGGTTCCGTGAGCAGTCTTAAGCATATTCGAAATTTCTCCATCATCGCCCACATCGACCATGGGAAATCCACCCTGGCGGACCGTTTTATTCAGGTCTGTGGCGGCCTTTCCGACCGTGAAATGGCAGCGCAGGTTCTCGATTCCATGGATATCGAGCGTGAGCGCGGCATTACCATCAAAGCGCAGAGCGTGACTCTGGATTACACCTCTCGTAACGGCGAAACCTATCAGCTGAACTTTATCGATACCCCAGGACACGTGGACTTTTCCTACGAAGTGTCCCGCTCACTCGCTGCGTGCGAAGGAGCGTTGCTGGTCGTTGATGCCGCGCAAGGTGTTGAGGCGCAGTCTGTCGCTAACTGCTATACCGCGCTGGATCAGGGACTGGAAGTCGTTCCTATTCTGAACAAAATGGACCTGCCGCAGGCAGAGCCAGAGCGTGTCAAAAAAGAAATTGAAGACGTCATCGGTATTGATGCGACCAATGCGACCCCGTGTAGCGCCAAGAGCGGACTGGGTGTAGAAGATGTTCTTGAGCAATTGATCGAGCGCATTCCTCCTCCGGAGGGTGACCTTGATGCACCGTTACAGGCGCTGATTATCGACTCTTGGTTCGATAACTACCTTGGCGTGGTCTCGCTGGTTCGTATCAAGAATGGTGTGCTGCGTCTTAAAGACAAGATCAAAGTCCACTCGACCGGCCAGGTTCATCAGGTGGATCAGCTGGGGGTATTTACACCCAAACGTCTGCCTCAGGAAGAACTTTGCGCCGGTGAAGTAGGTTATGTCGTTGCCAGTATCAAGGACATTCACGGTGCGCCCGTGGGGGATACCCTGACCAGCGCTCGTGATGAAAATACGCCATCCTTGCCGGGCTTCCAGAAGGTTAAACCTCAGGTATATGCAGGTCTGTTCCCGGTAACCTCCGATGATTACGAAGACTTCCGGGATGCGCTGGATAAGCTCTCGCTGAATGATGCCTCGCTGTTCTTTGAACCTGAAAGCTCCGATGCTCTGGGCTTTGGCTTCCGCTGTGGCTTCCTTGGCATGCTGCACATGGAAATCATCCAGGAGCGTCTTGAGCGTGAGTACGATCTGGATCTGATTACCACTGCACCTACCGTGGTCTATGAGATTGAAATGTCGACGGGGGAGGTGGTCTATGTTGATAACCCCTCTCGTCTGCCTGATCCGGGCCGTATCCAGGAAATGCGTGAGCCGATCTGTGAAGCGCATATTTTGGTGCCACAGGAACACCTCGGTTCCGTGATTACCCTGTGCGTTGAGAAACGCGGCATTCAGAAAAACATGCATTTCATGGCGACTCAGGTGCAGGTGATTTATGAACTGCCCATGAGTGAAGTTGTCATGGACTTCTTTGATCGACTCAAGTCCGTTAGCCGTGGCTTTGCTTCGCTGGATTACAGCTTTGTGCGTTATCAGCCTGCCAACATGGTGCGACTGGATATTTTGATCAATGGTGACCGTGTTGATGCTCTGGCCGTGATCATGCACCGCGACAACTCTCAGTATCGTGGTCGTCTACTCTGTGAAAAGATGAAGGAACTGATTCCTCGTCAGATGTTTGATGTTGCTATTCAGGCGGCAATTGGGGCACATGTTATCGCCCGTACTACCGTTAAAGCACTGCGTAAAAACGTATTGGCGAAGTGCTATGGCGGTGACGTCAGTCGTAAGAAGAAACTCTTACAGAAGCAGAAAGAAGGTAAAAAACGCATGAAGCAACTGGGTAACGTTGAAGTTCCTCAGGAAGCCTTCCTTGCCGTACTCAAGGTGGATAGTTAATGGATCTGGATTTTCCTCTCTACATCTCTCTGGCCGTCATTCTTTGTGGCGTGATCTGGCTGGCCGATCTGGTCTACTTCCGACGTCGTCGTGAGGCAGCCAGGGACTTGGCTGTGCATCAGGGAGTGACGGATGAGGAAGTCCTCACCAAACTGACCCGTGAAGCCTGGCCCATTGAATATGCGAAATCTTTCTTTCCCGTACTCTTTGTCGTCTTTTTCCTGCGCTCCTTTGTTGTCGAACCCTTCCAGATTCCTTCGGGTTCCATGGAACCCACGCTGGATGTTGGCGATTTCATTCTGGTAAACAAGTTCTCTTATGGAATTCGTTTACCGGTATTGAATAAAAAAGTGGTCAAGATTGGTGAGCCCCAGCGCGGCGATGTCATGGTATTCCGCTATCCTGGCGATCCCAGCATCAACTACATTAAGCGTGTCATTGGTGTTCCCGGCGATCACATCGCCTATTACGACAAACGTTTGTATATCAATGGTGAGGAAGTCCCTGAGCAGTTTCTTTCCAATATTCCGCCAGGTGCACCAGCGATTAAACTCTTTCAGGAACAACTCGGCCCGGTTAGCCACCAAATCTACAAGGTACCTGGCCGGCCGACCGTTGAGGCTGAATGGGAAGTGCCGCCCGGTCATTATTTCATGATGGGTGATAACAGGGACAACAGTAACGACAGCCGTTACTGGGGATTCGTGCCCGAGCACAATATTGTCGGCAAGGCCTTCTATATCTGGTTCCACTGGGATGGCCTGTTTAATATTCTGCATAGCTTCAGCAACAACGGGCGCATTCGCTAGTCTCTGAGGGCTTTTATGTACGCGCGACAGCAAGGTATGACGCTGTTCTCCATGCTAAATATCATGGTCTTCGTGGCGCTAGTGTTGCTGGCCATGAAGATCATTCCTGAATATCTGGAGAATCGGACGGTAAAAACGATTCTTCAGGATGTCACCACGGATCAGGATATCTCCTCTCTTGGTGGTACTGGGATTCGTCAGGCCATTCAGAAACGCCTTGAGGTGAACAATATCCGTCTGCCTGACGGAGCGTTGCGCTATTCCCGTGAAGGACGTCAGTGGAATGTCGATTTGACCTATGAACGTCGTGTCCCTGTTGTCTACAATATGTCAGTCGTTATTTCTTTTAGTCATCATTACGAAGCAGTGAAGCCTTGAGTAATCAATTAGATCGCCTGTTTCGCCGTCTGGGGTATGAGTTCAAGGACCCCACGCTGGCGGAGCTGGCTGTTACCCACCGCAGTTGCGGTAACCGCAATAACGAGCGTCTGGAATTTCTGGGCGACTCCATTCTTAACTGTGTGATCGCCGAAGCGTTGTATCACCATTTTCCGGAAGCGCGTGAAGGTCAGCTTAGTCGGCTGCGTGCGCGTCTGGTCAAAGGCGTCACCCTCGCTGAAATCGCCCGCGAGTTTGAACTGGGTGATCACCTGCATCTGGGCATTGGTGAGCTGAAGAGCGGCGGTTTTCGCCGTGAGTCGATTCTGGCCGATGCGATGGAAGCATTGATCGGTGCTATCTTTATGGATAGCGATATGGATACCGCTAAGGCACGTGTGCTGGCGTGGTATGCCTCACGCATCGATAAGCTGGATTTGAACGACACGCAGAAAGATCCGAAGACCCGTCTGCAGGAACTGTTGCAGTCCCAGGGCGCTTCATTGCCTGCCTATGACACCACCCAGATTGAAGGTGAGGCTCACGCCCAGATCTTCACGGTGAGCTGCACTATTGATTTGCTGGATGTTCCCACGCTGGGAACGGGCAGTAGTCGCCGTATTGCCGAGCAGGCCGCGGCGCAAAACGCATTGGAACGTTTAGGAAACCTCAAATGACAGATTCAACTCCCGTCAGCCGCTGTGGCTTCGTTGCTATTGTCGGGCGTCCCAATGTCGGTAAGTCGACCCTGCTGAACCATATTCTGGGTCAGAAGCTGAGTATCACGTCACGTAAGCCTCAGACCACGCGTCATCAGATTCTGGGGATTCATACGGAAGATGATGTGCAAACCATCTACGTTGATACTCCGGGAATTCACAAAGCCGGTGAGCGTGCGCTTAACCGCTTTATGAACAAAACAGCCAGCGCTGCGCTGAAAGATGTTGATCTGGTGGTTTTTGTGATCGACCGCACCCGCTGGACTGAAGAAGACCAGATGGTGCTTGAACAGCTGCAAAATGTTGACTGCCCGGTGATTCTGGCGGTGAACAAAATTGACCGTCTGGAGAACAAGGAAGAGCTGCTGCCCTGGCTTGCGCAAATGACGGAAAAAATGGCCTTTGTGGATATCATTCCGATTTCTGCGCATCAGGGTCATAACGTTGACCGTCTGCAAACACTGGTGAGTGCGCATATTCCTGAAGGTGTTCATCACTTTCCTGAAGATCAGATTACCGATCGCAGCTCGCGTTTTGTTGCCGCTGAACTGGTGCGTGAAAAGCTCATGCGTCAACTCGGTGAAGAAGTGCCTTATGGCGTGACGGTAGAAATCGAGCAATTTCGTCAGGATGAGGTCTCAGGCACCCTGCATATTCATGCGCTGATTCTGGTTGAACGCGATGGCCAGAAGAAAATCGTGATTGGTGAGAAGGGCAGCCGTATCAAGACTATCGGTCGTGATGCTCGCCTGGACATGGAGCGGATGTTTGATGCCAAGGTGATGCTGAACCTGTGGGTTAAGGTTAAGCATGGCTGGGCGGATGATGAGCGTGCGCTACACAGTCTTGGCTACACTGACAAAGACTAATCCCTCATGAGCGGCTTTGACGCAGAGCCTGCCTTCCTGCTGCATGGCCGCCCCTATCGTGAAACCAGCATTCTGGCCGAGTACTTTACCTTCTCTGAAGGGCGTGTCGGAGTACTGGTTCGCGGGGCGCGTCGCCCCGGGTCCAAATTGCGCGGCACCCTGCAGCCCTTCCTTCCGGTACTCCTGAGTGTTCGCGGGCGCTCTTCATTGAAGACACTGCAAAACGTCGAGCTTCAGGGGATGGGAGCCCATCTGCAGGGCAAGGCCCTGATCAGCGGTTTTTATCTCAACGAGCTGTTATGCCGGCTGTTACAGGAAGGGGTTCCTGCTCCAAGGCTTTATGCCACCTATGAGTGGGCGCTGAATCACCTTACGGATCCCGAAGAAGTTGAGCCTGTGCTGCGACGCTTTGAGAAAGAACTGCTGCAGGAGCTGGGTGTCGGCCTCGAGCTTGACCGCCATTCAGGTGGCATGGCGGCAGTTGAAGTTGGACAGACCTATAGCTATCTACCAGACCAGGGATTTGTTCCTGCGCTGGAGGGCTGGACGGCCTATCCCGGCGAGGCGCTGCTTGCTATTCATCATGATGATTATGAACAGATGCGAGTGCGCAAAGTCGCCAAACATTTGTTTCGAGAAGCATTAAAACCTTTATTGGGTGATCGGCCATTGCATAGCCGATCACTATTCTTTCCTGCCAGGGAGACTTCCTGATGCATCCAAATCGTATTCTTTTGGGCGTCAATATCGACCACGTCGCGACCTTGCGTCAGGCGCGCGGCACCCGTTATCCCGATCCGGTGTATGCCGCGCAACTGGCTGAGGAAGCGGGCGCTGATGGCATTACCGTTCACCTGCGGGAAGATCGCCGTCATATCCAGGAACGTGATGTTCGCATTCTGCGCGAAACCCTGCTGACGCGAATGAACTTCGAGATGGCGGTAACCGAAGAGATGATCGCCTTCGCTCTGGAAATCAATCCTGAGCATGTCTGCCTTGTGCCTGAAAAGCGTGAAGAGCTGACCACCGAAGGGGGGCTGGATGTGCTCGGCCAGGAGGAGCGTATTCGCGATGCCTGCGAGCGTCTGTCTGCTCAGGGAATTGAAGTCTCTCTCTTTATTGACCCGGACGTAGCTCAGCTGGACGCCGCAAAGCGCTGTGGGGCGCCGGTCGTTGAACTGCATACTGGCGCCTACGCGGATGCAGAAAGCGAAGCGGAGATTCAGGCTGAGTTCAAGCGTATTGCCAAAGCGGCCACTCACGGCAGCAAAATTGGTCTTGTCGTTAATGCCGGTCATGGACTGAATTATCAGAACGTTGAGCCAATTGCTGCGCTTCCCGAGATTCATGAGCTGAATATCGGTCACGGCATTGTTGCCCGTGCGGTATTCATCGGTATGAAAGAAGCGGTGGCAGAAATGAAAATCCTGATGCTGAACGCGCGCCAGTAAGATGATCTGTGGTATCGGTACGGATCTGGTAGCGGTCGCTCGTATCGCTGCTATCCATGACAAGACCCGCGAGCGCTTCGCCCGTAAAATTCTCGGGCCTGAAGAGCTCGTGCGCTATCAGGAACTTGCACACCCTGTGCCCTGGCTTGCCAAGCGCTGGGCGGCCAAAGAGGCAACAGCTAAAGCCCTCAGTCATGGGATTGGTCGTGGACTTTCCATGACCCATATCCAGGTGCTTAACCATGAATCCGGAGCGCCACGGCTGGTGCTGACGGACAAGGCCCTGACGCTGGCGCAAGCGATGGGGGCGACCCATTGGCATATCAGCCTCAGTGACGAAGCTGATTACGCTCTGGCATTTGTGGTGCTCTCGGCCTGAGCCGGGACGCCCTCTACCTGTATTTACCAAGACCTGTCAGCCTTGCGGTGTGGCCGGCTAGCCCAGGAGACTGGAAGCATAATGTCTGTTTCAACCCTGACCTTCCCAACCATTGAAGACTATGTCGGAAAAACTCCGCTGGTACGCCTGCAGCGTCTGCCCGGTAATACGTCGAATGTGATCCTCTGCAAGCTGGAAGGAAATAACCCGGCCGGCTCCGTCAAGGATCGTCCTGCGCTGTCGATGATTGTGCAGGCCGAACTTCGTGGCCAGATCACTCCTGGTGATACCCTGATTGAAGCCACCTCTGGCAACACGGGGATTGCGC
Source organism: Pokkaliibacter sp. CJK22405 (assembly GCF_046614695.1). Lineage (NCBI taxonomy): Bacteria > Pseudomonadati > Pseudomonadota > Gammaproteobacteria > Oceanospirillales > Balneatrichaceae > Pokkaliibacter > Pokkaliibacter sp. CJK22405. Next base: position 33,781 of record NZ_JBKKHQ010000007.1, read on the forward strand.
TGGCGATGGCTGCAGCCATCAAAGGCTATAAAATGGTGCTGATTATGCCCGATAACATGAGCCAGGAACGTCGTGATGCCATGACGGCTTACGGGGCTCAGATCATCTCTGTGACGCGCGAGCAGGGCATGGAAGGTGCGCGAGATCTGGCGAAGCAGATGCAGACCGAAGGTAAGGGGATTGTGCTTGATCAGTTTGCCAATTCGGATAATCCGCTGGCGCACTATCAGGGTACAGGCCCTGAAATCTGGCAGCAGACCGAAGGCAAGGTCACGCATTTTGTCAGTTCCATGGGTACGACGGGAACCATCATGGGAACCTCGCGTTTTCTCAAGGAGCAAAATCCGGATATCCAGATTGTAGGTTTGCAGCCACAAGAAGGCAGCAGCATTCCCGGCATTCGTCGTTGGCCCGAAGCGTATTTGCCCTCCATCTTTGAACCTGCGCGGGTTGATCAGGTACTCGATATTCACCAGACCGAAGCCGAAACCATTATGCGTCGTCTGGCGACAGAGGAGGGGATCTTCTGTGGCGTTTCCTCGGGTGGCGCGGTTGCCGGAGCACTGCGTCTGAGTACTCAGGTCGAGAACGCCGTCATTGTCTGCATCATCTGTGACCGCGGAGATCGTTATCTGTCCACGGGTGTCTTTACCGCCCAGCAGGGAGAAAATCAGTGAGGCATCGCGGACCCAAAAAACCAGCTCCTCTGGCAACCAAGCCTTTTGCCTTGGCCAAGGGCCCGGAGAGCAAGCAGCACAGTACCGCGCCTATGTGGTCTGTGGGTCAGAAGCTTGAGCTTGAGGTAGAGCAGCTGACGCCTGAAGGTCGTGGTCTTGCCCGTGATGATTACGGGCGTCCGGTCTTTATTGAAGGTGCGCTGCCCGGTGAGCAGGTACGTGCCCAAATGACCTCGGTACACGCCAAGTACAGCGAAGCGATCGTGGATGAGCTGCGCAGTATTTCCCCTGAGCGTATTGAGCCCCGCTGCCAGCATTACAGCCGCTGCGGTGGTTGTGCGACCCAGCACATCAGTGCCGGGCAAGCCGTTTCCATGAAGCAGCCGGCGCTGGCGGAGCAGCTTAAGCGCATGGGCAATGTGGTTCCAAAGCAGTGGCTGCCGACTCTTCATCGTGAGCCCTGGCACTATCGTCGAACTGCACATCTGGCGCTGCGCTGGCAAGATGAGAGCCATGAACTGGCACTGGGCTTTCGCGAGCGGGGTGGTCAGGGAGTGGTGGATGTACAGGAATGCCCTGTGCTGGAAACGCGGCTTGAAGCATTAATCAGTCCTCTTCGTGAGCTGCTTAAGCGCTACCCTGAGCAAAAAGATCTGGGTCATGTAGAGCTTGAAGCCGGTGATAACGGTATTGCTATCAAGCTGCGCCTGGTGAAGGACGCCAATGAAGACTGGCTGGCCAGTGCGATTGATTGGGCGCATGAGCGTGATGTTCAGCTGTGGTTACAGATGAGCGCCGATGGTGCGGCTAAATGTGTTACTGACGCACCAAAAGAGGGCGGTCTGGTTTATACTCTGCCGCATCAGAACGTTCGGTTTGTTTTTACCCCGGATGATTTCATTCAGGTCAATGCAGGCATGAACGAAGCCATGGTGGATCTGGCAATGGAGTTGCTGGCCCCGAAAGCGGGTGAGCGTGTGCTTGATCTCTTCGCCGGTCTTGGCAACTTCAGTCTGGCTGCAGCCCGCGCCGGTGCTCAGGTTGTCGCGGTTGAAGGTACGCGAAGCATGGTGGATCGCGGGAATGACAATGCCCGTGAACAGGGCTTTGAGGCGGTCGAGTTCTGCAAGGCTGACCTTAGCCAGGACTTTAGCCATCACGCCTGGGCACGTCAGGGATTCGATAAAGTCATTCTTGATCCGCCTCGGGCAGGGGCTTTGCATACTATTGCGCACATCGCGGCACTCAAGCCCAAGCGCATCGTCTATATTTCCTGCAATCCGGCTACGTTGGCGCGGGATGCAGCGGCTCTGGCCAAAGCGGGTTACCACCTGCTTAAGGCGGGGGCGATGGATATGTTCCCGCAAACGGCTCATCTCGAGGCTATTGCGGTGTTTGAGCCAGCGCCAAAAGCGCGGGCACAGGCAGGAAAGCGCGGCATCTGGCGCTGACGGAAACACAGTCCGGTCAGCGTGGGCGAGGATTGCCAGCGATGATCGGATTTTCTCTGGAGGGTCAGGTGTATTGCCTGCCTTCTCACAATGTAAAGAGTCTCTTGAAGAGACCGGACAGGGAGTAGCAGTAAGTGGTCAAGGTACGCGAAGACCATTATTTACTGGATGATGGCAGTGTTGATCTCACCAATTGGTTGAGCAAGATGGAGGAGCATATCCCCATCACCCATCCTGAAATTCTGCTGGACGCCTGTCGCTTGGTCGAATCCGCCGCTCCTCGTGCTGATGAAGTCGAGGACGATGAGTGGAATAACGCCAGCATGAACTGCCTGCACACCGGGCTTGAAATGGCACTGATTCTGGCTGAGCTGAAGCTGGATAATGAGTCCATTACCGCCGCGGTGCTTTACCGCGCTGTACGTCAGCAACGCCTGAGCCTGGATAAGGTTCGTAGTCAGTTTGGTGAGGATGTTGCCCGCCTGATTGATGGTGTCATGCAGATGGCGGCGATTACCGCACTAATGCGTCCTATCAAGGAGCAGGTGCTGGGCCAGCAGGAAAGCCAGCTCGATAACGTTCGCAAGATGCTGGTTTCCATTATTGATGATGTTCGTGTCGCGCTGATCAAACTGGCGGAGCGAACCTGTGCCATCAGGGTGGTTAAGTCCTCTAACCGCCGGAAGCGTTATCTGGTCGCGCGTGAGGTTTTTGATATCTATGCGCCGCTGGCGCATCGTCTGGGTATCGGTCATATCAAGTGGGAGCTGGAGGATTTGTCCTTCCGTTACCTTCAGCCCACGGCTTACAAACACATTGCCCAGTTGCTGGATGAGAAGCGGCTGGACCGTCAGCAATACATTCACAACGTGCTGACATTGCTGAAAGAGCGTCTTGCTGATGCGGGTATTGATGGCGAGCTGATGGGACGTGCCAAGCACATCTATTCCATCTGGCGCAAAATGCAGCGCAAGAATATTCCCTTTAGTCAGGTCTATGACATTCGCGCTGTGCGCATTCTGGTGCCGGAAGTGCGTGACTGTTATGGCGCGCTGGGTATCGTACATGCCCTGTGGCGTCATATTCCCAATGAGTTTGATGACTATATCGCTGCACCCAAGGAGAACGGCTACCGTTCCCTGCATACCGCCGTTATCGGGCCGGATGGCAAGGGGCTGGAAGTTCAGATTCGTACCCAGACCATGCACGAAGAAGCCGAGCTGGGCGTCTGTGCTCACTGGCGTTACAAAGGTACGGATGTACACAACAAGTCGTCCAGCTACGATGACAAGATTGCCTGGTTGCGTCAGGTGCTGGAATGGCAGGAAGAGCTCGGCGATGCCTCAGGTCTGGTCGAACAGCTGCGAAACTCCATTACTCAGGACCGGATCTACGTCTTTACGCCTGAAGGCCACGTGGTGGACCTGCCTAACGGCTCGACGCCTCTCGACTTCGCCTATCGTGTACACACGGAAATCGGCCACAGCTGCCGTGGTGCGAAGATCAGCGGCCGTATTGTTCCGCTGACCTATAAGCTCAAGACGGGCGATCAGATCGAGATTCTGCGCCAGAAGGGCGGCACCCCGAGTCGTGACTGGCTGAACCCCAACTTTGGCTATCTGCAGACCAGCCGTGGCCGGGCCAAGGTACAGGCCTGGTTCAAGCTACAGGCGCGGGACGATAATGCGGCGGAAGGTCGCCATATTGTTGATCGTGAGCTGCGCCGACTGGCAATGGATGCTCACATCGACTTCATGCCGATTGCGCTGCACCTGAACTTCAAGGCTCCTGAGGATATGTTCGCGGCACTGGGTGCCGGGGATCTTCGTCTGTCGCAGATTGTTCATGAAGTGCAGAAAGCGGTTGAGCCTGTTCGTGCAGCAGAAGAAGAACAGGACATCGTTCATGTGCGCGAGCGTAAGCACAAGCACAAGAGCGATGACAGCGGCGTCTATATTCTCGGTGTGGGTAACCTGCTGACAGCAATTGCCTCTTGTTGTACGCCGGTGCCGGGTGATCCCATCTGTGGCTATATCACCCTGAACCGTGGCGTCTCGATTCACCGCCAGGACTGTCAGAATCTGATGACCCTGCAGGAGAAAGAGCCGCAGCGTATCGTGCAGGTGAGCTGGGGCGAGGAGCCTGAGCAGACTTACCCTGTGGATATCGTGGTGGAGGCTTTTGATCGCTCGGGCCTGCTGCGTGATCTCACCAGTACGCTGTCCAACGAGAAGGTCAATATTCTTGCCTTCAACACCCATACGGACAAGGTGCACAGCACTGCACGGCTGTCGATGACACTGGAAATCAGTCGGCTTGAGCAACTGGGCCGTCTGATGGACAAAATTGGTCAGCTACCCAATGTGATTGATGTGCATCGCCAACGCTCGCTGGCTCAGACCAATGCTCAGGCGGCGGCCTCCAACCGCAAGAACTGAGACAAGCAGCAGCGCCTTCGGGCGCTGTTGTTCTTTAAGCCCCGTTTTTCTTTTATGCCTCTAATGAGAATGCTATGAGTACCCAGAAGACTGACCGCCATGACCTGAACGATCTGCTCACTTTGATGGCGAGACTGCGCACTCCGAAGACGGGTTGCCCCTGGGATCTCAAACAAACCTTTGATTCGATTCTTCCTCATACTCTTGAGGAAGCCTATGAAGTCGCAGATGCCATTGAGCAAAAAGACTATCCACAACTGCGGGATGAGCTGGGTGACCTGTTGTTTCAGGTGATTTTTTACTCCCGTCTGGGGGAAGAGGCCGGTCACTTCACCTTTGCTGATATTGTCGATCAGCTGGTCAGCAAGCTTCTGCGTCGCCATCCTCATGTCTTCCCCGATGGCACACTGGCCAGCGATAACCAGACAACCCCGATCGACGAGGCTGAGATCAAGCAGCGCTGGGAGATGATTAAAGCCGAAGAACGCGCGGAAAAGGGCATGAACGACTCGGTGCTGGATGATGTCCCCCAGACCCTGCCAGGCCTTAACCGAGCTCAGAAAATCCAGAAACGAGCGGCATCTGTTGGTTTTGACTGGTTTGAATTTATGCCAGTCAAAGCCAAACTCATTGAGGAGCTGGATGAAATCGAGGAAGCACGTGCCCAGCAGGATCAGGATGCGCTGGAAGATGAGGTGGGTGATTTGTTCTTCAGCTGCGTGAATCTTGCCCGTCATCTCAAGGTCGATCCGGAAACAGCGATGCGCCGTGCCAATCGTAAGTTCGAGCGTCGTTTTCGTCGGGTTGAGACCTTGGCAAAGGCGCGTGATATCGATATGACCCAGAGTAACCTCGAGGTGCTGGACAGCCTGTGGGATGAAGCCAAAGCCGAAGGTCTGTGACTAAAGGCTGCCTTGGCAAGTGCATTGCGCCTTGCCAAGATAGGTGTCTCGAGGAAAGCCAGCATCAGACCGAACATCGATGTTTCACTTTCCGAACCTACAAGGAGGCAGCATGGCCGATGTGCATCAGCCGTTGCGAGAGAACGTGCGGCTGCTGGGCGATAGCCTGGGCAAAACGATTGAAGATCATCTGGGAAGCGACATTCTCGAGACGATTGAGAAAATCCGCCATCTCGCCAAAGAGGGACGTGCCGGTAATACTGAAAGCCGCAGCCGGCTGGAAGCCCTGCTGACTCATCTGAGTGATGACCAGATTCTCCCGGTCACCCGTTCATTCAGCCAGTTCCTGAACCTCGCCAACATTGCCGAGGAAGTTCACCGGGTTCGTCGCCGCCATCATGATGCTAATCAGCTTATGGACGATGACACCCTGCCGCAGCAACTGGTGCGTATTCAGCATCAGGGCATCAGTAAAGAGCAGATCTACCAGCAGATGCTGGATCTGGATATTGAACTGGTTCTGACGGCACACCCCACCGAAGCTCTGCGTCGCACCCTGATTCAGAAATACGATGATATTGCTGATTGCCTGCGTGGTCTGGACAGTCTGGAAGATGACACCACCGAGGCTCAGCGTCTTGTTGATCGGCTCAAAGAGCTGATCAGTCAGGCCTGGCACTCCAACGAGATTCGTACCCGCCGACCTACTCCGGTGGATGAAGCCAAGTGGGGCTTTGCCATTATTGAAAACTCCTTGTGGAACGCGATGCCACGCTTTTTGCGTCAGCTCGATGAGTCGCTGGAAATCGCGACCGGGCATCGTCTGCCGTTAAGTGCGGCGCCGATTCGTTTCGCGTCATGGATGGGCGGCGACCGTGATGGTAATCCTTTCGTTACGGCTGAAGTGACCCGTGAAGTGATGCTGCTGGCCCGCTGGCAGGCCGCTGAGCTCTTTATCAGCGATATATCCGACCTGCGTAGCGAGCTTTCCATGACGGACTGCAACGCCGAGATTCGGGCCGTGGTGGGAGACGAGGAAAGCGAGCCTTATCGTGCCTTCCTTAAACGCTTGAGCAGCAGTCTGATTGCGACCAAGAACTGGGCCTACAATGAGCTGCATGATCAGCCAGCCGACAGTCAGGCCATTCTCAGGGAAAACGATGAGCTGATTGAGCCACTGCTGGCGGTGGATCGCAGCCTGCGCGAATGCGGCATGGATATCATTGCCGAAGGCAAGCTGCGCGACATTATTCACCGGGCCTACTGTTTTGGCCTGAATCTGCTGCGCCTCGATATTCGCCAGAACTCTGAACGTCATGCTGAAGTGCTGGATGAGCTGACGGCTTATTACGGTCTGGGCGAATACAGTTCCTGGACTGAGCAGCACAAGCAGTCCTATCTGCTGCGCGAACTGCAGGAACGCCGTCCGCTGATTCCTCTGGAGTGGAGTCCTTCGGATAACGTCCGTGAGGTGTTGTCCACCTGCCGCACTGTTGCCAATAGCCCACGTTCGGCATTGGCATCCTATGTGATTTCCATGGCCAGTGAGCCATCGGATGTGCTGGCGGTGATTCTGCTACTGAAAGCCAGCGGAATGCGCTGGAACATTCCGATTGCGCCGCTGTTTGAAACCCTCGATGACCTTGATGCTGCCCAGTCCTGTATTCAGCAGTTGCTGGATATGTCCTGGTACCGTGAGTACGTTCAGGGTCGGCAGATGGTGATGATCGGCTATTCCGACTCCGCCAAGGATGCAGGTCATTTGGCTGCGACCTGGGGGCAGTTTAAGGCGCAGGAAGCTCTGACGGATCTTTGTAAAGCGCAGGGTATTCATCTGACCCTGTTCCACGGCCGCGGCGGTACTGTTGGTCGCGGTGGTGGTCCAAGCCACACAGCTATTTTGTCTCAGCCTCCGGGCTCAGTGAATGGCAGTATCCGAGTGACAGAGCAGGGCGAAATGATTCGCTTCAAGTTCGGTATTCCGGAAATCGCGGTCCGTAACCTTGAGCTGTATACCGGCGCGGTGATGGAGGCGACGCTAACGCCCGCTCCTGAGCCCAAGCCGGAGTGGCGTGCGCTGATGGATGAAATGACGGCGTTATCCTGCAAGGAATACCGCAGCATGGTGCGTGAGAATCCGCAGTTTGTGCCTTACTTCCGGGCAGCAACGCCGGAACAGGAGCTGGCCAAGTTGCCCCTGGGCAGTCGTCCGGCCAAGCGTAAAGTTGATGGTGGCGTTGAAAGTCTGCGCGCAATTCCATGGATTTTCGCCTGGACGCAAATGCGCCTGATGTTGCCGACCTGGCTGGGTACTGACAGCGCTCTGGAGAAGATCGATAACGAAGGACGCATGGCGGAGATTCAGCAGATGGCGGCCAAGTGGCGCTACTTTGCGACCTACCTCGATATGCTGGAAATGGTCATGGCCAAAACCGATCTGGATACCGCCGCGTGGTATGACAAGTGTCTGGTGGAAGAATCGCTGCAGCCTCTGGGAACCTCGCTGCGAGAGCGGCTGGCTTCCATGATCACCCGCTTCAAGCAACTGCGTGAACGTGACGAGCTGCTGTCACATAACCCGGTGATCAAGCACAGCATTGGAGTGCGCAATCCTTATATCGATCCACTGCATTTGCTGCAGGCTGAGCTAATGCGACGGGAGCGTCTCTACGGACGTGAAAACGTTCCCAGCAAGATCGACCAGGCATTGATGGTAACCATGACCGGAATCGCCGCCGGCATGCGTAATACCGGCTAATTCCTCGGATAAAGCCGATTGTCGTATTGCACAAACAGGCCTGACCCGTTAAGGTCAGGCCAGCATTTTATACCGCTATCTCGCCGCTTTGCCGCAGAACAGGAGGTTCAGTCGGACACTCGCTGACGAGGTCGGTTAATCAGAATATAAAGACATTGGGAGATATCCTTCATGCGTATCATTCTTTTGGGGGCTCCAGGCGCCGGCAAGGGAACTCAGGCTCGCTATATTACTGAGCACTACGGCATTCCACAGATCTCTACTGGTGATATGCTCCGCGCCGCTGTTAAGGCTGGCACTCCATTGGGTCTGCAGGCAAAAGAAGTGATGGCCTCCGGTGGTCTGGTCTCTGATGACCTGATCATTGCTCTCGTCAAAGAGCGTATCGCTCAGGACGATTGCGCCAGTGGTTTCCTGTTCGATGGCTTCCCACGCACGATTCCTCAGGCTGAAGCCCTGCGCGATGCGGGTGTGAAACTGGATCACATCGTCCAGATCGACGTTGACGATGAGGAAATCGTTAAGCGTATGAGTGGCCGCCGTATTCACGAAGCCTCTGGCCGTGTTTACCACACCGTTTACAATCCGCCGAAAGAAGAAGGCAAGGATGACATTACCGGTGAGCCGCTGATGCAGCGTGAAGATGACAAAGAAGAAACCGTGCGTAAGCGTCTGCAGGTGTACCACACTCAGACCGCTCCCCTGGTCGACTTCTACAAGCAACTGGCGGAGTCTGATCCTGTCAATGCACCTCAGTACAACTACATCGCCGGTGTTGGCAGTGTGGAAGATATCCGTAACAAGGTGCTGGCTCAGCTGGGTTAATGACCGCTGCCGTTTAGCCTTGTTCGTATAAGAAGGAGCCTTAGGGCTCCTTTTTTTATGTCTGTCATTCTTGAGCGACATCATTGCGTAAAGTGCAGATAGCTCAAGCATGGTCGGCTCAGGGTGCTTTCCGTTACAATGCGGGCTTGCCTAATGAGAGTACCCCTATGTCGTTGATACTTGCCCTGGATGCCTCCACTGAAGCCTGCTCTGTTTCCCTGCTTCATTGTCAGGAGGTGATTGAGGATTTTCAGGTCATTCCACGCCTGCATGCCCGCCGTTTGCTTCCTATGATTGAGGCGTTGATCGCGCAGGCAGGTGTAAAACTGTCACAGCTGGATGCTATTGCCTACGGTCGCGGACCAGGAGCTTTCACCGGCATTCGTATCGCCGCCGGTGTGGCTCAGGGACTGGCATTTGCTGCAGACAAGCCGCTGTATGCCATCAGCACGCTGCAGGCATTGGCTCAGGGCGCCTATCGTGAGACGCAAAACACTCATGTGCTCGCCTGCATTGATGCGCGAATGGGAGAAATCTACGTGGGTGACTATGTCCTGTCCGAAGGCGTGATGATGCTCACAGGGCAAGAGCAGGTGCTGCCTCCTGAGCAATGCCCGGTACCGGTAACGGCGGACTTTATTGGCTGGGGAACAGGCTGGCAGTTTGCTGAGCAGTTTCCGGCATCCATTGCTGTCGCCGAGTCGCGTGCAGATGCGCTGCCTCACAGTCAGGACCTGCTGCCGATGGCGCTTCAACGCCTGAATGCAGGTGATGCAGGAGTGATTGAAGATGCACAGCCTGTTTATATTCGTGATCAGGTGACGCACGGTAGTTAAGGGGCAACGGCCATGATGCTTTCCTGGTTGCAATGGATAATTCTGGCCTTTGTTCAGGGCATGAGCTTTGCTCTGCCTATTTCTGGTGATGCGCCCAATGCCGTCGCCTTTCAGCTCTTTGCCTGGCCGGTGCCGGGCAATGGCTTTCTGCCAGCAGTTGAGCTGGGGGCATTGGTTTCGTTGATCGTCTTTCTGTGGCCGCGCCAGCGTCTTGGCTGGTATCGCCGTGAGACTGCGCTGCCTTTCCCAGGCCTCAAGGTCATGCTAGCGGCTTTGCCCGTCTTTGCCGCCAATCAGGTGCTTTCCCTTGAGTATTTTGATGCGGCGGCCTCGTTACCTGTTCTAACGCTACTGGCCTACCTTTCGGCACTGGGATTATGGTCAGCTTATTACTGGGGAGGGCGGCGCGAGACGCCATTGCTTCGGCTGGATACCATGCTGCCTTTACTTTCCTGTGCGCTGTTGCTGGCGATGGCGCCGGGGATTGCGCTGGTGGCGCTCACTCTCATGGTATTGCGGGGTTTTGGGCACTCTTTGCTGGATGCCTTCCATGTGGCCTTGCTGGTACTGACAGGTTATCTGCTGCTGAACCTCAGTCATGATCTCTTCACCTTGATGCTTTCCAGTGTCTCTATCTACTGGGTAGATCTGATTCAGGCCTTCTTCGCCGCCTTTCTGGGGATGTCGCTGGCGCTTTGCCTGATGCTTTGGCTGGTACTGCGGCAATGGCTTTGGACGCTCAACTGGCTGTTGTTTCTTGAGGCCACACTGCTTTTATTAATCTATGTGACAGCCTGATCCCGCCCGCAAATGGGGTTTTGACGACAAATAATGACAAAAGACTGCGAAAACCCCTTGAGTCACTTCCTTGAGTCGTTAAACTTGAATCACTTTGTAATGTGACATCGCTGATGCGGGTTAACGGTTACGGTGGATATGACTGGAAGGTCGACAGTACCTCTCGTCAGCGTCCGGAAGTGCCTGAATCTCAGGTTGCGACCAGCTCCACCGAAAAGTCTGTCAATGTTGTGCGCAAGGTCGCCAGTGATGGTGATCAGCGGACGGCTTTTGCGCGTCTGGTTGCGCGGGCAGCGGACATGGGGCGCAGCCAGTTTCAGGCCCTCAGTGCCTATCTGACGACCTCAAGTTATAAACCGCTGGATGAGACCAACAGTGTCGAGCTGGTGGGTGTGGATACCTATGTGTAAAGGTCGCTGATATCGACGATGTTTGTTGCTACAGATAATTTTTATGGCTGATCAGGAATTGCCGGTGCTCGGCGTATTGGCCTTTAACGAAGCGTTTACCGAGAAAGCCACCGGACTCGCTGAGAGTCTTGGATTGCCGTTACTTGAGAACAGCACGCCATCAGCGGAACGCCAAGAGGGCTTCGTGCTGTGGGTGCATCCTGAAGGGCTGGCATTGCAGCAAACGGGCAAGAAAGCTCCAGGACCGATCAGAGTGGATTTTGTTAGCGGCGCCATGGCGCATCGTCGTGTCTATGGCGGTGGTGCCGGTGAGCAAGTCGCCAAAGCGGTTGGAGTGAAAGGCTCCCGCCGGCCATCGGTACTGGATGCAACTGCAGGGCTTGGACGTGACTCCTTTGTGCTCGCCTGTCTCGGTTGCGATGTGATGATGTATGAACGCAACCGGGTGGTTGCGGCACTGCTCGCCGATGGGCTTGAGCGTGCAGCCTGCGAGCCGGAAGTGGCTGGAGTTATTCAGCACATGTCATTGCATTCTGGCGATGTGAAAGTTGCACTGGCTTCACTGACGACTGTCCCGGATGTGATTTACCTCGACCCGATGTTTCCACACTCGGATAAGTCGGCGGAGGTAAAAAAAGAAATGAAGGCATTTCGCAGTGTTGTGGGGGCCGATGAGGATGCCGAAGCACTTTTTCACGCCGCCAAACAAGCTGGTCCGTGTCGTGTAGTGGTTAAGCGTCCTCGTAAAGCGCCGCTTATCAGTGAAGATAAACCCTCCCTGGTGATGGAAGGTAAGTCAGGTCGCTTTGATATTTACGCTTACCGCGCTCTGCCAGAGTAGAAAGCGACAGTGAGATTTTTGCTTTTCCGGAGAACTGGTTCTCCCGCTAGGGCACTTATAAAGGCGAAGAGAACGCAGAGGCTACGCTCGAATCAGCTCCTCAAGTCAGCTTGAGTCGCAAGGCGAGCCCAGGTAACAACGCAATATTCGGTTTCCGCTGCCTTGCACAGCGGATCACCCGCCCCGGTCAATAATGTGGGGGAGGGGGCTCATCAGCGGCCATGGACTGTCCCTGATTAGCCATTTGCTTCATCTGCTCAAACAGCAAATGAAGGGTACGTTGAACGGTCGCCAATTCTTTTTGCTGGCTGGCCAGTTCATCATTTAGCTGGTTTACCGTGTCATCCAGAAACGCGATACGGGTTTCCAGTTCTGTTATGCGATCTGTCATAGCTCATTTCCGGGAAGTGGCAGAGGTATCAAAAGAAGCGCTCGATAGTTCGTGGGGGACGGATATCGAAGCGACGTGACCAAATCATTACCGTCCCCGTTGTGCGTCTTACAGTGAGATAAGAGAGACACTATGACACCTAAAAACATCGTGACATGCATCGTTATCAGCGCCTTGGCACTGTTACCCCTACCACTGCTGCTTGAGCAGCTTTTACCGGAGGGTGAATTCCCCTTCGTTTCTGTCTGGCTTGTTGCTGCTATCTTGGCTGCTATCGCCAGTGTGATTGGCCTCTATCTGTCGAACCAGACCTTCAGCGGTTCTGAAGAAGAGGATGAAAATGATACCCGTGAGCATGGCCAGGTCAAATGGTTCAACGTCAATAAAGGGTTTGGCTTTGTAACACGTGAAAATGGCGAGGATGTGTTTGTGCATTTCCGCGCGATTCGTGGCAAGGGTCATCGCACTCTGGTTCAGGGACAGAAAGTCCGTTTCCATGTGGTCCAGAGCGATAAGGGTTTGCAGGCAGAAGATGTCTCTATCCTGAGAACCTGAAGCATCAACCTTTCCAAAAAAGCCCGGCAGTGACCGGGCTTTTTATTGTCTGTGAGTGACTCAACTGAGTACCTTGGCCGGCTGGACTTCGGGGCTATTCCCCTGCAGGCTGACATCATTCCTGCTATGAGCCAGAGTTGTAATGCCATGATCGACTTTCTCGATGTCCCGCCTGATAACAAGCCGGTCTTCATTAAGCGGCTGCATGATGGCGCGTGGTGGCGCAAACAACTGGGCGTTAGTGAAACTACTGATCCTCAATTGGCCGCCGTACTGCAGCGCCTGCAGACACCACAGGATTTTGTCGAGGCGATGGCGGTCGTACGCGAGCGTATTCGTTATGTATTTTCTGTGACCCCTGCGGATGAACTTCAGGAGCGTCATAAAGAGCAGCTTCTGTTGTGCCTGTATTGGCTGGCAACGCTGGACTCGTTTTATGTCTCACGATCTGAGGTGCTGGATGCGCCGGGCATGGCGGTGATTCGACGCATTCCCGATGAGGAAAGGTTGTCACTGTCGTTCTGCTATGACGAGGTGGGCTACGACAAGCTTCGTCTGGTCACAGAGGAGGATAAAGCCTGGTTTATTGAGCGCTGGGGAATACCGGATAGTCATGACCATCTGAATGCACTGTACCGGGAGATATGGGATAACTATGAGCAGCTCCTGCTGGAGGAACAAGGCGACGAGTTAACCGGCTCCGGCATTGTGAAGAGTCAATCTGTCCCTGAGGGACGATTACCGCCGCAGTTTGCCATCATGATCAAGCGTCATTATCTCTGGCTGGTCGTCGTGCTGGTTTTCGCCTTGGTTCTCTATATTCGCCTTTAAACCTTTCACCGGAAAATCAGAACAGATCCTGTTGCGTTGAGCTTGGTTCCTTCCGAGGCGCTTCAGGTAAAGAATGATCTATTCCATAACCCAGCGCTGACTCCAGCAATGGCTGCCAGCGACGAACCAGGTTTAGGGCTTCTCCGTTATCTGGCATGTGCAGGAACAAATAGGGTCGCTTGCCTTCACCTATCCACTGGGCAAAGCGCTTGGCCCATGGCAGTAGAAAGCTGTCGTTCATTTCACACTGGGGATGGCCAATAAAGCGCACCACCGGATCCGCCTCTGAAGGCAAAATATGCACAGGGACCTGAGGTTTTTTACGCTGGGCTTCCTTTGTTGACTCGTCTTCGGCCTTGGCGGCAAATAGCCCCCGACTGTCAAAGCACACACGTGCCAACCCTCGATCACGTATTCCCTGGTTCAGAGCCTTTTCCTCTTCACCTTTGGCAAAGAAGCTGGGGTGACGTACTTCAATACAGGCTTTCTCAGCAAGGTCCATCTCATCCAGAAGGCGCCAGAGGTCATCGAGGTGCTCCGGGCCGAATCTCGCAGAGAGCTGAAGTAGCAGCGGACCCATAACTTCATGAAGTGGTTCCAGCTGCCTCAGAAACTGCTGAGCATGCCGTGTGCCATCCCGGAGTAGTGCGTCATGGGTAATGGATTTGGGCAGTTTGAACAGAAAGCGAAAGGTATCGGGTACCTGAGCGCGCCACTGTTCACATTGGGCCTGTGTGGGAGTGGCATAGAAGGTGGTATTACCCTCAACGGTATTGAAGACCTGACTATAAGCTTCAAGCGGTGCATAACCTGACGGAAGCTGGGTTTTCCACCGAGGATGTTGCCACTGTGGACAGCCGAGGTAATAAGGTAATGTCATTGGTTGTTTTTTGATCTTATTTTTAAGTTATTGAAATATATGGTTTTTTCTGGTGGTTCCATAGCTTTTCCACACCTATGAACAGAGAAACCCTGAACAACAGTGAATAGGCCCTGGGTGTGTATAAAACGGTGGATTTCATCCGCAGTTTATCAGGAGCTTTTACTCAGGGTCATGCACGGACTATTCACAGGGTTATCCCTTGAGATTGCAAGGTGACTCAGGTAGGCGTGATGTTAAGTCATTCACAGGTAGCATTTATCCACACGATCAAATAGCGCTTGACAGAATCCAGGAACATCCGTATTATCTGCACCCACTGACGCGGGATGGAGCAGTCTGGTAGCTCGTCGGGCTCATAACCCGAAGGTCGTTGGTTCAAATCCGGCTCCCGCAACCAACTTCAGAGAAAAGCGCTTATCGAAAGATAAGCGCTTTTTTCGTTTCTGCATCTTCCTTTTTTGCTCCTGAGCTTGTTCGTCCGAATGTACTGGTAAAAGGTTTTCCTGACCGGTCATGGCGGATTGTGTCACCGTGGATGTTCGCGTGTAGTTTTTTTTGCAGGAAGCTTATTTTCAATATTTTTGATAGGCGTCAGGTAAATCAGGCAGGTCGTCATAGGTGTGCTTGTCTTCGTTTAGATCGATTCATGCACATCTAAACCTCCTGTCTAATGCCTGTGCACGAGCTTCGAGGAGAGGGCAACTCGCGGTTGTAAGACTCGGCGATACTTTATGGTGCTTTCATGACCGGAATTCATCAATAATCGCCTGGGAAAGCCGGGAAGGTATCACTGACTTTGTGCGATAAATAGGATGTTATCGGTCGTTAACTGATAGCGGTTCGCTTCAGAGACTCTTCTGATACCTACGCCTTATTTGAGCTTGCTGCTATGTATTCTTCTTCGATCACAAAAGTGGTAACTGACTCCGAAACTGCGGGTAGTTCTGCGGTTGATCAGATGTCTGCTTTTGAGCTTCGGCTGGCAACTGACAGTGATGCCACTGCCGTCGCTGTATTTCTGGATACCGCTTTTCGTCATACCTACAGCGCAACGAACCGGGCTGTCGATATTGAGCTTTACTGCTCAAAGTTCTATGGCCCGCAGTATCAGGCTCGCGAGATTGCTGACAAGCATATGAGCACGTTGTTGTTGCTTGAGAATGAAGAGATTATGGGCGTGGCGCAGCTGCGTTGGGGAATACCATCCCATGATTTCTCGGATGCTGAATCTGCCGGTGAAGTGCAGCGGTTTTATATCGCTGATGCCTTGCATGGCAAGGGCGCGGCGCAGGCATTAATGAAGAGCTGCTTTCAAAGTGTGTTGTCGCGGGGGTTGGGCTGGATATGGCTGGCGGTTTGGGAGGCTAATCCCCGTGCGATTGCTTTCTATCGCAAGCTTGGTTTCACCGAGGTGGCTGAGCAGCGTTTTCAGCTGGGGGAAGATGTTCAGCGTGATCTGGTGATGGCCCGCCGTATCAGTGTTTCCGCACAAGGTGGCAGGTTTACGTTTCAATAATGCCTTTCATTCCAATAAGGCAGATCACTCAATAAGCAGTGATCTGCCTGTCCCTGTTTAGCTTGCCATGGCGTTCAGGCGTGCCAGTTGCGCTGGCGGGATGCTGATCGCCGCTGCCTGAATATTCTGCTGTAAATGGTCAGGCGAGGAAGTGCCCGGAATCAGCAAAATATTGTCTGCGCGCTGAAGCAGCCAGGCCAGCGCGATTTGCATTGTGGTATGGCCCATCTCATCAGCGACTGCGCTCAATACTTCTGACTGCAGGGGGCTAAAACCTCCGAGCGGAAAGAAGGGCACATAAGCGATCCCCTGAGCTGCCAGCGTATCCACCAGAGCATCATCCTGACGATTGGCCAGGTTGTACTGATTTTGCACGCAAACGACAGGGGCAAGCTTCTGGCAGTCTGCCACTTGCTTGGCTGTCACGTTACTCAGGCCAAGATGTCGAATCAGTCCCTGCTGCTGGAGTTCAGCCAGTACAGAGAATGGCTCTTCCAGAGAGCCTTCTGCAGGACCATGTACATCCAGCATTGAGCGAAGATTCACCACCTCCAGTTGTTCCAGTCCCAGGTTTTTCAGGTTGTCATGCACCGCCTGTCGAAGCTCTGCCGGGCTCATCGCTGGCAACCAGTTCCCTTTCTCATCCCGGCGGGCGCTCACCTTGGTTACGATGGTCAGATCATTCGTGTAGGGATGAAGCGCTTTTTTGATTAGCTGATTGGTAACGTGCGGGCCATAAAAGTCTGAGGTATCAATGTGGTTAATGCCGGAGTCGATTACATCACGGAGCACCTGAATTGCACGCTCAGGATCCTTGGGCGGGCCGAATACGCCAGGGCCGGCGAGCTGCATAGCGCCGTAACCCATTCGTTGGACGGTTTTCTCGCCAAGAATGAAGGTGCCGGCTTGATCGATCACTGTGGTATTCGCTGTCATGGGGTTCTCCTTTCAGGGTTTCACCATGGTAGGGCGAGGAAGGTTGTGCGACTATTCCTGTTAATCAGGACGAGCT
The DNA here is from genome assembly GCF_046614695.1 of Pokkaliibacter sp. CJK22405. NCBI lineage: Bacteria > Pseudomonadati > Pseudomonadota > Gammaproteobacteria > Oceanospirillales > Balneatrichaceae > Pokkaliibacter > Pokkaliibacter sp. CJK22405. The sequence goes on from NZ_JBKKHQ010000007.1 coordinate 50,905, forward strand.
GTACGGAATTATGAACAATGAGTGTTGATCTGGCTGATCTGCAAGCCGTAATGGCGGTCGCCTCGGCAGGCGGCTTTCGTGAGGCGGCACGTCTTAATCAAACCAGTCCATCCCGTTTGAGTGATGCGGTTCGTCGCGCCGAGTCTCAACTCGGGGTGCGGCTCTTTCATCGTACCACTCGAGCAGTCGTGCTTACGGAAGCGGGTCAGGCCTTGGCCGCCAGGCTTAGGCCTGCCTTTGAAGAAATGAGTCAGGCGCTGGATAGCGTCAACCAGTTTCGTGATCGGCCAAGTGGCAGTTTGCGCCTGCATGTGCCTGTGAGTGCAGCGAAACTGGTGTTATCCAAGCTGCTGCCGGTCTTCTTGCGTGAGTACCCGGATATAGAGATCGAGGTCAATGCTGACAGTAACGTGACCGATATTTTTGCAGCCGGCTACGATGCAGGTATCCGTTACGATGAACTGCTTCAGCAGGATATGATCGCTGTGCCTATTGGTCCACGAATCCAGCGCGCGGCACTGGCCGCATCGCCAGACTATCTGGAAGCATTCGGAGTGCCTTCTCATCCCCGTGAAGTGTTGAGTCATCGGGCGATACGAGGGCGCTTCGCCAGTGGAAATATGCCGGACTGGGAGTTTGAACGTGCGGGTGAAGTATTACGCGTTCAGCCTGGTGGACCGCTGGTTGTCAGCATTGGTGGCGGTGCAGATCTTGGGGTTCAGGCGGCGCTTCAGGGCGTTGGGCTGATTATGCTTTTTGAGGAGTGGCTGCAGCCGTATTTTGACAGCGGTGAGCTGGTGCCGGTATTACAGGAATGGTGGCAGCCTTTTTCAGGTCCCTATCTTTATTACTCAGGCCGGCGTCTGGTGCCTACACCCTTGCAGACTTTTATTAATTTTGTAAAAGCGCATCCCCTCTAAACCATCTCTGATGAGTAGAAGCCTTCTCGGTGCAAGGTTGCCCGAATGGTGGCTATCGTGGCGTTGCTTAGCTGGCGATAGTCCGGATAAGGGGTCAAAAGCAGCTTTCGCCGGATGTCTATCCACACATCCTTGGCGCCCGCTACCGGTTTAAGGCCCGTGGTATCAAGCCCAAAACGTTGCTGATTATCCTTGCCGCCTAGCCAGTGCCAACCAGAATGCGTTTCCAGTTCCGGCGTGAAAATCAGGGCGATATCGCGAAACAACTGCAGATCCCGAAACTGCCGCCACTCCTCGTTGGGGCAGGCAAGCTTGGCTGCAATGGTGATAATTTTTCGCCAGTGATTGGAATTTGTGGCTATCAGTTGCTCGGCAGTGGGGTGGGTGTGATATTCCTCAATGGAGGCAGGAATGTGTGGCAGGTACAGACTGATTCTGGGGGACGTGCTGCCCAGTCGGGTGATGGGGGGCATGCTGTTAAACCAAAGAAGCTGGCGGTTCAGAATAGCGTTAAGCGATAAGGCTTCTCAAGCTGCGATAAGAGAGGGGCTCATATCAGTAGTAGTTGGTGATGGCGATGCCCAGCATGATGACACCCAGAGCAAACACCCCAACCCATACATACCGCAGTAGACTGTTCTCTGGCATTTCAGTGCGTGTTGCATCCCACTGTGCCAGTAATTCATCGCTTTGTTCCTGCGCAGCCATTGCTTCGTCATGAGCGTCATCCTCGCTCTTGAGTAGCTGCTCTTCGAGTGCCTGCCATTGTTTGAGTGTGTCTTTGGCATTCTTCAGGCTGTCACTGTCATCCTCCTCTTTCGTTAAGACCTGTACCAGTTCCTGAAACAGCCTGCGCATCAGGTGTACCTGCAATAGTGGCTGACGCTGGTTGATCTCTGTATCCGGCTGAGGGCGGCAGCATTCCAATACATGACGAATGACCTCCGCGCTTTGGGTGTAATCTCCCTGTCTTGCCAGCCAGCGCGGGTATTCCAGTAAAACATGAGCCGCATAGGGAGTCGGGCTGGTCAGCATGCCATCATGCGCTTTGCGAAGTAGCGAAGTGGTTTTGCTGACATCATTGGCAAGGTAGCTGAGGTGAGCGTCATGACGCCATTGCTGAATACGCTGATCCAGCAATGAAATCGCTCGTCGACGGGAAGACATCTCGTTAAAAGCGGAGATGCGATGAATCGGAGTGGCGGTCGTCGCCATAGCCATGATGTCGCTCGCAGGGAGTTAACGAATGGTATTGCCATTCATGCTGCATTGCAGCCCGGATGACAAGGGCTGGCTGCCAAGACAGAGCGTCTGGCGCAGGAAACAACTGTGCGCTTGATGTGGCTCATGATTTTGGGAGCTCCTGAGCAAAGAGTAGACAGCAAGAAACAACAAAGCCCGCATGAGGCGGGCTTTTGAGGGGTATTTATAGACTGATTGAGACAGCTATAAACAGGTATGTGGTGGGCCCAGTAGGATTTGAACCTACGACCAAGGGATTATGAGTCCCCTGCTCTAACCGCTGAGCTATAGGCCCGAATGGCGCAGGATTATACCTTTGGCCTTATGTTCTGCCAACAGTTATCCCGTTAAAGCGTTGTTTTTCATGGTGTTGTGAAATAAAAAAGCCCTGCAATGGCAGGGCTTTATCACACTTAGATGCTTACTCGTCCAGGAATGAACGAAGATGCTCGGAGCGAGTTGGATGACGCAGTTTGCGCAGCGCCTTGGCTTCGATCTGACGAATACGTTCACGTGTAACGTCAAACTGTTTGCCGACTTCCTCCAGCGTATGGTCGGTATTCATATCGATACCAAAACGCATACGCAGCACCTTGGCCTCACGCGCAGTCAGTGAAGAAAGAACTTCACGGGTAGCCTCGCGCAGGCCTTCAGAGGTGGCCGAATCCATTGGGGAAGACAGGTTAACGTCTTCGATAAAGTCGCCCAGCGAAGAGTCTTCATCATCACCAATGGGGGTTTCCATGGAGATAGGCTCTTTGGCGATCTTCAGGACCTTGCGAATTTTGTCTTCCGGCATGTCCATGCGCTCGCCCAGCTCTTCGGGAGTTGGCTCACGGCCCATTTCCTGAAGCATCTGACGCGAAATACGGTTCAGTTTGTTGATCGTTTCGATCATGTGTACCGGAATACGAATGGTACGTGCCTGGTCAGCGATAGAGCGGGTGATCGCCTGTCGAATCCACCATGTGGCATAAGTTGAGAACTTGTAGCCACGGCGGTACTCGAACTTATCGACCGCTTTCATCAAACCGATGTTGCCTTCCTGAATCAGATCCAGGAACTGAAGTCCACGGTTGGTGTACTTCTTGGCAATAGAGATAACCAGACGCAGGTTGGCCTCTACCATCTCTTTCTTTGCGCGACGTGCGCGTGCTTCACCGATAGAGATGCGACGATTAACTTCCTTGATCTCACCCAGCTCCAGATTCACTTCATCCTGAATCTGGCGCAGCTTACGCTGGCAGCGCAGTAGATCGTCTTTGTTCTGTTCAATACCGCGAGAGTAAGGCTTTTCAGCATCAATCAGCTGATCAACCCACTCGCTGTTCACCTCGTTGCCGGGGAACATCTTGATAAAGTCTTTACGAGGCATGCGCGCACGACGCGTGCAGATCGTCATGATATTGCGTTCTTGTTCACGAACACGATCAACAGCCAGGCGGACGCGGAATACCAAGCGATCAAAAATACGTGGAACCAGCTTGATAGGAGCAAAGAGCTCGCCCAGGCGCGCGAATGCCACCTGAGCTTCAGGTGTCTGACGACCCTGTTCACGCTCCAGCTGGATAGTCAGGCCAAACTGCTCGATGATCTCACCGAAACGCATGCGCGCTTCTTCAGGATCCGGGCCTTTGTCGCCTTCTTCCTTGGTGTCGCTGTTGTCGCTGTTTTCCTCATCGTCGTCATCGTCGCTATCATCTGAGGAGTCATCGTCCTGGATGTCCATATCGACGTCTTCGTTTTCGACCAGTGAATATTCACTGTCATCAGCGTCAATGTAGCCACTGAACAGGTCGCTCAGGCGGCCGCCTTCTTCCTGTGCCTGTTCAAAGATCGCCAGTACTTCGGCAACTGATCCCGGGTAATAGACCAGTGCAGACATGACCTCGCGGATGCCTTCCTCGATGCGTTTGGCGATAACAATTTCGCCTTCACGGGTCAGTAGTTCGACGGTGCCCATTTCGCGCATGTACATGCGCACAGGGTCAGTTGTACGACCGACTTCGCCTTCAACGGCGGCCAGAACGGCGGCAGCTTCTTCAGCAGCGGCATCATCGGCGTCCTTGTCGGTCATTATCAGGGAATCAGCATCGGGAGCTTCCTCGACGACTGAAATCCCCATGTCATTGATCATGCGGATAATGTCTTCCACCTGATCGGGATCGGAAATGTCCTCAGGCAGATGGTCATTAACTTCCGCGTAGGTGAGGTAGCCCTGCTCTTTGCCTTTGGCAATGAGCTCTTTCAGACGGGACTGTTGTGAACTTCCGGCCATAGATACCCTATAAGAACTGACGCGAGTGAGGAACAAAGCCGCATATTATAACCCAAATAACCGATTTAAGGCCACATGGGGACAGAAAGGAGCGGTTGTTTTTCGCGTCTAGATAATTGATTACTGTTGCTTATTTGTGTGCCGCCGGGCTTTTTTCAAGCCCCTTGTCCCTGTAAACGCTGTTGTAGTCGCAATCGGTGTGATGGCAAGTCGCGATACAGTGACTTTTCCTCTTCGGAGAGGCGGATGTTTTTCTGTAATTTTTCCTGTAGCTGTGCATATTGCACTGCAATGGCATCTATCTGCAGGCGAACCACATTGGTTTGCAGGAATCGGGCATCATCATTGTGATCCGCCCGAAAGCTGATATCTGATAGTTCGTCCAGAAAACGGCATGATGCGTTATTGGCAAAGTCAAAGGTGGTTGCCAGTTCGGCAAATCCTGCATCCTTGTGCTCTTTAAGCCATTCAAACAACGACAGCAAAAACTGCACTTCAGCATCTTCAAGCTGCTTGAGTGGGGTGAGGTCTTCATTAAGTTCCTGCGCAAGCGCGGGACTTCTTATTAGGGCCAGAATAGCGGCTCGGCAAGGGGAGAGTCGCAAGGTTTTTTGCGGATTGCGCTCGTAGGGCTGTTCTTTATCTTCCTTCCAGTTACCGTTTTTACGCTGTTGTCCTTTCTTCTGGAATTTGCGCGGTGCTGGTGTGCTAAAGCTTGCGCTGTAATCCTCGTGATAAGGCTCGGGAGGCTCCATCTCATAAGCATCATAATGCTGGTCCTGCCAGTAGTGCTCTTCATCCATGGCAGGCTGGGCGGCAGATGTCTGAGACTCTTCAGGCATTGGTAGTGTCTTATGGCTGGTGTGTTCCTGAGACCACTGAGAAAGGCGCTGACTGTCCATGCCGGTCAGTGCAGCCAGGTTGTCCATCAGTAGCTGTTTGAGAATCCCTGGCTTGATTTGCTCAATCAGTGGAAGGGCGCGCTTGCTAAGGTCTGCACGGCTTTCTGCGGATGCCATGTCGTCCTCACCCTTGAGGTGATCAAACAGAAAGTCTGAAAAGCGTTGAGCGCGATTGATCCGGCGTTGAAACTCATCAAGCCCTTCTCTCTGAATGAGACTGTCCGGGTCTTCACCCTCAGGCAAAAACAGAAAACGTGCCTGTCGCCCATCTTCCATGAGGGGTAATACGGTCATCAGCGCGCGCTGGGCAGCGGTGCGGCCTGCGTTGTCGCCGTCAAAACAAAAAACAATCTCATCGACGCGCTTGAAGAGCTGGCGAATATGGCTTTCGCTGGTGGCGGTACCAAGAGTGGCAACTGCCTCGTGCAGGCCATACTGTGCCAGCATGACCACATCCATGTAGCCTTCAACGATCAGATAACGTTCAATTTTCTTACCGAACCGGCGGGCCTCGAAAAAGCCATACAGCTCCTGGTTCTTGTGGAATACCGGTGTCTCTGGTGAGTTCAGGTACTTGGGTTTTTCGTTGTTGAGCACGCGACCGCCAAAGCCGATGACTTTGCCCTTGGCATTACGAATTGGAAACATGATGCGGTCACGGAAGCGATCGTAGCAGCGGCCCTCGTCAGGTTTGTCGATCAGAAGGCCAGCATCAATTAGCTGCTGCTTGCGAACCTCGGAAGTGCCGAAGGTTTTGAGGACGTTATCCCAGCCTGCGGGCGCAAAGCCGATACGGAATGCGGCGGCAGTTCGGCCATTGAGGCCGCGATTTTTGAGGTACTGTACGGCTTTATCACGATGAGAGTGACTCTTCAGCTGCTCGGCATACCACTGCGCAACGTCTTCCAGAATATTGAAAAGCGGGGTCTGTAGGTCTTCCTCGGCCTGATGTCCGCCAGCCTGTTCAGGAATTTCCATCCCGTTGCGCTTCGCCAGCGATTCAATGGCAGCGCGAAACTCGAGACGGTCGTATTCCATGATAAAGCCAAGGGCATTACCGGACGCGCCACAACCAAAACAATAGTAAAATTGCTTGTCGGGACTGACTGTAAAAGAGGGGGATTTTTCCTGATGAAAAGGGCAGCAGGCAGAATAGTTTTTGCCTGTCTTCTTCAAAGCTACCCGCTCATCCACGATATCCACGATATCGGTGCGGGCCAGAAGATCATCGATAAAACTTTGGGGTATCTTTCCGGCCATGGCTTTTTAATAGCTAAGACAATCCGGTACGAAAATCGTACAGGAAAGACAGATTACGGCATGGCCTCACGTGGGTAAACCCACACGGGGTCAGAAGATGTGAAGTACAGAGCCCTGCTTACTGGCTCAATCGCGCCTTCACTTTGCTGTTTAGCAGGGTCATGTCAGCTCGGCCCTGCGCACGGGCTTTAAGACCGCCCATGACTTTGCCCATATCCTGCATCGAAGAAGCGCCGGTATCTCGGATAACTTCATCAAGCAGTTGGTCGATCTCATCATCACTCAGGGGGGCTGGAAGAAAAGTTTGAATCACCTCCATTTCGGCGGTTTCAATGTCAACGAGGTCTTGGCGACCGGCCTGAGCAAATTGCTCAATGGAATCGCGACGCTGTTTTTGCATCTTGTCCAGCACTGCAAGGATGCGGGCGTCGTCTAGTTCGATTCGTTCGTCGACTTCAATGCGCTTGATGTCTGCCAGTATCAGTCGGATGGTTCCCAGGCGTTTCTGGTCACGTGCACGCATCGCCTCTTTCATGGCGTCTGTAATGCGTGTTTTTAGTCCGGTCGCTGACATGGCTGTTCCAGGCATTGAGGATTAAATTCTTTGTCTGGCAGGCATTTTCCTGCTCACTGAGCGAGGCTCAGGACTCATATCAAGGCAGATAACCGATGGCTACCTGCAGCATGCGATCTTAGTACAGACGCTGCATGCGACGCTGTTCGCGAGACAGCTTTTTCAGGTGACGCTTAACAGCAGCGGCTGCATCACGCTTACGAACGGTAGTGGGCTTTTCGTAGCACTCACGACGACGAACTTCAGCCAGAACACCGGCTTTCTCGCAAGAACGCTTGAAGCGACGCAGAGCTACGTCAAATGGCTCGTTATCTTTAACTTTTACGCTAGGCATTGAGATTCCTTAAACGTTGAGTGAATGATGCCGGCAAGCCGACAACCTTTTTACAGGCGCCCACATTCTAGAGACTGGAGCTTCGGATGTAAAGCGGGTCGCGGCTCGGTGGCCCCGTTGTTTCTTGTAAAAACCTTCGGATGACTTTGGCTCTCAGCGGGGCGCTGTTATGATTGCCGCCCTAAATAATAAAGCCGTTACGGCGGTTTGCATGTAATCAGTGAAGGGCAGAGCTTATGCGGGTGCTGGGGATTGAGTCCTCCTGCGACGAAACCGGGGTCGCAATCTATGATTCAGAGCACGGGCTACTGGCCGATGCCTTGTTTTCTCAGGTTGAAATGCATGCCAAGTATGGTGGTGTGGTGCCTGAACTGGCCTCCCGCGATCACGTACGTAAACTGTTGCCACTGGTTCGTGAAGTGCTTGAAAAAGCTGGCCTTGCGCCTTCTGATCTTGATGGTGTTGCGTACACCTCAGGTCCGGGGCTGATCGGCGCATTACTGGTCGGGGCTTCAACTGCCCGGGCAATGGCCATGGCCTGGGATGTTCCTGCGGTGGGGGTGCATCATATGGAAGGGCATTTGCTGGCCCCCATGCTGGAAGAGAATCCCCCTGAGTTTCCTTTTCTGGCGCTGCTGGTTTCTGGTGGACATACCCAGCTGGTGCGCGTCGATGGTATCGGCAAATACCGTTTGATGGGTGAGTCCATGGATGATGCTGCCGGAGAAGCCTTCGATAAAACAGCAAAAATGCTGGGGTTGGGTTACCCCGGTGGGCCAAGGCTTGCTGCTCTGGCTGAGAAAGGTGTGCCAGGGCGTTTCACCTTCCCGCGGCCGATGACGACCAAGCCTGGTCTGGATTTTAGCTTCAGTGGGCTCAAAACGGCGGTGCTTAATGCCGTGACAGAGTGCCAGCAAAAGGGCGATCTGGACGAACAGACGCAGGCGGATATCTGTCATGCCTTTCAGGAGGCTGTCGTCGATACGCTGGTGATCAAGTGCAAGCGTGCGCTTAAAGAAGCACGGCTATCGCGGCTGGTGATTGCAGGTGGTGTGAGCGCGAATAAGCATTTGCGCGCGAGGCTTGAAACCGAACTGAAGTCGTTAAAAGCCAGCGTTTTCTACGCGCGGCCACAATTTTGTACCGATAATGGTGCCATGATTGCCTACGCTGGCTGCCAGCGACTGGTTGCCGGAGAACATCAGGATCTTGAAGTCGTGGTCAGGCCTCGCTGGCCGCTGAGTGAGCTTTCTGCGCCGGGGCAATAATCCCGGCAGCACTAAGTTCTAGTAAATAGAAATAGTGGTATTCGTAGAACGTTGTGCTGCTAGAAAGCGTTTAGCCTATGTCAGGACAGGCGCCAGGCGCGCAAGTTAGGCAGATGGCGGATAATCAGCACCAGACTGAGAAGGCAGGCGAGCAGGATAAACTCACTGGCCTGCCACCAGGCCAGAAAAGGGGCTGCCAGTGCTGCAACCAATGCGCCGCCTGCAGAGCGGTGCAGCAGGCTTAATCCGACCAGCCAGCAGGCCACTAACATCAGCGCGGTTATCGGGCTAACCACCAGCCAGCCGCCCAGTGCGGTGGCTACACCCTTGCCTCCCCGAAAGTTGAAAAAAACAGGTAGCAAATGGCCTATCACTGCGGCCAGAACCACTAAGCTCAAAACCAATGGACTGAATCCGCGTATTTCGCCAAGCCAAGCGGGTAACGCACCTTTGGCGACATCGATGATGAGTGTCAGGATTGCAGGGAGCTTTCCGCCAAGGCGCAGTACATTGGTGGCACCAGGGTTGAGAGAACCTGTCGTGCGAGGGTCGGGCAAGCGAAAGCCCCGGCAAACGAGAATCGCCGCGTTGACTGAGCCAGCCAGATAGGCCAGCAGAACAAGCAGGATGGCAAAACCGTCGACTGACATGAGGCATCCTTGGCAACAAGAGAGTCTGCGCCTAGCATACGTGGCTCGGATCAAAACGTCACCCGAGGAAACTAATGGATAAAGTCTTTATTCAGGGCCTGGCCATTGAAACACTGATCGGTGTTTTTGACTGGGAGCGGGAGATTCGTCAGCGCCTGGTCTTGGATCTCGATATGTGGACCGACTTTGCTCAGGCTATTGCTGCCGATGATATTCTCAAAACACCGAGCTATAAGGATGTCGCTGATCAGGTCACTGCATTGGTGAAATCAACCAGCTATGCCTTGGTTGAAAGCGTTGCCGAGGACGTTGCCGCATTGGTACTGGCGGAGTTTAACGTGCAGAAAGTTCGCGTCCGCGTGAATAAACCCGGCGCAGTTATTGAAGCCGCAGTGGTGGGTGTGGAAGTCGAAAGGGAGCGTCGCGGGTGACAGAGCCCTTGCATGATGTTGCACTGAATTTGGGGAGCAACCTTGAGCCTGAGGTCAATCTTCGCCTCGGCATAGAGAAGTTGCGTGCTTTATTCGGTGCGCTGGAGCTGTCCCCGGTTTATCGAAGTCCGGCGGTGGGGTTTGACGGCCCGCCTTTTCTGAATCTTGCCGTTCGATTGCAAACGCTTCTCAGCCTTGAGGAACTGGCACAAACGCTGAGAGATATAGAGCTGTCAGGCGGACGTCCGGCGGATGCTCAAAAGTTCAGTTCGCGTACGCTGGATATTGATATCGTGCTTTTTGATGACCTGGTGGGCGTTTGTAGTTCGGCATCACGTCAGATACTGCTGCCGCGTCCGGATCTTTGTGATTACCCGCATATGCTCAAACCGATGGCTGATCTGATGCCGCAGGCATGTCACCCAACGGTTGGGCAGTCCTATGAGCAGTTGTGGGAAGAGATGCACAAGGGGCTTGGCGCTAATGCGCAGCTGTGTGAGGTGGTACTGGAAGGTCTCACCTGAAACCTTCCTGAAGCGTGTGCGTTGCTACTTAGTGAGCAAGTGCCGCGAGCCGCATCTCACGAATCCGGGCGATCAGCTCATCTCCTTTTACTCCCGATTTTGCCAGCGCGCCGATATCCAGTGCTTTCAGAGTATTGATGCGGCGCTGCCAAAGTGATTTCCATTCCTCACTCAATGAACGGGCCTCAAATCCATCATCTGCCATCATTACGGCAATACATTCCAGTAAGGCGATAAAGCGCTCAGGGCGGCGCAGGGCATCGGTTTTCTCAATCAGGCTGAGCTGTTCAGCGGGGCTTTGTGCTTCTTCCAGTTGCTCGACGGTATCGCGCAGCAAGTCGGCAAGCTGCTTGATCGCGGTTGGCATGCGCAGGGCACTGGCCCAATCTGCCTCGTTTTTCTGAGCTTGCAGAAGTAATGCGCCACGCTGTGTCAGATCAAGGTTAAGCTCATGAGCAATATTCAGATCATGGCGCGTCAGGTCGGGCAGCTCTTCAAGACCGCTCAGCAGGTGGGGCAGGGCGCCACAAAGGGCGAGCACATCGAAATAGACCGGCGCATCGCGATCCATCAACACTCGCTCAGTTTCCTTCCAGATTCGCTCCGGTACCAGTGCTTCCAGCTCACCTATGCCTGCAAGATTCTGCATCAGTGCAAGAGTTTCGCGAGCGACCATAAAACCAAGATAGTGGTAGCGGGCAGCAAAACGGGCAACGCGTAAGACCCGAAGGGGATCTTCTATAAAGGCTTCCGAGACATGGCGAAGGGTGCCTGACTCCAGATCCGCCAGTCCGCCGTAGGGGTCAATGATCTGGCCATCGGCATCTTCTGCCATGGCATTGATGGTGAGGTCGCGGCGGCGAAGGTCTTCCTCCAGCGTAATATCCGGGCTCGCATGACAGACAAAACCGGTATAACCCTGACCTGATTTACGCTCCGTTCGAGCCAATGCATATTCTTCATGGGTCTGAGGATGCAGGAACACAGGGAAATCCTTGCCGACCTGCTCAAAACCCTGAGCCAGCATGGACTCCACGGTTTCGCCAACGACTACCCAGTCGCGCTCCTTGACCGGGCGCTGTAACAAGCGATCGCGAACCGCACCGCCAACCAGATAAACCTTCACTCGCCTTTGCCTGTCTCAATCATGTCGGGGAACAGCTGGCGCCAAAGTTCGAAGCCGCCATCCATACTGTAGATGTCATCAAAACCCTGGCCTGCCAGATAAGAGGCGGCACCCTGACTGCTGTGGCCGTGATAGCACACTACAATCCAGGGTTGGTCCGGGTCGGCATCCTGAAGGAAATCCTGCAGGGTTTCATTGCTCAGGGCGACGGCTCCCGGAATGTGGCCGTTGCTGAATGATGCCGGGTCGCGAACATCGGCGATCTGGGCGCCACTGGAGATCATGGCTTTGGCTTGCTCAGCACTGATACAGGTGTAGCTCATAAAACCTCGTCAATTATCTTCATGCTTCGACGGAAAGGGGTTGCAGACTGGGGACGCTGAAGAGGCGCTGGTCGTCCAGTCGCAGGGCTGTCAGGGTGTTACCCCAAACGCAGCCGGTATCGAGTGCGAATACATCATGCATGCCGGTCTGGCCAAGAAGGGCGGCCCAGTGGCCAAAGTAAATATAGCTGCCTGACCATTCAGGATTCTTGTAGAGAAACCACGGCAAGAAGCCTTCCGGCGGCTCATCCATGCTGCTTTTGCTTTTGAATTCCAGTCGGCCGTTGGGAGTCACAAAGCGCATACGTGTCAGATAGTTGGTAATGACACGCCAGCGTTCTGCGCCTTCGAGATCATCCTGCCAGCGGTCGGGCTGGTTGCCGTACATATGGGCAAAGTAGGTGGGTGCATCGTCTCCACGCAATACTTCTTCTACCTCGCGGGCATACATCTCGGCATCCGCTGCGGACCAGATCGGAGGCAAGCCCGCATGCACCAATACCTGGCGACCATCGCGGTGCAGTAATGGACGATGCTGCAGCCAGTGCAGCAGCTCATCCCGGTCTTCAGCCGCAAAAATAGCCTCAAGGGTATCGCCACGTTTGAAGGTGCCGTGACCGTGAGCAATGGCCAGCAGGTGCAGATCATGATTACCAAGAACGCTGATAGCCTGATCACCGAGTGATTTGACAAAGCGCAGGGTATTGAGGGAGTCGGGTCCACGGTTGACCAGATCACCAGCGATCCAGAGCTGATCGCTGTCGCTGAAATGAATTACGTCCAGCAGTGTTCGAAACTCATCATAGCAGCCCTGAATATCGCCAATTACGTAACGCGCCATGAGACTCCTGATTGGATAACGGGTGTATTCAGGCCAGCATTGCTGACAATGCCAGGGACTTAGTGCAGGGCCATGGGGCGAGCGAGCGTAAAGGGCGGGATCGGCGCAGAGAATTCATCGCCATTGCTGGTACGCATTTCGTACTGACCGCGCATGCTGCCAACTTCGGTCGCCAGAATACAACCACTGGTGTACTGATAGCTGCTACCGGCATCAATCAGTGGTTGTTCACCAATAACACCCTTGCCTTTTACTTCCTGCACTTTCTGATTGCCATCAGTAATGATCCAGTGCCGACGCAACAGCTGCGCAGGAATGTGGCCTTCGTTATGAATGGTGATGGTATAGCTGAAAACAAAGCGGTTTTCTTCTGGCACCGACTGATCGCGCAGGTACTGGGTCTCAATTTCTATGCGAATCTCAGGAATGGAGGTCATCTGCGTCATCCTGGTTGGCGTTACCGAGCTGAAAATACAGATCGCTCAGGGCGACATAGTCCTTGAGAGACAGGTTCTCAGGACGAAGGCCCGGATCAATACCCAGACTGCTGATCTGCTCGGGATGCAGGAGCGGTTTCAGGGTATTGCGAAGGGTTTTGCGACGCTGGCTGAAAGCTGTTCTTACGGTGCGATCCAGTGCATCGAGAGATTGTGCCGGATGGGGGAGCGTATCATGGGGGACAAGGCGGACAATGGCCGAGTCCACCTTGGGCGGTGGGTTAAAGCTTTCAGGGCCCACGATAAAGAGTGGCTGAACGGCACAAAAGTACTGGGTCATGATGCTCAGACGACCATAATTGTTGTCGCCAGGGCCTGCTGCCATACGGTCGACCACTTCCTTTTGCAGCATGAAATGCATGTCTGCAAACAGGCCGTGATACGACAGCAGGTGGAAAATCAGCGGTGTTGAAATGTTATAGGGCAAATTGCCGACCACGCGCAGCTTGCCTTCTTCCGGCTTCAGGCTGGCGAAGTCAAACTTCAGGGCGTCCGCTTCATGGATACGCAGGCCCTGCTCAAAGCGAAACAGGTTGGTGCGCAGAATAGGGATTAGGTCACGATCCAGTTCCACCACATCCATCGCCTGTGTAACGCTGATCAGTTCTTCTGTCAGAGCGCCCATACCAGGGCCGATCTCGACGATATGCTGGCCCAGAGTCGGGTTGATGGCGCGAATAATGCGGCCAATGGTGCCCTGATCATGAAGAAAGTTCTGGCCAAAGCGCTTGCGTGCCTTGTGAAATCCGGGTTTGTTACGACTCATAGTGACTCTTTATTGGCTGCCATCTGGGCAGCATAGGCAAGGGCGGTAGCCAGGCTGCCGCTATCAGCAGTTCCGGTACCGGCCAAATCCAGCGCAGTACCATGATCAACTGAGGTGCGAATAATCGGTAAGCCCAGGGTAATGTTCACAGCGCGACCAAAACCCTGATATTTCAACACGGGTAAACCCTGATCGTGATACATGGCCAGAACGGCATCAGCATTTTGCAGATACTTTGGCGTAAAAAGGGTATCGGCTGGGAGTGGGCCATTGAGGGTCAGGTTTTCAGTGCGCAGCTGTGTGAGCACCGGCTCTATGACCTCAATTTCTTCGCGACCCATGTGGCCGCCTTCCCCAGCATGCGGGTTCAGACCGCAGACCAGAACTCGCGGATGGGAAAGGCCAAACCAGCGTTTTAGATCCTTGGCAAGAATCGTGATGATCTGAGTCAGGCGTGCCTGTGTCAGGGCATCCGCTACCTCTTTCAACGGCAGATGCGTGGTTGCCAGTGCGACACGAAGGCCTTCTGTGGCCAGCATCATAACGACTTGTGGCACCTGACAAAGAGCCTGAAGGTATTCTGTGTGGCCAGTAAAGGCGATACCCGCATCATTGATGACGCCTTTATGCACAGGCGCCGTCACCATGGCGCTAAAGGTGCCATTAAGGCAGCCATGGCAGGCCAGATCCAGCGTCTCAAGAACGTAAGCACCATTGGCTGCATTCAGCTGCCCTGTCGTCACTGATTGTGCCACAGGAACATGCCAGACACTGAGTTCGCCCCCTGCAAGCGTCGCTTCGTCACCGGGCTGCCAGTCCATGAGATCCATCGTGATGGAGAGCTCTCGTGCTCGCTCCTGAAGCATCGCGAGATCAGCAATGACCACCCACGGCTGGCTTCTGGACGTTTTTGCCAGTTCAAGAATGATATCCGGACCAATGCCGGCAGGTTCACCGGCAGTGATCGCCAGCGGCTTGCTCAACCGCGCAACTGACTCAGTATTTGTAGTCAATGTACGCCTCGGATTTAACTTCACGCAGCCAGTTTTGCAGCTCTTCCTGATAGCGCTGCTGACGCAGAATATTACGGGCTTCGTTGGCCAGCATGTTCTTGCTCATGTCAGTTTTGCGGCGCTCCAATACCTGGATGATGTGCCAGCCAAACTGCGACTGAACAGGTTGGCTGATTTCACCCGGAGACAGGGAGTTCATGGCATTTTCAAAGGCGGGAACGGTTTGGCCAGGGTTTACCCAGTTAAGGTCGCCGCCGCCCACTTTAGAGCCGATATCGTCAGTGTATTCCTTGGCCAGCTTGGCAAAGTCTTCACCGTTCGCCAGACGCTGGCGTAGTTGCTTGGCCAGTGCTTCGGTCTGGGCTTCATTACGAATAGCGGTAGGCTTCAGCAGAATATGGCGCACATGCGTCTGCTGAACGACGGTGTTGGGCGCGCCCTGACGCTCTACCAGCTTCACGATATGAAAACCGCTGGCGCTACGAATCGGCTCTGAAACATCACCGACCCCCATGGTGGGAACGACACCACTGAAGATCGAAGGCAGCTCAGCGGTTGATTTCCAGCCCATGTCGCCACCTTCCAGCGCCGTCTGGCTGCCAGAGTAAGTCAGCGCCAGCTGGTCAAAGTCAGTTCCGGCTTTGGCTTCCTTATAGACTTCATCGGCCTTTTTCTTGGCAGCATCAATCTGATCAGCAGTGGGGTTTTCAGGCAGTGGAATCAGGATGTGGTGCAGGTGAAAGCGAAGTGAGCCAAAGGCGGAATTCGGGTTCTTCATCAGCTGCTTGATGTCCGCTTCAGAAATCTGAATACGACTGTTGACCACCTGTTGCTGCAGGCGTTGGATGATCATGGTGTTACGGATTTCATCGCGGAAGGCATCAAAGGAGGTGCCTTCGGCTTCCAGCGCTTTTTTGAACTGGATCAGATCCATGTTGTTACGCTGGGCTGTGCGCTGCAGAGTCTGATAGAGCTCATCATCACTAACGCGAATGCCCTGATTTTTCGCCAGAGAAAGCTGCAGGCGCTCAAGGGCCAGTTGCTCCAGTACCTGATGACGCAGTTGGTCTTCTGGTGGAAGCTGGCGGTTCTGGAAGCGCTGTTTTACCAGCTGCACGCGCTGATCAAGTTCACTTTTCAACACCACATCGTCGTTAACGATAGCGGCGACGCCATCAATGGCGGTATCGGCCTGGGCCACGCCGCTCAGAGTCGTACCCAGCATGATGCCGGCGAGTGCGCTAACCAGTGCAATTTTCTTCAACGGACGTGCTAATGCATTAATCAAGTGTGTCTTCACGTTCTTTGAATCCTGTGATGTCGTCAAGAATGGACGAGGTGCTGCTACCACTGTCACCAAAAGAGGAGTTGAAACCACTTAACCCCTTAAGAATGAACTGGAGGAAAACTCCACTTTTGTGACGTTCGCCGTTGTCGGCGTCGCCGTCATACCAGTTCCGCTGCAGGGTACGGATACGCCAGCAGCAGTTTTCATATTCAATACCTGCCATGGTTTCAAGAGTGCGGCCTGCTTCAATATCCCGGTTCCAGCGACCCAGGAAGGAAAACTGGGAGCTGATGGGCCAGATCACCGAGAAGTCAGTCTGATACTGGTAGTCATCTTTGTTGAAGGAGTTACCTTCAGGATCATCTTCATAAATCTTGCGAAGACGCACGTTCATGATGTGATTCACATCGCTCTGGTAGCGCATGGTGACGCCGGAGTCACTGAAGACGTCGTACTCGGTACTCCAGACCGCATCGCCCAGTAAGGTCAGGCGGCGGTTAATGTTGAACTCGCCGTGGCCTGCCACGGGAGATTCCGTGGTGGTTAGCTCAGGTTCTGAGCTGTCGAGACGAACGCGACGATCATCAAAGTAATAGCTTTGACCGACCCCCAGAGTGGCACGACGGCTGCCATCATCTTCGTACAGGCTGGAAGCCAGGCCCAGTGACAGTTTGTTAGTGTCGCCGACACGGTCAGAGCCCGTGAAGCGACTGTCACGCCATAGCTGGGAGTAGTTAAAGGTCAGCTCGCCACTGTCAAAGTTGGGCAGCTCGCTCTGATCTTCATAGGGCGTGTAGGTATAGAAAACACGTGGCTCAAGAGTCTGAGTAAAGCTTTCATCATCAAATTGATAATCGCGCTCCATCACCAGTCCTGTGTCCAGAGACACGGTGGGAATCGTGAAGGAAGGCGAAGTGTCCATCCCGTTCGGCATATCCTGCAGCGAGTAGAAACGCTGGTTCAGGTGTGCATTGCCACGCAGAAAGCCCCAGCTTCTGGCAACGTTATAAGTCGCACCTGGCTCAAGGACGACGCGCTCGCCGGTCGCGCGATCAATACCCGTCAGGTTATCCAGATTGCGATCATAGGCAGTGGCCGACGCTTTGTATGTCAGTGAAAGATTGCCGACATTGTTGGGAATCCAGCCATTCAGCGTAACGCCCGGCAGCTCTTCGTACTGATCCGCGATATCTTTATCGAGGGTCTGATAGCTTTTCAGGCGGGCTCTGGCGGTCCAGGTATCACCGCGGTAGCTTGCACTGCCTTCTTCGTCGAGATAATGGCTGTTCACGACAGAGACATCGTCATCAAAGTCGTCGGTGTAGTCATCATCACTGACGCGAGAATAATTGATGAAGGTCGTCACACGATCTGTCGGGTTGCCGTTGTGGTGCAGATTAACGCGCCAGCGGTCGGTATCGGTGATCTTGTCATCCGGCAGATAGCTGCCGCCAATGGTGTTGTTCGACCAGTCATTCAGATAGCGGAATTCCGCCTCGCCCATCACGCCGCGCTTTTCAATGTAGTGCGGGGTAATGGTCGCATCGTAGTTCGGTGCGAGGTTCAGATAGTAAGGCGTGGCCAGTGTCAGGCCATCGGTGCTGCCGACAGTGAAAGAGGGGTAGAGGAAACCACTCTTGCGGCGATCATCAATGGGGAAGCTAAACCAGGGCAGGTAAAACACCGGGACATTGGCAACGCGCAAGGTGGCGTTGTATGCCTGACCAACACCGGTTGCCTTGTTCAGAAGGATAGTTGAGCCGTTCACGGTCCAGCTGTTATTACCGGGTTCACAGCGTGTAAAGGCGGCCGTTTTTAGTTCGGTCTCATTGCCATTCTGGTAATGAACGCTGGAGGCAGAGCCGCGGATATGGTTGCTGTGCTCAACAAATTCGGCATCACGGATCGTGGCATTCGAGGTGTTGAGATCGACATCGGCACTTTTACCTACGGCAAGCACCCCGGACTGACGGTAGCGGAGGTTGCCCTGCAGATGGACAGTACCTTCCTCCTGGTTGTAGCTGGCCTGGTCAGCGCTAATCCGCTGGCTGCCACGGCGGACATAAACCGGACCATCAAGGTTGGTCTGCTCACCCAGTTTGGTCGAGGACTTGCTGGCGATTACGTAAGTCTGTTGCTGATTCTGCGGCTGATCCAGATCCGGCGCTGTGAAGGCCGGCTCCTGATAAAAACCATCACAATGGGTCTGAGGGTCCATCGTGCCATTGGGATTTTTATACCAGTCGAGGTAAGAGTAATCGGTGGTCTGTGCATTCACGCCCTGAGGCAGCGCTTCCTTGGGCCAGCCCTGAGCATCGCCCATGGCTTTCTCGGGTGCGGCTTGAGGTGCACTGGCTGCTGTTGCCTGTGTTGCAGGGGCGGATGACGTGGCAGAGTAATTGTTGCTGACGGGTTGAGCTTGTGTGCTGGCGGGCTCGCCAGAGTTGTCAGTCGGTATGTTCTGCGCGGTATTTTCCAACTCAGAGGTTGAAGCCTGACGCTCTTCTTCTACCGAGCGGCCATTAAGCCAGGCATTAGCTCGCTCAGAAAAACCGTACGCTTTTGCCGTTGAGGAAGTCGAATTATTGCTGGGTATGGCGTCGGTAGTCTCGGCCGCCGCAGAAGAACTCTCGCTGGCAGCACTGCAGGAGTAGTTGCCATTGGCATCCTGATGACAATCCCAACCTTCGGCATGGGCCTGACTGTGCTGCATAAGAACGATGACCGCGCCAACGGCAATCACCAGAGGAGACTTGGGGAAACGATGTGTGGCTGTCATGCCCTTTTGATCATCCTGTCTATCAACTCGATGGCGGCCGCTGTTAACATGCTCGCTCGAAAATCAACGGGTCGTCTGCTCACCCGAAAAGAACCCCGCGCTCGGCGTTCGGGACGGTCTTTCCAAAAGCAGGCATGATAAAGCATCCCTTACAAGCAGACCAGAGGAGTGCCGCGCTTGGAGCGACAAGACCAGCTGAAACAATGGATTGTGCAGGTTCTTAATGCAGATCAACCTGAACAAAATACTGCTGGCTGGCCCACAGGCTGGAAATGGGAGTTGGTCTCAGGTGATGCGAGTTTTCGTAAGTATTACCGTCTTTATAATAGCGGTAAAACGCCGCTTATCGCGGTGGATGCGCCACCTGCCACTGAAGATAATCCTCTTTTCGCCGCCTTGTCTGAGACCTGGCGCACTGCCGGCCTGCCATTGCCTGAAGTGCTTGCGTTGAATGCTGATGCAGGTTTCATGCTGGTTGAGGATCTTGGCAACACCGCACTGGCCGATAAACTCTCGGCGGCAACCGCGCCGGATTATTACCGGCAGGCGCTGAACCTGTTGCCCGCACTCCAGGCTTTGCCCGCAGAAACGGCGCTCGGTACTTTGCCCGCGTACGATGAAGCCATGCTTTGGCGTGAGCTTGAGATTTTCACCGAATGGTTTTTGCAGGGCCTGCTCGGCATTCCCATGACGGTTGAGCTGCGAGCGCAATTGGATGATGCCTGGAAACATCTTGTCACCGCTGCGCTTGAGCAGCCGCAAGTGCTTGTTCACCGGGATTTTCACTCGCGCAATTTGATGCTGGTGAATGAAAATGCGCTGGCTATCATCGACTTTCAGGGCGCAGTGAAAGGCCCCGTCACTTATGATGTGGTGTCATTATTGCGGGATTGTTATGTCTGCTGGCCGCAAGCGTTGGTTCAGCAGTTAAGTGAAGAAGCACGGCAAATGCTCTGCACGACGACAACCGGCGACATTGCGCCGTCACAATGGCAGCGCTGGTTTGACTACACGGGTATGCAGCGGCATGTAAAAGCTATCGGGATTTTCGCAAGACTGCACTTGCGCGATGGCAAGTCCAATTACCTTAACGATATCCCGCGCACCCTGAATTATGTACTGCAAGAATGCGGTAAATATCAGGAATTTACGCCTCTACTCAATGTGTTACTTGATCAGGTAATGCCTGCTCTGCGACAGTATAAATTGATCAGCGAGCAGGCCAAGAAGGATTTAGCGACATGAAAGCGATGATTTTGGCAGCCGGCAAGGGCGAGCGCATGCGCCCCTTGACGGAGACCCTCCCCAAGCCGCTATTGCCCGTGGCGGGCAAACCTTTAATTGTCCATCACATCGAACGTCTTGCGATGGCCGGTATCACTGAGATCGTGATCAACCACTCCTGGCTGGGCGAACAGCTGGAAGCGGCCTTAGGCACTGGTGCTGAATGGGGCGTGTCTATCAAGTACTCGCCTGAGTCCGAACCACTGGAAACGGGCGGTGGCATCTACAAAGCATTGCCTTTGCTTGGCGAAGAGCCTTTTCTGCTGATTAACGGTGATGTCTGGTGTGACGTGGACTATGGTCGCCTGTCTCAGGCGCTGAAAGACGACGACATGGCGCATCTGGTGCTGGTGCCAAACCCTGATCACCGTCAGGAAGGGGACTTTGCGCTGTTTGAAGGCCGTGTCTATGCCGATAAAGAACTGGGTGAGCCTTGCACCTTTGCCGGTGTCAGCGTGCTGCATCCGGTACTCTTTACCTACTGTTTTGGCGAGTCCTCGCGTTTCCCGCTGGCGCCTCTGCTACGTCTGGCCATGTTGGAAAACCGTATCAGCGGCGAGCTGCATACGAGTGACTGGGTCGATGTCGGTACCCCGGAACGTCTGGCGGAACTGGATGCCAGATTAAGGGCGGCGAGTGGTGAGTAACGGTTTGCTTGATTCTCTTCGTCGACATCGTACTGGAATTATCGCTGGAGCCATTATTTGTCTTCCATGGGGGCTGAAGGGCGTCATTATTGGTGCTCTGATTGGTTTCTGGCTGGACCGTCGGGTGCGCAGTGCTCTCGGCGGTTCAAGTCAGCTGGAAGTGCAACGTTCCTTCTTTGTTGCCACGTTTACCGTTATGGGCCGTCTGGCCAAGGCCGATGGGCGGGTCAGTGAGAGCGAGATCGCTTTTGCCCGGGTGGTAATGGATCGCATGCGCCTGAATGAAGACCAGCGCCGTGAAGCGATCAATCATTTTAATCGTGGTAAAGACCCCGACTTTTCTCTTTCTGAAGCATTGCAACCTTTGGCGTTTGCCATGAGTCGCAGTTTTGCATTGCGGCAGATCTTCCTGGAAATTCAGCTGCAGGCTGCGATGGTTGATGGCCAGATTACTCAGGCGGAAGTCGAAGTGCTGGATCAGGTGTGCCGTGAACTGCGTATCAGTGTGGAAGAGTTTCAGGCGCTGATTCGCCGCATGCAGGCTGAACAGGCTTTTTACCAGTGGCATCAGCAGGGCAGCGGCTCCTCCTCTCAGGAACACTCGCGCAGCCAGAGTAGCTGGGGTAGCGCCAGTAAGGCATCGGGCCTGCAGGAAGCTTATGGTGTGCTGGGGGTGGATGCTTCCACCAGTGATCAAGAGGTGAAAAAGGCCTATCGTCGCCTAATGAGCCAGCATCATCCGGATAAACTGGTGTCTAAAGGCCTGCCAGATGAAATGATCCAGCTGGCCAAAGAGAAAACCCAGGAAATTCAGGCCGCTTACGAGCGCGTTAAAGCTGCGCGGGGGATGCGTTAATCCCCCGCTAGCATCGATTTACCCTCTCTTTCGGAGTTCTTCCCATGAGCGCGTCCAGCGCCAGTCGTGCCGATGGCATACTGCTCGGTGTCACCTTCCTGGCGGGGCTGGGTTGGATTTTCTCGCGTGAAGCGGTGCAGAGCTGGCCGCCGATGCTCTTCATTGGCTGTCGCTTTGCGCTGGCGAGTCTGGTGCTGATTCCCTTTGGTTTACGTTATTACCGCTTCACAGGCTGGGGGGATATCCGTAAAGCATTGCTGACCGGTGCCATCATGGGTTTTGCCATGCTGTTCTGGGTGCTCGGCGTCAGCCATGCGACGCAACTTGGTGTCGGCGCTTTCCTGGCCTGTCTGGGGACGCTGTTAGTACCCGCCGCGGCCTGGGTCATGTTCCGCGAGTCTTCCCCCTTCAGTATCTGGCTGGCTCTGGCGGTGGCTCTGGTCGGAGTGGTGTTCCTGGCGTGGGATAAAGGTTTCTCCATTGAAATTGCCCACATCTGGTTTCTCTGCTCAGCCGTTCTCTTTGCTGTTTTGTTTAACCTGAATACCCGCTATGCGGCGTCACTACCGATCATGCAGCTGGTGGCGATCCAGCTGGCGGTTGTGGGGGCAATCAATATCGGTGTCTCGGCAATGCTTGAACCTTGGCCGGAAACCACAACAGCGGGCATGTGGGGCTGGTTTCTGGCCAGCGTCTTTATTGCCACCAGTTTGCGATTTCTTCTGCAAGTCTATGCTCAGGGGCAGGTGCCTGCGGCCCGGGCAGCACTGATTATGATGATGGAGCCGGTCTGGACCACGGTGATGGCGATGATCTGGTATGGCGAGATGCTGAGTGCCAATCAATGGCTTGGCTGTGGACTGATACTCTTTGCTCTCTTGATGAACCGCTGGCGTCAGATTCGTAAGGTGTTCAGCAAGCGGGATGTGGCTCCCGGCGCCTAAACCTTGTCGGAAACATCTGAATTTTCCCAGGTAGCATTTTGAAATGCGCCTGCAGGCCAGTGTCTGCGGGCCTTTTAAGCTACCTGGCGGTTTGTTCTCCTCTTGGGCGTATTGATAAAAAATGTCGTCAGGCACATCAATAAATGACACTCGATCAACGGAGGTTCCCATGGAAGTGAACACTCAATGCTCGAATCAACAGACACTGTCTGTTACTCAGCCGCTGGCGAATCGCCTTGACCGGCTGAGATCGGCAAAAGGCACGCTGCAGGCACTTACCTGTGCTGTCGCCACTTCAGTTTTATTGGCCGGTTGTATGGCTTCAGGGTCTAAACAGACCTCGGATGTCTCTGATGATATGCTGTTTCAGGACTATCAGAGCTACGCTGCGGCTGTCGCGGATAACAAAAACCTCCCACCCTTTTTCTCTACCCGAATTAATGCCGTCGTTGCTGCACATCCTGAAATGCAGCGCCAGTACACCTTTGCTACCTTCATGGCGGATCCGCTTTACCATGCCTCCAAGGCAATGGGTAATGACCGTGCCTGTATGCTGATTAATGGCACGAATGAGCAGGGAGAGCCCGTCAGCCTGAGCCTGGCGTATTTGCAGGAGGCCGATGGCTGGAAAATTGATGGTGTGAATGTGGCCTACTACAAAACGCCAAAAGGTTTCACCGACAAAGCCTTATGTCCGGATGAAGTGGCAGCGCAATCCTTAGGCCGTGCTCAGTAAGATACGGGCCTGCATCTGGTTGCTGATCGGGGTATTCTTGAACCGGAGTGAATTCACTACCTGAGCTGGTAAATACCTGTTCAGGTTGTTGGAGTGATGACGGTGAGAATCCCTTTTCCCGAGAATGATCGTCCTTTATGGGTGTTTGCTTACGGCTCATTGATGTGGAAGCCGGGTTTTACGGTGGAAGAAAGCCGTGAGGCCCGGCTTTTTGGTTATCATCGATCCTTGTGTGTCTGGTCACATGTCCATCGAGGAACGCCTGAGCATCCCGGGTTGGTATTCGGGTTGCAGCCAGGTGGCAGCTGCCATGGTCGTTTGTTAAGAACTCGTGCGAATGAGCAGGCTCAGGTACTTGAGTATCTGGCAGATCGTGAGTTAGTGACGGATATCTATTTACCCCGCTATGTCGAGGTGGCCGCTGGTGCAGAGCGTATCCGCGCGCTGACCTTTGTGGTGGATACCAGACATTATCAGTTTGCCCGGGTCCTGGATGAGGATGTTGCCATCAAAACGGTCGCCAGTGCGCGCGGCCAAAGCGGACACAGCCTTGATTATCTCGAAAGTACCCTTGCGCACCTGAAAGCGCAGGGCATTGCATCCGGTCGGCTGCAGCATATTCTTGCACATGCCCGCAATCTTGCCCGGTTACTGGAGCCCTCCAACGATGTCTGACTCTTCGAGCAAAGCGCGCAAGCGCAAGCCGCCCTGCAAACAATGCCGGATGATGCGTCTAATGCTGGTGATTCTGGCGATGATCATCCTCATGTTCCTGCTGCAGATGAATCATCTGACGCCCAAATAACCCCAGATTGTTGAGCCGGCGAGGGGCCTATGTACAAGCTTGTAGTCTTTATTCCTGACGCTCATAAAGAGTCCGTCAAAATGGCGATGTTTGCAGCCGGTGCCGGTCGTATTGGCGATTATCAGCACTGTGCATTTGAAACCCGGGGAACGGGGCAGTTTATGCCGATGGCAGCGGCGAATCCTTTTATTGGTGAAGCCGGCCAGCTTGAGCGGGTCGATGAGTGGAAGGTGGAAGTAGTCTGTGAAGAGGCACTTTTGCAAGGAGTAATTGGCGCCATACGCACGTCACACCCCTATGAAGAGCCCGCCTTTGAGGTCTATGCTTTAGTGGATGTCTGAACAACAGAGGTAGAAGTATTTTTCCTCTCCCAGGCATCGAAAAATTGCTTGATCTGATGCGCCGAAAGAAATACATAGAAGGCACCGATTGCCAGCTTTCGTCGTTAAGACAAAAACAGCATCAGTGAATCTTTTATCGCTTATCGGTTGGGAGTGGAGACAGCCATGCGTTGGGAGGTTTTACGTCTCGAAGAGCAAATTGCTCAAGTCGAGAAACGTCTGGAGTGGGCCATTGATCGAGATGATTCTCTGGCACAAGACAAACTGGAGCAGCAACTGGAGTCTCTGGAGCGCCATCTGGCGAAGTTACAGGGCGACTTGCAGCCTGACCCGGATGTCGAAACCACGACCAATGACAGTGAAGAAGGTTAACCCCGAATAACACAAGAGCCTGAGCTCCAGCGGAGTCTCAGGCTCTTTTCGTTAGGCTCTGCGCCTGTGCGGGCGCAGGGGGATTACGCGGGCAGATCGAAGCGGTAGCCAGCACCGTAAACTGACTGAATCAGTAAAGTGTTGGGGATCAGCTGTTCGATCTTGCGGCGCAGCTTCTTGATATGGCTATCAATGGTGCGGTCGCTGACGATGCGGTGGTCGCCATAGATGCGCTGCATGATTTGTTCACGGGTAAAGATGCGGCCTGGGCTCTGGTAAAGCACGGACAGCAACTGGAACTCAACCTGAGTCAGTTCAACATGGCGGCCCTGATGGGTTGCACGCATGCTGTGCGGGTCCAGTGCCAGAATGGCTTCCTGAGCTTCCGCGGCGTTAGGCTCGGCCATCAGAGACTGGCGGCGCAGAATGGCTTTAACGCGTGCCACCACTTCACGTGGGCTAAAGGGTTTGCAGATGTAATCATCAGCACCCATCTCAAGACCGATCAGACGGTCAATCTCTTCAACACGGGCGGTGACCATAATGATCGGGATGCTGCTGAAAACGCGAATGTCGCGGCAAAGGCTCAGGCCATCTTTGCCGGGCAGCATGATGTCCAGCAGGATGACGTCCGGTTGATGTGCTTTTACCCAACCTTCTACTTCATCACCATTATCAATATGGTGGCACTCATAGCCTGAGCTGGTCAGGTAATCCGTCAGCAGCTGAGCCAGTTTTGGTTCGTCTTCGACCACCAGAATTTTATGGGTCATGGCGTGTACTCCAGATAAGTTAGGAATCCAGAGGAAGTCGGATACGGATCCAGATGCCTCCCAAAGGCGAAATTCGGGAGTCGATGGTTCCGTTATGGGCTTCCACAATATTCTTGCAAATACTCAGTCCGAGGCCTGCGCCACCTGAGGCGCGGTTGCGGGATTCATCCCCCCGGAAGAAACGTTCAAACATGCGAGGCAGATCTTCTGCAGGCATGGCAGGGCTTGAGTCCATGACATCAATCGTCGCCCAGTCATCATCGAGGCTGGCTTCGATCCTGCACTGGCCGGGGCTGTCGGTGTAGCGAATCGAGTTACTTAACAGGTTGGTAAAAAGCTGGCTGAGGCGGCGGTAGTCGGCTTTCAGCGGAATTTCGGTCAGCGTGCCTAAATCAAGATTTAGCTCCAGCGCTTTTTCAGCAAAAGACAGACGGCTGGATTCAACGGACTGCTCGATACAGTCGATCAGGTCAATATCTTCCATCCGGTAGCTGAACACGCCGCGGTCACTCAGGGCCAGTTCATACAGATCATCCACCAGACGCTTGAGCTGCTGGGTCTCGTGGTGCAGCGATGCGACGCTTTGATGGTTCAGCGGGCGGATGCCGTCCTGAATTGCCTCAATCTCCCCCTGCAGAATGGCCAGTGGCGTTCTGAGTTCGTGGGCAATACCTGCCATCCAGCGTCGGCGTGACTCCTCGTTACTTTGCAGGGTCTGCGCCATGCGATTGAAATCGCGGGCGAGGCGCCCGAGTTCATCACGGGACTGATTATCCAGACGGATTGTATATTCGCCGTTGGCCAACTTGTGACTGGCATTACTCAGGGCTTTGAGGGGGCGCGAGAGGCGCTGGGCCACCGGCCAGGCCACCAGTGCAGCGACGAAGACGGTGACTAATGCCAGAATAATAAAGCTCTGGCTCTGCTCCTCGGTAAAGGCCTGATCACGCATGTGAAGCATTTCAGGCTTCATTACCACGCCAATAAAGCCGACGTTTTGCTTGTCACAGGTGACGGGATAAAAATCAGAGGGGCGGCTGGTGTCGTTATTGCCAATTAGCCAGTTTTTCTCGGTGTCATACAGCGCCAGTCGCGCCTCGAAAGGAGCATCGCCGTCAGACAGCGGCACCTTGCTCCAGTCCGGTAGCGGCATGTGGGTGCGCTGCTCATATTCATCCAGGGTCTTAACGATGATGTCAGCATCGACGTTGCCGGCATAGCGAATGCGCCGCCAGTGGGATTCATTGTTAACGATGCCGGGCCAACCGCCGTAGCGGTCATACATCTCGCAGGCTTCCTGCTGTACCTGCTGGATGCGGGTCTGTTCCTGCGAGTGAAGATAGTCAATAAAACCGCGCTGGAAGCTCCATTGAAAGACGACAAAGGCTGCCATCACCACGGTGGCGATAGTCGCAAGGAGCACCAGGAATACTTTTATTTTTAGGGTATTGAGCATCGCGTGATTTCGGCCGGATGAGGGAGCAACGACGAAGCATTCATCTTTATGCAAACTTTCTAGTGCAACAACATACTGGCAGTGGAAAGCTTCTGCAAACCTCTTGCCGAGGCCTGCTTGCTGGCAGCCAGGGGAATGAAACTGCCAGCAATTCAGGTCTTCAGGAATTCAGACCAAAGCGGGGGGATAAAGTTCAAATTACGTGGAAAAAGAAAGGTTACTGAAGGTTTCCAAAAAAAGAGGCCCCGACGAAGCGGGGCCAAGAACCGTGATTAGCTTTGATGAGAGAGAACAATGTGGGCGACCGGATAATTACAGCGTTGAACCGGTCAGTAATTGCCATCCCTGAAACGCATACTAGGAAACCTGTTCTGCGCTGTCAATGCTAATGATAATAATTTTCATTAAGCTTTGATTGAAGCTCAGGCTGCTGAACTCTTAAGCGCAGGGTAGGTGGTATAGCCTTCCTTGCCGGAAGCATAAAAGGTGCTGGGATCCTGTTCATTCAGCACTGCTCCCTGAGCCAGACGATGAGGCAAATCGGGGTTGGCAATAAAGTCTTTGCCGAAGGCCACGGCATCGGCGGCGCCACGTTCGATAAGGGCGGCAGCGCTCTCACCGGTAAAGCTTTCATTGGCAATGTACACGCCACCAAAAGCGTCCTTCAGGCGCGGGCCCAGGCTGTCATCACCTTCGCCTTCACGGGCGCAGATAAAGGCCAGCTTGCGCTTGCCCAGCTCGCGAGCGACGTAGAGGTAGGTGTTCTCACGATCATCGGTCTTATTGTCATGGGCATCGGAGCGCGGGGACAAATGCATACCGACTCGCTCAGCTCCCCAGACGCCGACAACCGCATCGGTGATTTCCAGCATCAGGCGAGCACGGTTTTCAACGCTGCCGCCGTATTGATCGGTGCGCAGGTTCACACCGGTCGCGAGGAACTGCTCCAGCAGATAGCCATTGGCACCGTGAATTTCCACGCCATCAAAGCCTGCCTTTTTGGCATTCTCGGCGCCTTTACGGAACGCCTCAATGACGCCTGGAATTTCATCCGTTTCCAGTGCGCGAGGGGTGACATAAGCTTTCTCCGGGCGAATCAGGCTGACATGGCCTGCCGCCGCGACCGCGCTGGGTGCCACTGGCAGCTCGTCATTCAGATACACCGGGTCAGAAATTCGGCCCACATGCCACAGCTGCAGAACGATTAAACCGCCCTCGGCATGAACGGCATCAGTGATTTTTTTCCAGCCAGCCACTTGCTCATCTGACCAGATTCCGGGGGTGTTGGGGTAACCAACGCCCATAGCAGTGACGGAGGTGGCTTCGGTCAGGATCATCCCGGCAGAAGCACGCTGGCGGTAGTATTCCACCATCAGATCCGTAGGAACGCGGTTTTCATCCGCGCGGCAGCGAGTGAGTGGGGCCATGACGACGCGGTTTTTAAAGTTCAGCGCGCCTGCGGTAAGAGAAGAAGAAAGCGTGGTCATACACCAGACTCCTGGAGTGTTGGGTAAAGTTGCTTTTTGAGAGCTTGTAACAGAGCGGCAATCGCATCTTCATTGCGCTGATAGAAAATCCACTGACCCACCTTGCGCCCGGAAATCAGCCCGGCTTTTTGCAGGGCGGCCAAATGTCCGGAGTTACTGGACTGGCTCAGGCCGGTCAGCTGGTCGATCATGCCGGCACATACACCCACATCGAACGGGTGTTGTTGCTCGGCAAAATAGTGCTCTGGTTCAGCCAGTGCGCGCAAAATCTGGCGGCGCACTGGATGAGCCAGGGCTTTCAACAGGCAATCAATCGCTTCGCAATCGCTCATAAACAGGTTCTCTGCATCTCACCCCGCAGTTATATCGGGGATTGCCAATATATATATCGACCTTTTCCGATAAGCCAAGGTGCGTTAACTCGTTGTGGTGGATTGTCAGCGCTTTCGAAAAAACATCCAGGGGTAATAACCCATGAGATATGGGGCTTTCAGGCTGTTCTCATTGTCGATTGATGGATCGAAAAGTTGTCATCAGGAACGATCTTTTGAGCATAAGTCATCAATACACAAGCGTTCTAACTGGCTATCTGCGTGCTGCAGCATGAGTTCTACAATGCTGTTCTATCGCCTCTGGTTGACTAAGAACGATGAGCCTCGCAGAATCGCGGTCTTGTTCTGAGAGCCTGCTATGCAACCCAGCCAAAACATACAAATCACCCACTCTCATCGCCGTTCGGTGATGATGCAGGCGCTATTGATGGCGCTGGTGGTGGCTGTGCTTGCCTTTGTATTGCAGCAAAAAGCGGTTGTTACCCAGCCTGCCAAAGGCTTTATCGGACAGCTGACCCAGCTAACGCTGAGTAATCTTAGCGATCAGCTGAAGCTCCCCAAACGCAAAGAGCCACTGGCAAGCTCACCGCCTGCGGAGTGGCCCTTCATTGCCAGCGTTGTTGACTGCCTGCTGAGCGCAGCTTTCACCGCCTATAGCTATGACATCAGCCTGAGTCTGCAGCCTGCTGCCAGACTGTCTTCCGGCTATGTCTTTGTTATCCCGCCTTTGCGTGCTCCTCCTGTCGCCTGACACCTTCGTCTCCTGAAGCTGCCGTTATTACGGCACATGTTGTTTACGCGACAGAGCAATTATCTGATGAAATCCTTACGCACCAGAGCCGTGGTTTACGGCCTGGTAATTGTGCTTGGGCTCCTGAGCGCATTACCGAATCTATTACCTCTCTCCCTGAGCCAGTCATTACCCGGTTGGTATACCCATACGAAGCTGGCTTTAGGTCTTGATCTTGAAGGCGGCTCGCATCTGTTATTGGCCGCCGATACACAAGCATTAACCAATGAGCAGCTGCATACCGCAGCGGATGAGCTGACCTCCAGCCTGAAAGACGCACGAATTCATTACCAGCGTCCACGTTATCAGGGCGCGCGACTGTTACTTGACCTGCGTGATCCCGGGCAGATCCCACAGGCTGCAACGCTGGCTCGTCAGCGTTGGGCCGCAACCAGTGATGGGGTGTCCCATTATGATCTGACCACGAGCGCGACGGGTCTTGAAGTCAGGTTGGATGAGGGTTGGCAGCAACGTCTTCTGAGCGATGCCATTGAGCGCAGTCTGGAAGTGGTCAGACGCCGCCTGAATGAGTCCGGGTTGGTGGAGCCGAGTATTACCAAACAGGGGACCGACAGCATTCTGGTACAGATGCCCGGTGTCGCCGATCCGACGGAAATCAAAAAGCTCTTGGGAACCACGGCAAAAATGACCTTTCACTGGGTCGCCCGCGGTGATGCCAATGAGCCGACCATGGAAGTCAAAAGCACCGATGGGCAATCGGTATTGCACCTGGAACAACGGGTGGCCATGCAGGGGAAACACATTGCGGATGCCCATCAGGGCTTTCAGGCCAATACCGGTGAGCCGGTGGTGAACTTCAGGCTTGATGGCACAGGCGCTCGTCAGTTTGGTGATATCACCCGCGCGAATATCGGCCGGGCTCTGGCAATTGTGCTGGATGGCAAAGTGATTACCGCGCCGGTCATTCGGGATGCCATCGGCGGTGGCAGTGGCGAGATCAGCGGCAGCTTTACCCCGCAATCGGCCAATGAGCTGGCTTTGTTGCTGCGCGCAGGAGCGTTGCCGGTGCCATTGCATGTTGTGGAAGAGCGAACGGTCGGGCCGGATCTGGGCAGTGATGCCATTTCCATGGGGGTCTATACCGGGCTTATCGGCGCGGCATTGGTCGTCCTCTTTATGCTGGCGATTTATGGTGTCTGGGGGCTTATCGCCTGTATCGGTCTTGGCATTAATATCGCGCTGGTGTTTGGATTGCTGAGTGTGTTTGGTGCGACTTTAACGCTACCGGGGATCGCCGGGGTTATTCTCACCCTTGGGATGGCCGTGGATGCCAACATTCTCATTAATGAGCGAATTCGTGAAGAAAGCGTGAAGGGCAAAAGTGCCACCAGTGCCTTGCGTGAAGGTTTTGATAAGGCCTACAGCACCATTCTGGATTCTAACCTCACCACGCTGATCGCGGTCAGCTTGCTGTTCATGTTTGGCAGCGGGCCGGTCAAAGGCTTTGCCGTCACCATCGGCATTGGTCTTTTGACCTCCATGTTTACTGCCATTGCCGTGACTCGTCTACTGATGGAGTGGCGTGTACAGCGTCATCCGCGCCGTCCACTGTCCATCAGTGGTGTGAGCTGGCTGGAGAAAATCGGTGGCCGCTCTATCGATTTTCTGCGGCGTCGGGTCATAGGGCTGGCGGCATCCGCCATACTCTCAACATTGTCGGTAGTGCTCTTTTTTACGCCCGGATTGCACTATGGAGTCGACTTCACCGGTGGCACGGTGATTGAGGTGACTGCGCCTCATCTTTCGTTGGAGCAATTACGCGCTTCTTTTGATAAGGCGCATCTGGCGGAGGTCAATCTGCAGGAGTTTGGTGGCCCCGGACATTATCTGGTGCGCACCACATCGCAGATGCGAACGTCAGGCGACAGTGAGGCCAATACCGAAGTGTCGGCGATTAAGTCCGCTGTTCAAAGCGCCGATGCCGAAGCCTCTTTCCCGCGTGTGGACATGGTCGGGCCTAAAGTCAGTGGGGACTTCAGCGACTTGACGGTTCTGGCCATCCTCGCCGCAGGGGCGGGCATGCTGCTTTATCTGTGGGTGAGGTTTGAGTCTCACTTTGCCCTGGCCGCAACGCTCACCATTGCGCTGGATCTGACGAAAACCATTGGCTTCTTCGCATTGACGGGAGTGGAGTTCAACCTGACGGCCGTTGCGGCATTACTGGCGCTGATCGGCTATTCGATTAACGACAAGGTGGTGGTGTTTGACCGCATTCGCGAGAACCTGCGCGCGACGCCGGACAGGCCGATTCTGGACTTGCTGAATGTCAGTATTTCCTCGACCCTGAACCGTACGATTTTTACCTCAACCACGACCTTTCTGGCCTTGTTGCCGATGGGTATCGCGGGTGGCGCTGCGGTTTCAAGCTTTGCCTTGCCCATGCTGTTTGGCATCGTCATTGGCACCAGCTCTTCCATCTTTATTGCAGCGCCACTTTTGAGTTACCTGAGCGAACGCCGTACCCGCAAAGGTATTCCCCAGCTTCGGCCAACCCGAGCGGAGTTGCAGCAGCAGTTGGACCTGATGCCATGAAGGCAAGAACCGCTGCTCATCGTTAACTCCGATGGGGGATAACCGGACTCCGTCTGCCTCGGTCACCGTAATACCGCTTTACGGCCGGTGAGCAGGCGGGTTTTCTTTGAGGAAAAATCAGGTCGAAACGCGAAGGAGGAACCAGCTCAGTTCAGCTCCAGATGCATGAAATGGTTGAACTCAGTCTGCTCGTGAGTGGAGTAAGCGGCGCCTTTTTGGAAGCCAAATTTGACGTAAAGGGCCGTCGCGGCGGCAAAGGACGGGCCACTTCCGGTCTCCAGGCTCAAGCGTGGAATACCTTCTTCGCGTGCGGCATCAATGAGCGCTTGCAGAATCACCTTGCCTGCACCGCGACCGGCAAAATCCGGATGAGTTCGCATGGATTTGATTTCGCCACTGTCATCCGGCAGGCGTTTGAGCGCACCAATACTGGCGATATTGCCATTTTCCCAGGCGCTCCAAACGGTGACTTCCGGCTGCATCAGGTCAGACAGGCCTAAGAAAGTGGCACCGGGCGGTACGTTGTCATTCATTCCGGCCAGATGAAACACCACCAGATCACGGGATTGGGGATGACTAAGATCATCCTTGAGAAGGGTAAACATGAAAGCTCCTACTGCCTTCGCAAAGCGGGTTTTGCGCCTTACTAAAGCAGAAGGAACGGTGGCGAGCAATGGCCGCAATCAGGCTTAAAGCCTTAAGCTCGGGCGCCCATCATGCGACCACAGCGCGTAAGAACGTCGCTCCTAAAAAGAGGCTTAAGACAGTAGCGAGAGTGTCAGCAGGGCGCCGAGATACTGCCCCACGGCAAAGGCTCCATGAGCAATCAGGATATAGATAATCACCTGGCCTGGATTCGGGGTTTTCCGGGCAAACAGACCGCCGCCCATGGCCGGCATCAGAATCATCAGCCCTGCCAGCGTGCTGAGCACCACGCCAACCACAATAAAGCCCAGCCAATGGGGAGCGCTGATAAAACCAGTGCCATAAATCAAAAGAAGCAGTACTGCGTAGGCGATACCTATGCCGTAGTGGAAGATCCAGCCCAGCGCTTTTTCGCTGCCGGAAGGCGTGCTGTCATTACGGGTATCCAGTAGGAACTGACCTTTCATTAGCCCCGTGAGCCAGCGCCCGACCATACCCCAGTTGGTCGGTGGTATACCGAGCACTTTCTCAACCAGAATGACCCAGATATCAAGCGCCAGGGTGGAAATTACCCCGACGATCAAACAAAACAGCACGACTTCTTGCATGATTCTTTTCCTTGTTTTTGCAATGTGGAGTGAGAGCCTAGCGGTGTTTTTCTGCCAGCGCGGCGATGTCTTTACTGCTCATAACACCACTCATGCGTTGGACTTCCTTGCCATTTTTATAGACCACCAGTGTTGGAATGCTGCGAATGCCGTGGCGTGCGGCCAGTGCCTGCTGTTCATCAATATTGACTTCGGCAAACAGGGCGGCTTTTCCGACACGTTGCTCTGCATCACGATAAAAGGGTTTCATCATCATGCAGGGCGGACACCAGGGCGCCCAAAACCGGAACAACTGCACGCCATCCTGCTGGATCGCTTTGTTAAATTCGCTGGTCGTCATTTTCTTGACTGACATCTTTCGTTCTCCTCGTGGAATTCTCAAGACTCGCTCATGGCCAGTGTGTTGTCGGATAGCGTCTGTTTCTTGTCGTGGTGGCCGCTCAGCAGCACCAGCAGTACCGAGACCGCAACGATGATGGCGGCAACGCCACCCGTCGCCAGTAATCCATAGTGATGGACGACCAGACCGCCGGCCCAGGCACCGAGGGCAATACCGCCGTTAAAGGAAGCGATATTCAGACTGGAGGAGGCATCCACACCGTGAGGCGCATGGATCTGTGCCTGCTGAACGATGTAGAGCTGCAATACCGGAATGCTGCCGAATGCCATGGCACCCCAGACCATCATCAGCGGCAGCATGGTATAGAGGGAGCTGGCAAGCGTGCTGAGTAGCGCCAGTACCACGGCAAGCGTCGCGAACATAAAAACCATGGTTCGAACGGGGCCGATGGCATCTGCCATTTTGGCGCAGTAAATATTGCCCAGCACCACGGCGACACCATAGGCCACCAGCGTCAGGCTGATCATGGTCGGGTTAAGACCGGTCACGGTTTTGAGAATTTCAGAAAGATA
This sequence comes from Pokkaliibacter sp. CJK22405, assembly GCF_046614695.1. NCBI lineage: Bacteria > Pseudomonadati > Pseudomonadota > Gammaproteobacteria > Oceanospirillales > Balneatrichaceae > Pokkaliibacter > Pokkaliibacter sp. CJK22405. The sequence continues at coordinate 85,462 of NZ_JBKKHQ010000007.1, forward strand.
GGTGTAGGCCACAAAACCGCCGCCATAGCTGACGCAGGTGATCAGCAGCACCAGAAAAATCCGCGGCACTGCCACTACGCTGAGCTGTCGTGTCAGGCTGGCAGGTTTGGGGCGCTCCATGCTTTTGGGCAGTAAAAACCATTGGGCGATGGCAGAGAGAATGCCGAGCACGCTGATGAACATAAACGCCGCGCGCCAGCTGAAAAGATCCGACAGGAAGGTGCCAAAGGGAACGCCTGATACCAGTGCGACGGTTAAGCCTGCGAAGACAATGGCGATGGCCTGACCGGATTTCTCTTTCGGCACCAGATTGGCGGCCACCACCGTTGCCATGGAGTAAAAGACGCCCTGCACGACGCCGGCCAGTACGCGGCCCAGCAGCAAAATTCCGTAGCTTGGAGCAAAGTAGGCCGTGAGATTGGCGGCGACAAACAGCAGCATGAGCCCGACTGAAAGCACCCGGCGATCAATTCGCCCTGTCAGAACGGTGAGGATAGGCGCGGCGACAGCAACGCCCAGCGCATAAAGCGAAACCAGCTGGCCCGCTGTGGGAATATCGACCTGCATGTCGATCGCGATAGTGGGCAAAATCCCGACAACCACGAATTCAGCCATGCCGATGGCAAAAGCGGCAGCCGCCAGGGCATAGAGCGCAATAGGCATAAGATCACCTGATTTAATATATGGAATGTTTGATCCATAAGTTAATCGGGCTTAGTCTTGGTGTCAATAATTTATGGAACGACCATTCTGTATTGGTCAGGAGGACATCATGGCGAGAACCGGCAGGCCCCGACAATTTGACCGTGATCAGGCCGTCGACAAGGCGATGAACCTGTTTTGGGCCAAAGGCTTTGAAAGCACTTCGCTGGCGGATTTGCGTCAATCATTGGGCGGGCTTTCAGCCGCCAGTTTCTATGCGGCTTTTGGCTCCAAGCAGGCGCTGTACGAGGAATGCCTGCAGCGCTATACCGAAACCTGTGGTGAGGTGACGTCCGTGCTGGAAACCGCGCAGCTGAATGCCAAAGCCTCGCTACGCCTGATGCTGGAGCGGTTGATTGATGTGCAGACATCATCGACATCCCCCTCCGGTTGCATGGCCGTGCTGTCAGGGCTGAACTGCCTTGAGGAAAACCGTGAAGTGGAAAACCGTACTCAGGCACTGCGTGAAAAGACCCGCGAGGATATTCGCCGTCATCTCATGCTCGCAGCTGGGAAAGGCGAATTTCCCACGACGCTGGATCCGGACAGTTTCACGCTGATGCTGGACTGCTTTATCAAAGGCATCGCGATTCAGGCGCGCGATGGTATTTCTGCCGAGGCCCTTCGTCAGGCGGCAGAACAGATGCTCACATTGTGGGTGGAATAAGTGTGGCTGGAATAAATGCCCAGCGAAACAAGGGCTTAAGTTCATCCTGAGAGGATGTCGCTTTCCTTTCGTTGAAATCCAAACCCTTCCTTGCCACGTACAGAGTCTGGCAAGGAGGAGCTTATGTCCCTGGGTATTCTGTGGTTGGGTGATGATCTGCGTATGGCAGATCAGGAAGTGTTGTTGCGGGCCGCGCAGCAGGTCGATTCGCTGGTCATCGTCTACGCCGGTGAGCTTTCGCCCTGGCCATCCCATAACCGGCGCGCTGTTTCTCCCAGCCCATTTTCCCGTCATGAACCGTCCTCCCTTCGCCGTGAATTTCTGCGTCAGGGGTTGCTGGCGCTGGATGAAAAGCTGCAGGCTCTGGGGCAGCGGTTGTGGATAACATCGGCGGATTCTCTGACCGCTGCAACCGCCAGCCTGACGGCGCTGATCCGACACACGGGCGCTACGCAGCTCTTTCGTAATGCCCATCCCGGGGGTTATGAGCAGCACGTGCTGAGTCAGTTGCAGCGTCGCTTTGTCGATTTACAGCTCGTTGAATGTTCGGGGCTTACGCTCTTCTCGCCATCGCAGTTACCTTTCTCCCTCGATGAGTTGCCCGACACTTTTTCGGCCTTTCGCCGTCAGGTGGAAGCGCTTGAAATTGATGGGCCGATGGCATCTCCTGACTGGCTGCCGCCTGCGCCGGCATCTCTTGATCAGGTACTGCGTGATGCGGGTTTTACTGCCGCTGCTGATCTTTCGTCCGTAACGCCCTCTGTTATTCCCTCGGTAAAGGGTGGCGAAGCCGCCGCTGTGGCCCATCTGCAGCAGTATTTTTCCGGCGCGGCGGCATCCGTCTACAAAGACACCCGCAATGCGCTGGAAGGCTGGGATAATTCCACCAAATTCTCCTACTGGCTTGCGCAGGGCAGCATCTCGCCACGGCAGATCCTCCAGCGGCTGAAGGCTTATGAGCGTCAGCACGGCGCGAATGATTCGACCTACTGGATCTATTTCGAACTGCTCTGGCGGGAATATTTCCACTGGTACGCCCACCTGCACGGCCCGAAACTGTTCTATCGCGAAGGTGTGCAGAAGGATGTGCAGGCAAGTCGAGCGCCGCAGGGCAGTTTTTATGCTGAGCGATTCCAGAAGTGGTGTGCGGGCACGACGCCGTACCCGATCGTCAATGCCTGCATGAAGCAACTGGCGACAACGGGCTATCTTTCTAATCGCGGGCGTCAGCTGGCGGCCAGTTGCCTGATTTACGAGCTGGGTATCGACTGGCGCTTTGGCGCGGCCTACTTTGAGTCGCAGCTGCTGGATTACGACGTCGCCGCCAACTGGGGCAACTGGCAGTACATCGCAGGCGTTGGCGCTGACCCGCGTGGCGGGCGGCATTTCAACCTCGATAAACAAGCGCAGCAGTATGACCCGGAAGGAAAGTTCATTGCGAAGTGGCAGGGGGCGGCTTCATCGTCACTGGCATCCATGCCTCTCGACAGCGTTGATGCCGCCGACTGGCCTGTATCATGAAGCAATGTCTGTAAATATGAACCAATGTCCGCAAACACCACCGGCGGTGGTCTGGTTTAAGCGTGACCTTCGCCTGACGGATCATGAGCCTCTGCTGGCGGCGGTGCAGTCTCAGCAGCCGCTGCTGCTTATCTATATTCTGGAACCGAGTCTCGTCGCCGATGGCCATTATGATGAGCGTCACTGGCGCTTCGTGCTGCAATCCCTGCAGGATCTGAATCAGCAACTCGCGCCTTTGGGCACGCAGGTCTATTGCTTCCATGATGAAGCCATTGAAGTGCTGCAAGCACTGAAGGACCGCACGGGTTTTAACGCACTGTACAGCAGTGAAGAAACCGGCCTTGGACTGACCTTTAGCCGCGACAAAGCCGTGGCGGCATGGTGTGAGGAAGCGAGTATACGCTGGCAGGAATTTCCCTCGGGCGCGGTGGTTCGAGGGCTCACCCATCGGCTCAATTGGGATGATCACTGGCAAGCGATGATGCGCGCGCCGCTGGTGACACCAGAGCTTAGCCACGTCAGCTGGTGTGCATTGCCGGACTATAAAATGCCCGATTTTCCTCTGACGTGGACTTCTCGCCAGTCGGGTATGCAAACGGGCGGGCCGACACTGGCGTGGCAAACCCTGACCAGCTTTTATGACGGGCGAGGGAAGAACTATCACCGGCAGCTTTCCAGCCCGCTCACCAGTCGCACCGCTTGCACAAGGCTTTCGCCCTATCTGGCCTGGGGCAATATCAGCCTGCGCGAGGTTTATCAGGATTTGCTTTCGCGCTGGCAAACGCCCGGCTGGCGGCGCGCGCTGGTGGCGTTAAGCTCGCGGCTGCACTGGCATTGTCACTTTATTCAGAAGTTTGAAAGCGAGTGCGCGATGGAGTTTCGTCCGGTCAATCACGGTTATGGCCAATTTCCCTATCGCACAGATGAAGGTGTCGCCGAGGATGTGCAGGCCTGGCAAACGGGGCGCACCGGCATCCCGATGATTGATGCCTGCATGCGGGCGCTGATTGCCACGGGGTATATCAATTTCAGAATGCGGGCGATGCTGGTCAGCTTTCTCTGCCATCACCTCAATATTGACTGGCGCGAGGCGGCGAAGCCTTTGGCCCGTTACTTTCTCGACTTCGAACCGGGCATTCATTACCCGCAATTACAGATGCAGGCAGGCGTCACCGGCACTAATACATTGCGTATCTATAACCCGGTGAAGCAGGCGCAGGATCAGGACCCGGACGGCCAGTTCATCAAGCGCTGGCTGCCGGAGCTTGCACAGGTGCCCGTGCCGCAGTGCTTTGCGCCCTGGACCATGACGGCGATGGAGGAGAGCTTTTATGGCTGTACGCTGGGTGAGGATTACCCGCTGCCCATTATTGATCTTGAGCAGGCGGCGCGTGATGCCCGCGAGCGGCTCTGGGGTTTTCGTAATACTTCGGCGGTTAAAGCCGACAAGGGCCGGATACTGGCGCGCCACGTGCGGCCGGAGTCGGCGCAGCAGCCTTTACGGTTTTGAGAATGGACGTCATCACAAGGAGTGCACATGGGTAAGTGTCATACCCTGCGGTTAATTCTCGGTGATCAGCTGAATGCCGGGCATTCGTGGTTTCGGCAGAGTGATGACGGCGTGCTCTATCTGATCGCCGAGCTGCACGAGGAAGCCACTTACGTTAAACACCATATCCAGAAGCTTTGTGCTTTCTTTCTGGCGATGCAGACCTTTGCGACGGCCCTTAAAGAAGCCGGGCATCAGGTGCGTTACCTCACTCTGGATGAGACGCAGGGGCTGAGCCTTGAGGCTTTGCTGATACAGGAAGCCGAGCGCGTCGATGCGCACAGTATTGAGCTGCAACGGCCGGATGAATATCGCGTGCTGCAGGCCTTTGAACGGCTGAAAAAGCAGGCCGAACAGAAAGTCAGCTGGGTCGACAGCGAGCACTTTCTGCTGCCCTTTGAGGATATTTCGACGCACTTTAAACCCGCCACGGCGGTGCGTATGGAGCACTTCTATCGCAAGATGCGCGAGCGTTTTGATCTGCTGATGGATGGCCCTAAGCCTGAAGGCGGGCAGTGGAATTTTGATGCAGATAATCGCAACAAGCTTAAAAAAGCGGATCTTGAAAGCATCCCCGAACCCTTATGCTTCAGCCATGATGTGCGGTCAATTCTGGTGCGGCTCAGCAGGCACAACATCCCGCATTTTGGCGAGGCCAGTGATCATCTGCTCTGGCCTGCAAGCCGTAAGGAAGCGCGCCAGTTACTGCGCTTTTTCTGTGAGCACCTGCTGGTCAATTTTGGCCGCTTTCAGGATGCCATGACCGATCAGAGCGAGCACCGCTGGAGCCTCTATCACTCGCGCTTGTCCTTTGCCCTGAACGTCAAAATGATCAGCCCGTTGCAGGTGATTCAGGCGGCCATCAAGGCTTATCGCGAGCGGGATGATATCGACCTTGCGCAAATCGAGGGTTTTGTCCGGCAGATTCTGGGCTGGCGCGAATACGTGCGTGGCATGTACTGGGCCAATATGCCGGAGTATGAACAGCAGAATGTGCTGAAGGCTGCGCGGGATTTACCCGGCTATTTCTGGGATGGCGATACCCGCATGAATTGCATGCAGCAGGCGATTGGCCAGTCACTCCAGTATGCCTACGCCCATCACATTCAGCGCCTGATGATCACCGGTAACTTCTGCCTGCTGACGGAGATTGATCCGCAACAGGTGGATGACTGGTATCTCGGTATTTATGTCGATGCGCTGCAATGGGTGGAGCTGCCTAATACGCGGGGCATGAGCCAGTTTGCCGACGGCGGCTGGATTGCCTCCAAACCTTATGCCGCCAGTGGCAGTTATGTGCAGCGCATGAGTGATTACTGCAGCAGCTGCCACTATCAGGTCAAAGAGAAAACCGGGTCAAAGGCCTGTCCGCTCAACAGCCTCTACTGGCGCTTTATGGATAAGCACCGCGAGCGGCTGGAGCGCAATCCGCGTATCGGCATGCTCTATAAAAACTGGGATAAACAAGAGGAAGAAGCCCGGGAAGCCGTGCTTAACCGGGCGTCATGGTGTCTGGCGAATATCGACAAGCTTTGAGCTCTCAGCTTGTCGACAGCCTATTTATTTGGGTTATTCGGGGCGCTCGATGGACTTGATTGCGCCCTGATGCTGGAAGGCGATCAGCTCCTGTTGCGTGAGGTGCTTGGTCTGCTCAACAAAGTAATTTTGCTCATCGGTTTCATGTTCACTGATGGCTTTTTCCGCGCCGCGTTTTTTGTTGTAGCTGTAACCGCCCACCTTGAACTCGATATCTTCCCCGCTGACGGACTGAATCTGCAGGATGCCGAAGGGATATTTGCTCTCAAGGTCATCGCCGAGCAGTGGTTTTAATTTGACGATGTAATAGTCGCCGGCTTTTGGCATCGCCAGATAACTGTTTTCCTTGTTCTCTGCATTACTGACACTGATGCCCGCCGCAACAAAAGCCACGAGCAGAATAATTAACCCGGTGAAACTCGGCAGCATGCGCTTGCGAGTGAACAGCTCACGTTTAAGGGCCTTGCGGGTGACTTCGGGCAGCTCATCGCCGATCAGTGCTTTCTTGCAATGGGCGCATTCCATACCGGGCTTTTTCGAGGTCGGAAAGACCGGAATCCAGTAGAGGTGAAAGTAGCGGATAACGCCAAAGACGTTAAAAAGACTGTGCTGGCAGTGGCTGCACTGTGGGCCTTCGATCTGGCCGCCAGTCAGCATTTTTCCCCGTGAACCAAAGAAAATCATTCTGCTCTCCCTGATAAGAATGACATTGATGTTGTTCAGGGAAGGGCAACTTCAGCGTGCGTGGAGTTACAGCCTGCCGTTGCAATGAGGAGTCACACTCGTCCCTGAGTGCTTTGCACCTTTCTGCCCCGTTTCCGGGGCGAGATAGTACTGAGGGCGCAGGGCCCGCAGTGGTGGTGATCTTTATTTAGTGGAAATGCCTGGCGATGACGGCAAGGGCTATGGCGCCCAGCGCAAGGCTGCCACTGTATTTGGTCAGTACACGCCAGAAAGGAAAGAACTCGCGAATCAGTGCCTTCTTGGTTTCCTTGGGCAGCGACTCTTCCGCCAGAGTGCGGCGGCAGTGTCCACATTTCAGGCCTGCCTCATGAGAGGTAGGAAATACCGGAATGTGTGACAGGTGAAAATAGCGAATAACCCCGAAGGTGTTGAAAAAAGTGTGCTGACAGTGACTGCATGCCGGGCCCTCGACAATGCTGCCAGTAAGAACCGTTCCACGCGTTCCCAGAATGACCATGTAATTCTACCTACGACTCTAGATTCAGGATGCAAAAGACAGGGAACAGGTTTCGCTCTGTGAAACGCAAATTTGTCAGACGTACTGAAAATTCATCCCTGAATCGGTTTGCAGGCTGGCAGTCCATCCCCGTTTGCCAGCGCGCGGGTATTCTATTGCTGTTTAGTTACGTTATCAAATGTTGTTTTTGTGTTTATAATGCGCGCCTTTCTGATAAGCGAATTATCGGGTTCTAAGGAAAAACCTTAAATTAAGAGAGGGAAATCATGATTCGTCGCCAAATTTTGGTCTGTAGTGTTGCTGCTTTGTTACTGGCGGGTTGCTCTGACCATGACCTGCCTTACTACCAGTCACACCTGGATGAAGCTAAAGCCAAGCAGGAGGAGTGCGAGGCTTCCATGAAATCGGCTTTTATGTCTCAGGATGAAGACAAGTTAAAGAGCGTCGTTGAGGACAAGGAGTGTATCGCCGCTGATAAGGCTAACCGTGAGTATCGCTATGCTCAGGCTGAACTCGCTGCCAAGAAGCGCCAGGAGGAAGCCGCAAAGAAAGAAGCCGAGGCTCAGCGTCAATACGATGAAGAGTATGCCAAGGCCAAAGAAAGCCTGAGTGCAGCGTCAACTGAGGAATTCTTCAAGAGCGGTGAAGACTGTACACCGAAGATGTGGGGCAAACCTTCGGCAGCCTGTAAGGCATACAATGAGCTTGAAGAAGGTAAGCTGAATACCGCACTGTCTGCACTGATTACCCAGTTCCCAAAAGATAAGTTGAAAGCCCAGAGTGAAGACCGTTGCAGTGGTATTAACTTTGACAAAACGGCCTGCGACTTGTTGCGTAAGGCAGTAACCAAGCAACAAAAGGATCAGGTAGCGTTTTATCTGGAGAATCGTGAGTCGCTAAGAACGGATTTCAATGATTGTGTTAATCGCATCAAGAGCCTGAATAAGGATCAAAAATACAACGATGCCAATGAATTTGCGCGCAGCTACCAGTGCTCAATGGCACAGCGTGCAGCGCAAGAGTTGAAAGTCTTCGGTTTCAACAAAACCATCTGATGATTAAAGCCCGCTGATCATTACAACGTTTTGATCATGGTTTAAATGCGTCAGATAAAAAAACGGGAGGCATAGGCCTCCCTTTTTCATTGGGGGGTCGCAGACTACACCCAGATAAAATTACGCTCCTGCAACTGACGTTCTCCCTCAAAACGATAGGCGCAGAGTTTTCCGCCATGCCGTGCCGCCACGCTGTAATCCAGGCAGGCGAGGGAGGGGTTAAGAGGCACGGGGCGGCCCGTCATCCAGTAATGGCCAAAAAACACGGGCTTTTCGTGATCGTAACCGGGCAGAAAGTCCGGCTCGACCGGGTCATCCGGGATCAAATGACGCTTCTGTTCATTAATCAGTGCCAGCTCACGATAGGTGCTGGCATTCATGTCCCACCAACGCACGCGTAGCTGAGTTCGCGGGTTGCCATCCTTGTCGAGATAGCTGGTATCGCTGGGAAGCTCCATTTCCAAGCCTTTGAGCAACACTTCCACAGCATCGTAAACGGCGTCCCCGGGCTGACTGGCACGAGCCAGCAGCTCCGGCGTGAGCTGGGCACTGGTGTGGGTCAGGTCATCCATCACTTCAATATGGGAGGGATGCCAGCAGGCATGAATGACGCGAAGCTCATCCAGTTCAAGGTAAAGCGGTAGTGTCCAGAACCAGTCAATGGCGTCCTGATAAGCACTTGAACCTTCCCGCAGCTGGCTCAGAAAAGCGCTGTGCTGAAGCTGATTTTTCTGGCTGTGAGGCCGAAGGTAATGCCCCTGGCGACGCGGGTGCGGGGTAGCATAGGCCAGAGCGTTAAATTCATGATTACCCATAACTATTAGGGCATGACCCATTTCGACCATATCCCGCACAATTTTTAAGACTTCACGTTGCTGGGGTCCGCGATCAATCAAATCCCCCAGAAAAACAGCGGTGTGGCCTGGCCGCTGCCAGACACCTTGTACCCGGTTATATCCAAGGCAGCGCAGTAATGCTTTCAGTGCCCGCGCATGGCCATGAATATCTCCGATCAAATCGTAGTTCATGCTGTGGACTCCCTGCCGTTATCGGCACCTGCCTGTGGGACAGCAGGTCTTCATTCAGGTTCCCGTGCTGCCGGGTCTGAATGCGGGGCAGATCTGCCGTGTCCTGCCCATTCGGTATGCTTCCTTAAAAACTAGCGCCTCAGTCGGCAATGGGCCAGTGTCATTTAGTTTTACTTTGGTTTTTTCAGAAAAATCAGGGAATTCAGAGAGATAGAGAGGAACCTTGCGTGAGGCTGCGGCCAGGGAGTGGCGGGAGACTTAAAGCCCGGACACAAAAAAGCCGCAAACTCTGTTGCGGCTTTTCGATAACCCGGGAGGTGCTATTCCACTTCAAAGGCGGGCGGCGGCTTGGGATGACCGCTCTGCACCGAGGTTGAGCCGTGATGGCCAATACTGTGATTGTGGCCATGCATGTGACTGGTGGCCGAGGGTTGAGGAGCATGGGCCTGAGTTGAGGCAATGCCTTCACCGTCTTTGTAGAACTTGATCATTAAGCGCATGTTGTTGGGTGAGTCCGCATTACGCAGTGCGGTTTCCTCAGTGATCTGTCCTTCTTTATAGAGGGCAAAAATGGATTGGTCGAAGGTCATCATGCCAAGGTGATTCGACTTGGCCATGATTTCTTTCAGCTCACCAATCTCGCCGCGCTTGATCAGCTCGCTGACGCTGGAGGTGCGCAGTAGCACCTCAAAGGCGGCGCAGCGCTTGCCATCCACGGTGGGCAGCAGGCGTTGAGAGATAAAGGCGCGCAGGTTCAGGGACAGATCATGCATGATCTGGCGATGACGATCTTCCGGGAAGAAGTTGATGATACGGTCCAGTGCCTGGTTGGCGTTGTTGGCGTGCAGCGTGGACAGGGTCAGGTGACCGGTTTCGGCAAACGCCAGTGCGTATTCCATGGTCTCGCGATCACGGATCTCGCCGATGAGGATCAGGTCAGGCGCCTGACGCAGGGTGTTTTTCAGCGCTGCACCGTAATGCTTGGTGTCCATGCCGACTTCGCGCTGGTTGATGATACTTTTTTTATGGCGATGCAGGTACTCAATCGGGTCTTCGATGGTGATGATATGACCGGCATGATGCGTGTTACGGTGGTCAATCAGGGCTGCCAGCGAGGTCGACTTACCAGAGCCGGTGGAACCGACGAATAGCACCAGCCCCTGCTTGTCGAGAACAACCTCGCGCAGCACCGGCGGCAGTCGCAGTTCTTCAAAATTGGGAATGCTGGTTTTGATGTAACGAATGACGGAGCCCAGCTGGCCGCGCTGGATAAAGAGGTTGACACGGAAGCGGCCAATGCCCGGCAGTGACAGGGCGAAGTTCAGCTCCTGATCCTGACGGAAAACTTCAATCTGCTCCTGGCTCATTACCGAGAACACAAGGCGTTTTACTTCATCCGGAGAGAGGTTTTCGCCTATTCCGGTCAAGGTTCCGTTGAATTTGACACTCGCAGGCGCACCTGGTGAGAGGTAAAGGTCAGAACCGTCACCTTCGACCATTTTTTTCAGAAAATCCGCGAGTTCCATGCTCTCAACTACCTCATCTACAACCTGCATGACTATTGCGTTAGAATGCCGACCGGCTCAACGGGGTGCTAACCTGGCTTGCCAGTCGCTGAGAAGCGTCACAGGACAGCGGTCACATTCTGAATGCCTGAAAGATACTCCTGCCTTCGTGCAGGTGAAATCCCAAGGTGCTCAGGCTGATTTGCCTTGTTCTCTCGGACTGCTAACCCGTCGAACCTGATCCAGATGATACTGGCGCAGGGATTTGAGTCCAAGTCCACAACTGCGCCACTTTTGCACGCTGTGCAGTCAGCACTGTGCTGATTCACCGCCGACCATGGAGAGTGGCATGACATTATTTTCCCGACGCGTTAACCGTGCTTTAGGCGGATTAACACTATCTGTTGCCCTGACGATGGGAGCATCCTCTGTGGCCAATGCTGCAGACGATACCCTGACCGTCTACACCTATGATTCCTTCACGGCGGACTGGGGCCCAGGCCCTAAAATCAAAACCGCCTTTGAAACCCAGTGCAGCTGCAAGCTTAACTTTGTCGCACTGGCCGATGGTGGCAGCATGCTGCAACGCCTGCGTCTTGAAGGTGACAGCTCACCGGCCGATGTGGTGTTGGGGCTGGATACCAACCTGATGGCCGATGCCGAGAAAACCGGCCTTTTCGCCAGCGCGAATATCGACACCCACACCCTGAAACTTCCCATTGAGTGGCAGGACAAGACTTTCGTTCCCTACGACTGGGGTTATTTTGCCTTCGTCTATGACACCGAAAAGCTCAAGAACCCACCGACCAGTCTTAAAGCCCTGGTGGACGCACCGGATGATCTGAAAATCATCATTGAAGATCCACGTACCAGTACGCCAGGTCTGGGTCTGCTGTTATGGGTCAAGAAAGTGTATGGCGACAAAGCCGATGAAGCCTGGGCCAAGCTCAGCAAGAAAACGCTGGCGGTCACCAAAGGCTGGTCTGAGGCTTACTTTGACCTCTTCCTGAACGGTGAAGCGCCGATGGTGCTGTCCTACAGCACTTCGCCTGCGTATCACATGGCGGTGGACAAGACGGATCGTTATCAGGCAGCAGCCTTTGATGAAGGCCATTACCTGCAGGTGGAAGTGGCGGCACGCCTGAAAAGCAGTCAGCATCCGGAGCTGGCCAAACAGTTCCTGCAATTCATGCTGAGCAAGAACTTCCAGCAGGAAATGCCGCTTGGCAATGTGATGTATCCTGCGGTGAATATTGGCGAATCCCTGCCTGATGCGTACTCCAAACTGATTCAGCCCAAGCACACCCTGAGCTTCACGCCTGCCGAAGTGGCAGAGCACAAGAAGGGTTGGGTCAATGAGTGGCTGGATGCCAGCTCCAAATAAGGCGTGCTGAGCGCCTTGGCTAAGCGGCCTTTGAAAAACTCCGTGCCGGTGCAGCCACCTTTGGTCGCACCGGTCTGGCGCTGGGCGCCGGGAGTGATCATCGCGCTGATGATTGCCGGCAGTGCCATGGCTGCGCTGCTGGCATTGCTTACTCATGCCAGTGAGTTGGATCCTGCGTCTCTCTGGCAACAGGCCTACCTGCGCCGTACGGTAATGTTCAGCCTTGAACAGGCGGCGCTTTCCACCCTGTTAACCCTGTTGCTGGCAGTGCCGGTTGCCCGTGCGCTCTTCCGACGAGGCCCCTGGCCCGGACGGCGCTGGCTGATCCGCTGTATGGAAGTCACACTGGTGCTGCCGCCCATCGTGGTGGTCTTCGGACTGGTGGCCGTACATGGGCGTCAGGGATGGGTGAACAGTCTTCTGAGTGGGGTTTTGCCCTCTTATCTTTACGGGTTAAGCGGTATTTTGCTGGCCCATGTCTTCTATAACGTGCCTCTGGTGGCGCGTTTACTTTTGCAGTCGCTGGAGCAGATCCCTTCCCAGCACTGGCGTCTGGCAGCGCAGCTGGGTCTGCAAAGCCCGTCTCTCTGGCGAACCCTCGAATGGCCGGTATTAAGAAAAGCGCTGCCGCGACTCGGTGCGCTGGTCTTCACCCTGTGTTTTACCAGTTTTGCCATTGTGATGACATTAGGCGGAGGGCCGCGCGCCACCACGCTGGAGGTGGCGATTTATCAGGCCCTTCGCTTTGATATGGATATTGGCCAGGCGGCGCTGCTGTCGCTGGTGCAGGCGCTGATCTGTGGTCTGCTCTGGTGGCTGGCCGGACGGCGAGGGCAATCCTCGGTGTTAGCCGGATACACCTTGCCCTCACCCTGGCCGCGACGAGACCGTCTGCAGCCATCCAAACGCTGGCTGGACCGGCTAACGCTGCTGCTTTTCATGCTCCTGCTCTTACCGCCTCTGGTGGCGGTCGCGCTCGAAGGAAGCGAAGGCCTGTGGCAGTTGCTTAATGATGGCCGCCTCTGGTCTGCCTGGTGGCTGAGCCTGCGTATGGCGCTGGTGGCGGGAATGGGCAGTGTGCTGGTGGCGCTGCTGATTGTCGGCGCTTCTCTCAGCCTTCGTCAGCGAATGAATAAAACGCTGGGGCAGTCTGTGGAAAGCGCGGGTTATCTCAGCCTGATTTTGCCCTCAATCGTGCTCGGCACCGGCTGGTTCGTCCTGCTGCGGCCCTGGGTGTCGGTCATGGAGGCGGGCTACAGTCTGGTGGTCGCCGTCAATATTCTGGTCAGCCTGCCCTTTGTGATTCAGGCGCTGCGCGGCCCATTGGCTTCCATGGATGAGCCTTCGCAGAAACTGGCAGCCAATCTGAACTTGCGTGGCTGGTATGCCTGGCGCTGGTTGTACTGGCCTCGGGTGAAGCCTGCGATTGGATTGGGGCTGGCCTACGGTATGACCTTTTCGCTGGGGGATTTCTCCGTCGTCGCTCTTTTTGGCAGCCCCACCTCACCGACTTTGCCGATGCTGTTGTATCAGCTGCTTGGCAGTTATCGCATGAGTGCAGCGGCAGCCTGCGCCTTGCTGATATTGCTGACCATGGTGATGATTTTTAGTCTTTGTGCCTTGCTGTTTCGGCGGCGCTGGCAACCTCAGGAGAGCTGAGTCATGTTGATTCTGGACGATGTTCGCTATGCCTATGACGACATTGATTACTGCTTCAGCCTCAAGGTGGCGGCAGGGCAGTGTCTGGCGATTCAGGGCCCCAGTGGCGCAGGCAAGTCGACATTGCTGAACCTGATTGCCGGTTTTCTTACGCCATCCTCCGGTCGGCTGGGCTGGCAGCGCGGGCAGACTCAGGACGCTTTTGAGGATTGGACGGGCCGTGAACCCTGGGATCGTCCGGTGAGTACGCTGTTTCAGGAGCACAATCTCTTTGATCACCTGAGCGTCTGGGAGAATGTCGGCCTTGGTATTCATCCCGGGCTTAAGCTGAGCGCCGATGACAAGGCGCGAATGACTGCCGCCCTTGAGGAAGCCGGTCTGGCGGGGATGGAGTCGCGTTTGCCGGGAGCGCTTTCCGGCGGGCAGCGTCAGCGTGTCGCGCTGGTGCGTGCCTGGCTCAGGCACTCGCCACTTTTATTGCTGGATGAACCCTTCACCGGGCTGGATATCCACACCCGCGAAACTATGTGGGCGCAGGTGCGGCGTCAGTGTGAGCAAGGCGCGGCGGTGATTATGATCAGTCATGATAAAGAAGATGTCGAAGCACTGGCCGATCAGCGCTTATGGTGTTATAACGCCATGCTTCACCTAGCGCCTTGATTTTGTAAGCGAAAGTGAACGATGCACGGCAGCATAATGCCTGGCACTGTCGTTTCATGGATTTGTGCGACAGACGCTGCCAGTGCAATATGACAGGGAGAGTGAAAACCACGCCACGTGGTGAGTTTTTCGGAACCAGAAGGCTTGAACAGTAACCTATTGAGGTACTGATCCACAGCAACGATCTCCCGGTAAAGTGACCCATCCATGCTGAAAACCCGCTCATTTCATCATTTTGAGCTTCGCAGTTTCTTTCAGCCCATCTATTCCCTGGCGCACAGGCGATGTGTGGGTATGGAAGCGCTGGTGCGTTGTCACGATGCCACGACCAAAACCCAGTATTCTCCCATCGAGCTGTTTGATAAATCCCGTGAGTGGGGTGAGCAAACCGAGCTTGATCGTCTTTGTCAGGAACTTCACCTGAATAACTTCCAGGCGCTTGAGCTGGAAGAACAGTGGTTATTCCTGAATGTCTGCCCTCCCACCGGCGTGCTGGTCGAAGACCCGGAAGCCTTCTGGCAGGAAATGCAGTCTCTCAGAATTCCGCCGAACCGGCTGGTGATGGAAATCATCGAGCATGAAAGCAACTCGCCGGAATATCTCGCCGAACAGGTTGCCAGCTACCGTCAGCGCGGCGCCCTGATCGCGATTGATGACTTCGGTGCCGGTCATTCCAACTTTGACCGCATCTGGCAGCTGGAACCCCATATCGTCAAACTCGACCGCTCCATGCTGTTGCAGGGGCGCGCCCAGCGTAAATTCCGTCATGTGCTGTCCAAGCTCATCCAGCTGATTCATGGCTCCGGTGCGCTGGCAGTGATGGAAGGCATCGAAACCCAGGACGACCTGCATCTGGCATTTGATTCCGGTGCAGACATGGTGCAGGGCTTTGGACTGGCTTATCCCGCCGCCGATCCGCGCCTTGGGGTTGTCGATGGGCGACGTAAACTCAGTGCACAACTGGCGATCAGTAGCCGCCGGTTTGAGCAGGGCGACCAGCAGCGAACCCGCAAGCTCGCGCCGTATGTGGATGTGTTTGCGCTGTGGGTGGGGGCTTGCCGCCGTGGCTATCTCGGCAAGGAGCACAGTAATGCCCTGCAGCAGCTCAACGGCATCATCCGCTGTTATCTGCTGGATCAGGAAGGCTACCAGATGGGCGCTAACCTGACCTTCCGCCAAACCACCGAGGAAGCGCAGCGCTTTCAGCCCATGCAGGATGGTCGCGGTGCCCGCTGGGCGCGGCGTACCTATTTCCGTGAAGCGATGGCGCGTCCGGACAGCATGTATATTTCTGACCCTTATCTCTCGATCAGTGATGGCGCCATGTGCCTGACGATCTCCCAGGCCTTTACGGCCGATGATGGCCAGCCGCTGGTGCTGTGTTTTGATATTGACGCTTCCGATTGGGAAGAAAGCGTCGACTCCAACTTCTCTGGCGAATAATCGCCTTTTTCCATAACCACATCCGTTCGGACTGACTATCGCTTTCAGGCTTCCGGCAGGCGCAGTTGCTGGCGTACCTGCTGGATGGCTTTCAGGAGCGCATCCGGCAGTGGCCGGTCTTTGGCGTAGGCAAGGCCAACGGTTCTGGCCATATCGATATTGCCGACTTCCCGCGTCACAATCTGGCTGCGACCTTCCACCGAACTCAATGGCACCAGCGATACCCCCATGCCTGCGGCAACCAGATCCAGCGCGTATTCTTCCGTATGTACCCGTGCCTTAATGGACAGTTGCACGTTCTGACGTTGCAGGGCGAAATGCCAGGCCTCCAGCACATCGCAGAAGCTGCGGCTGATAAAGGGCACACCTTCCAAATGCTGAAGGCCCAGTTTTCCCAGGCGGCCAAGGGGATGGTCAAGGGGCAGGGCCAGCACGTAATGATCATCCCACAGCTTGTGAAAAACCTCGCCCGGCAAGCGCTGATTGCTGGCAATGATGCGCGCATCCGCCGGGCTGTCGGCATCCACCAGTGTCAGCTCCAGCGCCGGTAACTGGGCAGAAAGCTCTTTCAGTAACAGGCTAAGACGCTGTCCGGAGAGAAAAGGCATCAGGCCGATACGCAAGGGCAGCGGGGCGGCTGGTTCACGAAACTGATGTTTGATTTCCTGCAGATCGCTGACCAGCTTGGATGCTAGCGGATACAGCTTTTCACCCGCCGGTGTCGGTGTGACGCCCTTGCTGTTGCGAATAAACAGCGGCGTATCCAGCTCACTTTCCAGCTGCTGAATCGCGGAGGAAATGGAAGGCTGAGCCACAAAGCAGCGCTTGGCGGCAGCGCTCAGGCTCAGCTCTTCATAAACGGCCTGAAAATAGCGAAGCGCACGAATATCCATCGACACGTCCTGATACCTAAGAAACCCGTTAAGTAGACAGCGTATTTAGCGCCATGTTCTGGCTATAGTCTATACCTGTAGCACCTTCAGAAATTCGCTATTTTACCTATTGCTCCGGCCTCTCTATGCTGACTCCAATGCCCGCTCATCCGACATTCATCAGAAAAGTGCCGTTCAGTCTCTGAAGCGCACTTTGAAGCAACCAACAGGATTCGCCATGTCTTACGAATTTCTTTCCCAGCTGGGTCTGGACTCTGTGGTCAGCAACGGCCAGTACGCCAGTGTCTACAGTGCTGATACCGCCACCGCTGGCACCGCCGCCGGTTTTGAAGTGACGTCCCCCAACACCGGCGAAGTCATTGCCCGCTTCAAGGATGCCTCTTCCGAACAGCTGGAAAGCGTGACACAAACCGCCGTTAGTGCCTTTGAAGAGTTTAAATCCCTGCCTGCGCCTCTGCGCGGTGAGCTGGTTCGCCGTATTGGTAACCTGGCGCGCGAGCATAAAGAGGCGTTGGCTGCGGTGATCACTCTGGAATCCGGCAAGATCGTGCAGGAAGCGCTGGGCGAAGTGCAGGAATGGATTGACGTTTGTGATTTCGCTGTGGGTCTGTCCCGTCAGCTGCATGGCCTGAGCATCGTTTCCGAGCGCCCCGGTCACCGCATGATGGAGCAGTGGTTGCCCCTCGGCCCGGTCGCTGTGATCAGCGCCTTTAACTTCCCGATGGCGGTGTGGAGCTGGAATGCCATGCTCGGCTTCGTCTGTGGCGACCCTATCGTTTGGAAGCCTTCCGAGAAATCCCCGCTGGCGGCACTGGCCTGCCAGAGCATCGTTAACATGGCGCTGGAAACCATGCCGGAAATCCCACGTGGCATCAGCCAGGTGGTTGTGGGTGGCCGTGAACTGGGTCAGGCCATCTGTGAAGACAAGCGTTATCCGCTGGTCTCCGCGACAGGTTCCACGGCCATGGGTCGCAAAGTCGCTGCCACGGTGGGCGCACGTCTGGGCCGCTCCTTGCTGGAGCTGGGTGGTAACAACGCCATGATCGTCAGCCCGACGGCGGATCTGGATCTGGCGCAGCGTGCCATCGTGTTCTCGGCGGTGGGCACCTGTGGCCAGCGTTGCACCTCGCTGCGTCGTGTGATTGCTCATGAAAGCATTGTTGAGGATCTGACCGCGCGCCTGCTCAAGTCTTACCCCAGCCTGCGCATTGGCCATCCGGCAGAGCAGGGTACGCTGGTCGGCCCATTGATCGACGAAGGCAGCTTCAAGCAGATGCAGGCGTCCATTGAGGCGGCCAAGGCGCAGGGTGGTGAAGTGCTTTACGGTGGTGACCGCTTTACCGACAGCGTGCCGGAAGGCGGTTTCTATGTGCGTCCGGCGATTGTTCGTATCGCTCATGATGCGCCTATCGTTCATGAGGAAACCTTCGCGCCGATTCTGTACATCCTGACCTACAACACCTTGGAAGAAGCCATCGCTATCAACAACGAAGTGCCTCAGGGTCTGTCTTCAGCGATCTTTACCGAAAGCATGCGTGAAGCAGAAACCTTCGTCTCGGCGGTGGGTTCTGACTGCGGTATCGCCAACGTCAACATCGGAACCTCCGGTGCGGAAATCGGCGGTGCCTTCGGTGGTGAGAAAGACACCGGTGGCGGTCGTGAGTCCGGCTCCGATGCATGGCGCAACTACATGCGCCGTACCACCAACACCATCAACTACGGCGGTGCATTGCCACTGGCGCAGGGCATCGTCTTCGAATAAGCCTCAGGCTTGTCGAGTCGGATAAGAGAGGCCTCCTTTGGGAGGCCTTTTTTTATTTCGCGAACCTTTGAAATTGTTGAACAGAAAATATGCGATTTATTGGCCTGATAAGATAAAAGTGCTTGCCTGCGGTGGTTATAAGAAATTATTGTTGAACAATTATTTTGCCTATCCACAGAGATCCTCCATGCCTACCGCACCCTCAACCGAGCCTCAGGCGCTGACCGCTGCCCGTTCTCTGCGTGAATTAATCCTGCAAGGTGAACTGGCGCCCGGCACCGCGCTGCGTGAGGCGGCCTGGGCGGAGCGTCTTTCGGTGTCACGCAATACCCTTCGCGAAGCCTTGCGTGATCTGATTGCCGAGGGACTGGTCGAGCATCGCCCGCATTTCGGCGCGACCGTGAAGGCGCTTAGCACCGATGAAATTCAGGAAATTTACGCCATTCGCCTAACGCTGGAATTGCGCGGCATTGCCTGCAGTGCGAACGCCAGTGAAAGCGCGCTAACGCAGCTGGTGGCTCAGGTCGATGCCTTGCAGCAGGCGGCGTTGAACGGGCACTGGCGTGACTGCGCGACCTTGTCGCTGGCGTTTCACCAGCAGATCGTCGGCTTTATCGGCTCGCCACGACTGGATGATCTTTTTGCCACCGTGGCAGCGCAGGCGCGGCTGGCCTTTGCTTCTGCCATTGATGATGAACGCTTCCAGCGCCCGTGGGTGGCGCGGGATGTGGAATTATGCCGACTGCTCTGCGAGGGCGACCGCCCTGCGGCCAGCCGGGCCATGGAGCTTTACCTGATGGAATCCGAGCGCGTGGTCATGGAAGCCGCCCGCGCCCACAACCTGCCACGCCCAGGCGTGATCTTTTCTGCGACGGCCAATGATGCGGCCCTCAGTGGAGGTGAATTGTGAAACCTGCTCCTTTTACCATGGCGCCAGCGGATGCTGCGCAGCGACAGGCCATCGCCCCGGTGATCTGTTATCCGGTGGATACGCTGCCAAGGCCGGACCTTGCTTCTTATATTGCTCTGCGAGATAGCCTCGAAACCGTTGAGCGATTGGTGATTCCTGCCCGTGAAGCGGCCTGCTGGAAGGTGCCAGCGGGGCACTTCTTCCGTATTCACTGTACGAAAGGCCCGCAGGTGGCGGACCTGAATCTCTTCAACGCCAATAACCTCAGTGAGCGTTTTTACTCCGGCAAAACCCGCGCCCTTTGCGGTACGCATTTAGGCCGGGGGGATCAGATGTTCACCAGCTTCCCCTACCTGCGGCCTATGGCGACCATCACCCATGACACGCTGGACTGGTACGGCTTTGATAGCTTTGGAGGAGCGGTGCACGATGTGATCGGTACCCGCTGCGATCCTTATACCCACAATCTGCTCTCGGAGGGCGGGCAGTATCATCACTGCTGCCATTCCAATCTGGTACGCGCGCTGGCGTCTTATGCGCAGTTGCCCGCAACGGAAGCGGAAAAGCTGGTGCATGACGTGCTCAACGTCTTTATGTGTACCGGCTTTACCCGCGATACCGGCCAGTATTTTATGAAGGCCAGTCCGGTGCGCCCCGGCGACTATCTGGAGTTTTTTGCCGAGATTGATCTGTTGGGTTGTATGTCGGTGTGTCCGGGCGGGGACTGCTCGGCCAGCCACTCATCCGATGTCGCGACCTGTCATCCGCTGGAGATCGAAGTGCTGCGCCCTGCGGCATTGCCCGAAGGCTGGAAAAGTCCGGCATTGAATGGCTATGACGGCAGTCACGGGATCAAGGGCTGAAGAAAGCGGTGTGCTCGCGGTGCTTCAGGGAGCAGAAAAAAAGAGACCCCGCAGAGCGGGGTCAAGAACCGTGATTAGCTTTGATGAGAGAAACAATGACCGGACCTTTCCCGGGGAAATACGTTGAGAGAAGGTGGCTCGTTGTGAATTCTCGAAAGTCATCCTAGCAGGCTGAGCCATTCTGTCAATGATAATGAGAGTAATTATTATTTAGTTTTCTGTGTCAGTCGATGTCACCGTACTGACAAACCGCCCCTGACCCAAACGGGTGACCACGGACTGGCCTGCGACAAGCTGCTGAGTATCCTGCACCACATGGCCCTGTTCATCCTGCACGATGGCGTAGCCACGCTCGAGGGTGGCCAGTGGGCTGACCAAATGCAGCGCCCGCATCTGCTGCCCCAGCCGTTCCTTACGCTCGGCGATGAGCTTCTGTCCCTGTTGCAGTAGCCGCTGCTCCAGTTGCTGAAGCTTGCTGCCGGGGCTTTCCAGAGGTTGCTTAATCGCCCGATGCAGGCGTGAACTCAATTGCTCCAACTGCTGGCGTTGCGTTGCCAGTCGGCGCTCCGGTGATTGCTGTTCATGGCGCTGAATTAACTGTGCCAGTTGCTGGCGGCGCTCACGCAGCTGCTGTTGCAAGCGGTACTCCAGCCGTTGACGCAGCTCATCCAGCCGCTGACTGTATTGCTGCCACTGGCGTTCGGGCTGGCGCAACCGGCGCTGCAACTGCTGCACATACTGATGATGTTGCTGAAGCTGGCGGCGCATGGCGTGCGTGAGCCGACGCTCCAGTGTGCTCAGCTGCTGCGCATGATGGCGGTGATCCGGCACGGCCAGCTCGGCAGCCGCAGAGGGGGTTGGCGCACGCAGATCGGCGACAAAATCGGCAATGGTCACATCGGTTTCATGGCCGACAGCAGAGATCACCGGCAGCTCACTGGCGGCAATGGCACGCGCTACGCTTTCCTCATTAAAGGGCCAGAGATCTTCCAGCGAGCCGCCGCCACGGCCCAGAATAATCACTTCGGTATCAGCCAAACGGTTGGCCAGTTCCAGCGCCCGCACAATGGCTGGCGCGGCTTCTGTGCCCTGCACGGCGACGGGGTACAAGTCAACTTCCGTGCCGGGGCTTCGGCGTTTCAGCACATTAAGAATGTCGCGAATGGCGGCGCCCGTGGGCGAGGTGATGACTGCAATCCGCTGAGGGTCGGTCGGAACAGGGCGCTTGCGCAGCTGATCAAACAGGCCCTCAGCCGCCAGTCGGGTTTTGAGCTGTTCGAAGGCCTGCTGCAGGGAGCCAAGACCGGCAGGCTCCATAAAATCCCCCAGCACCTGCACATCGCCGCGAGGCTCATAGAAGCCCAGGCGACAATAAAGATGCACTTCATCGCCATTTTTTGGGCGAAAACGCACCAACTGATTTTTGCCACGGAACATGGCGCAGCGAATTTGCGAGCGGTCATCCTTGAGGGTGAAATACCAGTGACCGGAAGAGGGCGCGCTGAAGTTGGAGACTTCGCCGCGAATAATCACAGTGGCAGGAAAGCCCTGCTCGATAACGCCACGAAGCTGACTGGCGAGCTGACTGACGCTCAAGATGGCTGAAGTGCGGCGTTGGCTCATGGTACCCTCAAACGCTGATCCGAACCGGGCCATCCTAACAGAGCTGCCCTGTCATGCCAGCCAGGAATCCATCCCCATGACCGATACCGCACCAACACGCTGCCGCTGGGTGAGCGATGACCCGCTTTACCAGACGTACCACGATGAAGAATGGGGCAGGCCTGATACGGACAGCCGCAGCCTGTTTGAAAAACTCTGTCTGGAAGGACAGCAGGCCGGCTTAAGCTGGATCACCGTATTACGTAAACGCGAGAATTACCGGGCGCTGTTCGCCGGGTTCGATCCGCAACAGATTGTGCAATTCGACGATGAGCGCATCACCGCCATTGCCGCTAACCCCGGCATCATTCGTCATCGCCTGAAAGTGGAAGCCATTGTGCGTAATGCCCGCGCCTATCTGGCGATGGAAGCCAGGGGGGTCAGCTTCGCCGATTTTCTTTGGCAGTTTGTGCAAGGTAAAACCCGGGTGCATCGTCGCCAGGGCCTGAATGACGTGCCTTCCCAAAGCCCGGAGGCCGAGCAAATGAGCAAGCAACTCAAGAAAGCCGGCTTTACCTTTGTCGGCCCCACCATCTGTTATGCCTTCATGCAGGCGGTGGGAATGGTCAACGACCATCAACTGGATTGCCACGTCTATAAGGCCTGTGTTGCAGAGGCGAAAAAGTAACGAACACAATTTGTACATGCTGATTGTGTTTAGACCGGGAAAAGCGCTAAAATATGGCGCTTCTTTTAATCCCTCTCCTTGATAAACAGGCAGG
Organism: Pokkaliibacter sp. CJK22405; assembly: GCF_046614695.1. Taxonomy (NCBI): domain Bacteria; kingdom Pseudomonadati; phylum Pseudomonadota; class Gammaproteobacteria; order Oceanospirillales; family Balneatrichaceae; genus Pokkaliibacter; species Pokkaliibacter sp. CJK22405. Next base: position 108,184 of record NZ_JBKKHQ010000007.1, read on the forward strand.
CGGACTATGTTGCGTATCGCTCAAGAAGCCCTCACCTTTGACGACGTTCTTCTGGTGCCCGGTTACTCCGAAGTACTCCCGAAAGACGTGTCGCTCAAAACTCGGCTTACCCGTGAAATTACTCTGAACATGCCTCTGGTATCAGCGGCCATGGACACGGTTACCGAGGCTCGTCTTGCCATTGCTCTGGCTCAGGAAGGCGGAATCGGAATTATCCACAAAAACCTGCCCATCGAAGCGCAGGCGGATGAAGTTCGTAAAGTTAAAAAATTCGAAAGCGGTGTTGTTCGTGACCCGGTGACCTGTTCACCTGCCACTACCGTTCGCGAAGTTATCGAACTGACCCGCAAGCACAGCTTCTCTGGTTTCCCTGTCGTTGAAAACGGCGAACTGGTTGGTATTGTGACCAGCCGTGACGTGCGTTTCGAAGACAACCTCAACGCTCCGGTCAAAGACATCATGACCCCTAAAGAGCGTCTGGTGACAGTACGTGAAGGTGAATCCCACGAAGTGGTTATCACCCTGCTGCGTAAACACCGCATCGAAAAAGTACTGGTCGTTGACGAAGCCTTCCGCCTGCGCGGCATGCGTACCGTGAAAGACCTGCACAAAGCCGAGGCTTTCCCCAACGCCTGTAAAGATGACGATGGTCGTCTGCGTGTAGGCGCGGCGGTCGGCACTGGCGCTGACACTCCTGATCGTATCAAGGCACTGGTGGAAGCCGGTGTGGATGCCATCATCGTTGATACTGCCCACGGTCACTCCAAAGGCGTTATCGACCGTGTGCGCTGGACCAAGCAGAACTTCCCACAGGTTCAGGTGATCGGCGGCAACATCGCTACTGCTGAAGCGGCTATCGCGCTGGCGGATGCCGGTGCAGACGGCGTTAAAGTCGGTATCGGCCCCGGTTCTATCTGTACCACTCGCATCATCGCAGGTGTTGGTGTACCGCAGATTTCTGCGATCTCCAACGTCGTAGCAGTGATGCAGGAGCGTGGCGTTCCTGTGATTGCAGACGGCGGCGTGCGTTTCTCCGGTGACCTGGCCAAAGCCATCGTTGCTGGTGCAAGTGCGGTTATGGTTGGTGGTCTGCTGGCGGGTACTGATGAAGCGCCCGGCGAAGTTGAGCTGTTCCAGGGTCGTACCTTCAAGTCCTACCGCGGTATGGGCTCACTGGGTGCGATGTCCGGTTCCACCGGTTCTTCTGACCGTTACTTCCAGGATGCCAAAGCGGGCGTCGATAAACTGGTTCCCGAAGGTATTGAAGGTCGCGTTCCTTGCAAAGGTCCGCTGGCTGCCGTTGTTCACCAGTTGATGGGCGGTCTGCGCTCCTCCATGGGTTACACCGGTTCTGCCAACATTGATGAGATGCGTACTCGTCCACAGTTTGTCCGCATCACTGGCGCGGGCATGAGCGAAAGCCATGTGCACGATGTCACCATCACCAAGGAAGCACCCAACTACCGTATGGGTTAAGTGGCAGCCTGAATCTGCCTTGAACGGCCGGCTAACCCCGGCCGCTTTTACTTAAACTGTTGTGACAAATGGGGCTGGCTCAGGCCCCGTTTTTATTTTTCAACTGGCCCCCGGGCGGTTGTGGAGAAACCTATGTCAGTCGATATTCATGCCCAACGGATTCTGATTCTCGATTTCGGTTCCCAGTACACCCAGCTGATCGCACGTCGCGTCCGTGAGATCGGTGTATTCTGCGAGATTCGTCCTTTTGACATGACCGTAGAAGAAATCCTCGAGTTTGCTCCTAAAGGGATCATCCTCGCAGGTGGCCCTGAGTCGGTCACCGAGCTGGATTCTCCACGTGCTCCCCAGGGTATTTTTGATCTGGACCTGCCTTTGCTGGGCATCTGCTACGGTATGCAGACCATGGCCGAGCAGCTGGGCGGTAAAGTCGGTAATTCCGAGAAGCGTGAGTTTGGTTATGCGCAGGTGCGCCTGCTGGACGGCGGTAGCCGCCTGCTGGAAGGCATTGAAGACCACATCACCAACAACGGTTCTCTGGTGCTGGACGTTTGGATGAGCCACGGCGACAAAGTCACCGAGCTGCCAGAAGGTTTCCACACCATCGCCTCCACCGAATCCGCGCCGATTGCGGCCATGTGTCACCACACCAAGAACTACTACGGCGTACAGTTCCACCCGGAAGTGACCCACACCAAGCAGGGCGGTCGTATTCTGTCCCGCTTCGTGAAAGACATCTGTGGTTGTGACGCCCTGTGGACTGCCGCCAACATCATCGAAGATGCCATCGCTCAGGTGCGCGCGACCGTTGGTGACAACAAAGTCCTGCTCGGTCTGTCCGGCGGTGTTGACTCCTCTGTTGTCGCGGCGCTGCTGCATCAGGCCATCGGCGACAAGCTGACCTGCGTATTCGTTGACCACGGTCTGCTGCGCAAAGGCGAAGGCGATCAGGTCATGAAAATGTTCGCTGACAACATGGGCGTCCGTGTAATCCGCGTTAACGCCGAAGAGCGTTTCATGAGCCTGCTCGAAGGCGAAAACGACCCTGAGAAGAAACGCAAAATCATCGGTAACACCTTTATCCACGTTTTCGATGAAGAAGCTGCCAAACTGCAGGACGTCAACTTCCTGGCACAGGGCACCATCTACCCAGACGTGATCGAATCTGCCGCTTCCAAAACCGGCAAAGCCCACGTCATCAAGTCCCACCACAATGTGGGCGGCTTGCCGGAAGACATGAAGTTCCAGCTGGTTGAGCCACTGCGTGAACTCTTCAAAGACGAAGTGCGCAAGATCGGCCTTGAGCTTGGCCTGCCATACGACATGGTGTATCGCCACCCGTTCCCCGGCCCGGGTCTGGGTGTTCGTATCCTTGGCGAAGTGAAGAAAGAATACGCCGCCATCCTGCGTGAAGCTGATGCGATCTTTATCGAAGAGCTGCACCGTGCAGGCTTCTACCACAAAACCAGCCAGGCCTTTGCCGTGTTCCTGCCGGTGAAATCCGTTGGTGTGGTGGGTGATGGCCGCCGCTACGAATACGTTATCGCCCTGCGTGCCGTAGAAACCATCGACTTTATGACCGCGCGTTGGGCACACCTGCCCTACGAACTGCTGGAAACCGTCTCCAGCCGCATCATCAACGAAATCGCTCAAGTGTCTCGCGTCACTTATGACGTATCAAGCAAGCCACCAGCGACGATTGAGTGGGAATAAGCTTCCTGTTCGGCATTAGCTGATATAGACAAAAGAAGCCCCGCATTTGCGGGGCTTCTTGTATTTTGTGTTTGGTATTTTATGGCAGGGTTTGGCAGCGCCAAGCATGGATTTTTCATTGTATGAAAGATGGTATTTTTTGCGTGATGCCATTGCGTCGGATCCGTGCCATGAAAGCCTGATCATAAGACTCATGGTATCTCAATCCCACAAGGAATTGATATCAAACAGAATAGCCTCTGAAAATCCCCCGTTTCGGATTATGGTGTTTTGAGGCTAGGAGATGCCTTTCTATGCTGATCGATACCCAGCTGCGGTCAGGGCAAGTTCTGCAAAGTGAATGACCGCAACGATCTCTATGTGGCAGAGGAGCCCGGCGCAGCATTTTAAAAGGTCATGGGTGGTCATCCTATGACCGATACAGATTAACCGTGATATCGTTCGAGAAAGTCGAATCTCTTGCCGAAGATATGATGTTGCGCTCATTCAGCCATCTGACCAATTCGCTGTTTTCGTTCGTCCTTTTGAGCGTTGGACGCATATATCCGGTCTGGATTTTCGAGTATGGGCTAGGAAGCTTTCGCAATACCTCACGGACCTGCTGCGTATCGAGCTTGTTGTGAAGGCAATTGAGTAACTGGATCTTTGTGCTTACTGGCTTTGCATTCACGATAATTGCCTTGACGATATCAGCTGTGAGTGAAGACAGCTTGCAATTTGTCCGTAACAGGATCGGCCCGATGATAGCTGCACGCTCGGGAAGGTTGGGAAGGTCGCTCAAGTCCATCAAGTTGATGATCGCACGTTTCTCGTTGTCCGAAATATCGGAGACAAGCAATCGCTCGTGGAGATCGTCGTCGACCGAGAAAGTGTCGGGCTCGCGAAGATAGGAAACGATGTTCTGCGTGACGAATGCCGTTTGAAGATCTATATCGCCCTCGAGTGCCGCTAGGTTTTCGGCATTGAACGTTACGCGGTGCTCATCAATCAGTATCCGACGCTTGCTGACGCTTACGGCACCAGGAAATTGCTTGAACTCTATTGGAAGAGCTCGGATATAGTCACGATATGCGATGTCCGCGAGAGGCTCTGCATCAATCAGGAACTGACGAAGAGGGAGTGCCTCTTTGTTGTCTGGAATCGGAGTTTCCAGAACGGCGGAACGGGCTTGGTCATCGCCGAGGAAGGTGGTGAGAGCGTCGCTTTCGAAATTTTCGGACTGAATGAAGGCAAGGCAGTTGGGCCAGCTAGGCACGATTCGAGCCTTACGAAACACCATAGCCTGAAAGCGCACGGGCACCTCTTCGAAAGCTGGCATTAGATTAGCTTGGCGTAGGACGAAGGTTTCTATCTCTTCGGCATCAAGCGTATCGTGGGACATTACAGCTAGAATCGCGTCAATATCCTCCTCATCGTCCTCGTCGATATCTAGCAGCACATTTGCAAAATAAGCTTCAAAATTATTTTCCACCCGGTCGATGAGGGGTTTAGCTCCGGATTCTCGAACCGCCGTGTAATGCCGTTTACGCAATGCCTGGCCGGTTTCTTTGCCGAGGATAGAGCCAAAAATGTAGTCAAAGTTCGCCTCATTCAGGCGATAGTGGCCAAACTCGTACAGTTGGCGCGCAATATTTGGATACACATCGATGGCAGCAAAGTCCTTTGTCTCTATCTGCAATTCTTCGAGCTTCAGCGGATCCAGGCCCTCTAAGAGGTCGAGAATGTCCCGAATATTGTCGGTCGCGAACAACTGAATCTCGGGATGTTCTTTGCACTCGCGAGCCAGCATGTCGGACGGAAGATGCTCGATAAGGCCCGCGATATGCAAAACTGCTAAGGGGCTCTCAATGGCCGTAGGTACGAATCCGCGCCACGCGGTAACGAACTGCCTCAAAAAATCGGCAACGTGCGATCCTGTCGCATAATAAGCTTCGAAGAACTCCTGCTGGTTCAGAAACTCGTTTGAAAGATACGCGAAGACTCTCCTGAGTCGCTCCTTATGTCGTTCGCTTTCTAGGAGCGCATCGATGAGCCGGACGTTCAGAGCATAATCTAGACTGAAATCGTCTTCCCTCATTCCCGCAATGACCTCGCTAGGGTTATCAATTAGGAAGGTGGGTTCGGGTGTATGGAAGCTTCTGATCTGTATAAGGAACTTGTTGTCGTTTGGCGAAAGTCGTCCCGAGTGAAACAAGGAGATGTACTGATAGTAGCTGTCGTCGAGATAGCCCTCCAAGAGCAGGAAACGTGCGAGATCGCCGCCGTCGCCGAAACTCTCAAAGAGGTCTTTGACCTGCTGCATATCGGACCGAAGCAGGATATTGAACTTGCTGGTCCGGATGGCTTTAATCTTTTGTCTTAGTTCGGTGATCCGATCGTGAGCTGCCTTTTTATGAGCACCTGCCTTCTGTTCAATGCTTTGTACCCGTTCGTCATAGCTGGACTCGGAGTCTACCGTTTGTTGCAGGGCCGAATTATTGAAACGGACGCCATTACTACGGTTAGTCCATTGGATGAGCTTCGGTGCAGCTATAATTGCGCCGATATCTTCATGATCGGATAAAGTTCTGAGCGGAATGAAATCATTTGCGTGTGTGGTTCTGCCAACGCCAATCGTATCACCCTGCAGCCCCTCGATAAGGGCCATCACGTAAATTCGTCTAAGCTCGCGCAGATCCTTTGGGATCTGCTGTTCGGCGGCTTCGATATTGCGTTCCAATTCAACGATCTCGGATTGATAGCTCCGTTCACCTTTGGCGATGAGTTCGTCCTTGCGCCCCAAAATTTCAGCGAGATTCCCTTCGCCCCTATGCAGCCGTTCGAAATCCCTAGGATAAACGTTCTTATATATCAGCACGGCGAGAAGCTTTGTTGGATCAAGGTTGTTCTCACCATCTGTTTCCAGATTGGCTATATAGATCGCGTACTCGTTGAAGATGTTGTGGATAAGCCGGAGATCGCTCAAGTGGCGGGAAACTTCGCGCAGGAACTGCTTGTCGAGCCTTCCGTCCAACTCCAGCCGCTTGCCCTGCGCCAGTACCATATCAATCGAGTTCGAGCTGTTGATAATCGGAACAACGGGCACGATGAATTCGAAGAATTTGGTCCGGTCGGTGTTGAGGAACATGTCGTCGCGCAGCGCGTAGAGGAACCTAATCCGCCGTTTCACGCCCACATTGCCGTTCACAAGACTATTGATTTCACGAAGGGTGACGAAGATATCGGAGTCGTCGAATCGATCTAGATCCTCCACAATAACAAGGTCGTAACGCGTCGACTGGAAAAAGTAGATAATCTCGTCGAGGTGGCGGTTCAGGATTGAATCGTGGTTTTCTGAAGACGGCTGTATCTGGATATCCTTCAACGAAACGCTTTTGAGCGAAACGCCAAAGCTGGCGACATAGAAGTGATGAATCGCGGACCAAAGAAAGATCAGCGCGAAAGCGGCGACGGAGATATCGAGCCAGTTCGTGAGGTCGAAGGGTTTAAAATATGATCCATCAAAAATCGCTTCGCGTTCACTGAACATACGCCAGAGAGCTAGCAATCCGGTGAGAATGTAGAGTGATCGAAATTTTGACCCAAAACCAGGCGTTTGGATGCGCTTAAAACGTGAGAGGGGCAATTTGTCTGCATCTGCGCCATAGAGCAGCTGCTGGAGAATACTCCGCTCAATCTCTTGTTTGGTCACTTTGCGTTGCTCATCGCCTGCTTCCGGTAGGAAGGCGGCAAGAGAAATATGTAGGGCTTGGCGAGGATAGGACTTAAGGAAGGATCGGATGATGCTACTTTTGCCAGAGCCATAAGGTCCTGTAAGCGCGATATTCGATACGTTTGGATTGTCGGTCGCTTGCTTCAATGCAGCTGAATATACCCCTGCTGGGTCAGCATCATCAGTGGGTGCGAGATCAACGAGCCTCCCGAGCACTACCGGTGACGCTGATCGGGGGCATAGCGCTTCCGCTATCTTGATGAGTTTATTCGATATCCAGCAGCCGATTTTAGTAATACAAGAACCCATAGAGAATTGACCACCATGTTCTAAATCTTATCCCAGACGCTTCTATAAGCTAGTTGGCTATGCTGCGTCTTGCACGAATGCCGTAGACGGCCTGATCTTTACTCAATAGTTTGCCCCCTATGTCTCGTCGCAAACAGCCACAGTGTGATGCATAGCAGATGCAATTGAACGAGCATTGAACAATTCATGATACTCGTTTTTACCATGAACTATTTTATGATTGCATACTGATACTTAACTCTGCCACCAACAGTCGAGTGGGAATACGTTATCCACTGGTAAGTATTGCTTGATGTTAAAGAATCCTCCTAGTGCGTTTTTTTTCACGTTTTAACAATGCAACTCCATAATCTTTGGTGGGTCACAGGTAATCAGTCGATCGAGGCGCACTAAATAAATGAATTTTATTGATAAGGCTCCCACATAAACAGAAGAATGTTTATGTAATTTTTATAAAGACTAAATATAAGATTTTATAAGGTGATCGAAGATAATTAGGGAGGTACATAGAACAGGTGCTTGAATAAAGGATTATTCTTCAGCTTTTGCTCTGGAAACCGACCCGATATTCTCAGATCGCCTGCAAAAGCTTCTCTGGAGTCCCATGACACAAACACTCTCCTCTCGTAAAGCCTTAATACCGACCTCTTAAAAATCGACTTCATTCTTCGTACCGGATGATTCCACGGCATAAAGTCAAATGTAGGGGCGGGCAGCACTTCCAGTACTCAATATTCGTCACGGCTAAAGAAGGTAAATTGCACTTTGTTGGTGGCCAGTAAGCTCATATTTTCCATAAGACCTGATGTGTACATGACGAATAGGCGGAGCATTTCGGTCGTTGTAAAAGTGTAGTTCTGCAGGTAAATCGTGAGAGTTTCTTCATGCTCCAATTCTCTGAGGTTGTTGAATTCAGAGTGTGGCCAGTTACATCAATTCTCTCTTTCAATCAGACCCGCTACTAAAACCCCGAACGCCCCGCCATAAACCTCCTGGCTTCACGCTTCTACTCTGAAGCTAGGGGATAAAACCCTTCCCATGACACCTGCTTTCGCGCTTTGATCTAAAACGAATAAGCATGCTTAGCTGGTGAGAATTACCTTGCTGGAATCATCACTCCTTATGTCTTCTTCCTTTCCCTTCTCCACAACGCTCTGTTCTGACGATGTTATCGTTATCATCGCCGCTGGCGCTTTCCAGCACGGTGGTTTAGTCTGCCTTCGGTAGCAGTTTTCAGGACAAGTGAAGGTTATGGCCAAGAAGAATCAGGTCACCATTGCGGATATCGCCAAGCGGGTCAATTTGACCAATATCACGGTGTCGCGGGCGTTAAGTAAGCCGGAGATGGTGAAGCCTGAAACGCTGGCGCGCATTCTTGAGGTGGCGCGTGAGCTTAACTATGTGCCGAATGCCTTTGCCCGTTCCCTGAAGCGCAGCGAGAGCCGCATTATTGGTCTGGTGACTGCCAGTATCGATAACCCTTTTTATGGCGATGTGATCAAGGCCATTTCCTGGGAGGCAAAAAAGCACGATTACTCCCTGATGTTGTTTGATACCGACGGCTCCGCCGAGCTGGAAACCAAGGCCATCGAGACCCTGCTGAGCTATCAGGTCGCGGGGATTATTCTTTCCCCCATTTCTGATGCGCCGGATTACCGCCCACCGTACCTCGGTGCACTTGAACAGAGCCGGATTCCGGTGGTGCAAATTGACCGTGCCCTGGCCGAGACGCCTTTTAGCAAGGTGGTGCTGGATAATTACGACTCGGGCTACAAAGCGGCCCAGTGGCTGGTCAGCCATGAGGTGCGTTCGATTCTGGCGCTCACGGGGCCTGAGCATTCCCACATTACCCGCGAGCGTTTTCGTGGCCTTGAGCAGGCGATTAAAGAGAGCGGGCGCGCAATCTCCGTCGAGGTGATTCCCGGTGATTACACCCTGAACCCGGCGATGGAGGCGACCCGTGACTTCCTGCAAACCCATCCCGTGCCGGATGGCATTTTCGGCTTTAACCAGTTGATTACCCTTGGGGCGATGCGGGCCCTGCGTCAGGCGCAACTGGACAGCCGTCATGTGCAGCTGGTCGGCATTGACCGCTTACCCTTCGCAGATATTTTTGGCGTGAAGGTGCCATGCGTTTGCCACGACACCACCAAGGCGGGCACCAGTGCGATCACTTTGCTGCTGGATAAAATTCGCGACCCGGCCCTCGGCACGCAGGAGATCGTCGTCGCTGGTGAGCTGATCGCGTAGTTATCCCAAGGCTTCGGTAGTTCTTATCTATCTATTCCTGCGTCTCACAGATCGGCTCTCTTATCTGAGCATTTATCGGTGTGCCCGGCGCTGATCCGTCATACATCTTCTTTGCACTCTGACCTGATCGACGGCCAAAAAAAGCCCGGGAAACGGTGATGGGATTTCCCGGGCCAAGGTTCCTTAGGGGCAGGCGCGGCGCTTTAGCGTTTGCCTGTCTTCAGGCCCCGTTTGGAGTGATGAGTTCTGCCGGTTTACCGGCGTTCTGTCAGTCTGCGACTCGAAGTCCTCTGCATTTGGTGTGAGCCTTTCCCTCGTTATACGGCGGTAAAGCCGCCATCCACCGGCAGGGCGACGCCGGTAATCATGTGCGCGGCACCACTCAGTAAAAACAGCACCGGCGCTACCACATCCTCAACGCGGGCAAAGCGCCCAAGAGGAATGCCGGCCAGCATGGGGTCGCGCTTTTCAGGCGCTGACCAGGCCTGTTCTGCCATCGGCGTCAGCGTCACCGTCGGGTTGACGCAGTTGACGCGAATACCGTGGCGTCCCCATTCCAGACATTGCACCCGCATCAGCGCATCCAGTGCGCCTTTGGAGGCACAGTAACTGGCGTGGCCATGAAGCCCGACCAGGCTGGCCTGACTGGAGAGGTGCACCACCGCGCCGGTTTTTCCGGCCTGCAGCATGCGCCCGACAATCAGCGAGCTGACCAGCGCACTGCCGCGCACATTGGTGTCAAACACCTGGGTGAGGGCGGTGGCACTTAAGGCATCGGCAGGTTCCAGGGAGGTGACCCCGGCGCTGTTCACCAGCGCATCCATCACCGGTAATTCCTGCAAGGCGGCGGGTAATGCATCGGCATCGGCGATATCCAGCAGCACCGGCGAGCAGCGCGGGTGCTCGGCGAGTTCATTCAGTGCCTGCGGTCGCCGGGCCGCCGCGTAAACGTTGGCTCCGGCGGCCAACAGGGCACGGGCGATACCTTCGCCGATGCCGCTACTGGCTCCGGTCACAAGGACGTTCATGCCGGTGAAATCCGCCTGCCAGTGGCCGTTTGGGATGAGGGCGTCAGTCATGGTGGGCTTCCTCGGCAGGATGCGCGGCGGCGGTTTTCACGACTGCAGGCGGTGTGCTGATCTCATTAGCCAGCTGCTTTAGCCCTTTCATCACCTGCCTGAGGTTGGGGTAGAGCTGGCAGTAGAGGCTGAAAAGCTGCTGATAGTGTTGTACCGCCGCGGCATCGGGCAGGGCGCGCTGGCGCAAATGCACCCAGCCTCGTTCGACCTGCTGGTCGTTCACCAGTCCTGCGCCCAGCGCAGCGAGCAATGCTGCGCCAAGGGGGGCTTCCACTTCTTCCTCAATGGTGTAGACCGGCAGGCCGGTAATGTCGGCGATGATCTGCATCCACAAATCCGAATGGCTGGCGCCACCGACCACAATCAGGCGCGGGTTCAGCTCTGCCGCGCCTCTGGCTCCGGCCTGCATGTTGTGATTGAGGGCAAAGGCGACGCCTTCGAGTACGGCGCGATACAAGTGTGCGCGGGAGTGGCCAAGTCCAATGCCGACAAAGCAGGCGCTGGCGTACGGGTCCCAGATGGGGCTGCGCTCGCCCATCAGATAGGGCAGAAACAGCAGGCCATCACTGCCGACGGGGACGTTTCTGGCCTGGCGCTCTAGCAGTACATGCACATCAATGCCGGTGCGTTCGGCTTCGGCGGCTTCTTCCTGACAGAAGCGGTCACGGAACCAGGTCACGGCGGCTCCGGCGGTGAGGGCGCCGCCGAAAATGTAGTTATCCTGCGAGGCGTTGTAGACATGGGGCATGGCGATTAAACCGTGGCGCGCATCGACCTCGCGGTTGATATAGCCCCAGCACATGCTGGTGCCGAGCATGGCGACGTGATCACCACTGCAGACCACGCCGGCCGCAAAGGTGGCAACGGCGGCATCCACACCACCGGCCATCAGTGGCGTGCCTGCCATCAGGCCCAATTGCTGTGCTTCCGGTTCAGCGAGGGTGCCGACCACATCGGCGGAATCGACCAGTCGTGGCGGCATCATCTCAGCAGGAATGCCGAGGGCCTTGAGCATGGTGGTCGACCACTGGCGCTGGCGAATGTCGTAGACGCCGCCGATATTGCCCGCAGAGCTGTGATCCACCGCCAGTTCGCCGGTCAGACACCAGGCGATATAGCTGTTGGGTGGCAGCAGGTAACGGGTTTTTGCCCAGATTTCGGGGCGGTGATTTTTCAGCCACAGCATCTTGGTGTAGCCGTAATAGCTGTCGACGCCGTTGCCGGTGATGTCTTCCAGCTGGCGCAGATCCACCTGTTCGCGTACCCACTCCACCTCTGCCGTTGCCCGGCGATCCATCCAGATCAGGCAGGGGTGAAGGGGCTGCATATCAGCATCGACGGGAATGCCACTGCCACCGTACAAACTGCTGATGCACAGGGCTTTAATGGCGGAGGCTTCAAGCCCCAGCGCTTTCGCCTCGGCGGTGAGTGTTTGAATGCACTCGCGCACGGCGCTCAGCCAGACTTCGGGCCATTGTTCGGCCCAGAGGGGTTTGGGCGTGTCCACCCGGTAGGATCGCGTCGCCTGCAGGTGAATCTGTCCCTGGGTATCCACCAGTAGCGCCTTGGTACTCTGGGTGCCGATATCCACGCCAATCACGTAGTGGCTGTCGGGGCTTAGTGTTTTCATGCCTCTTCCTCGCCGATGTCCTGAATCTCAGGAGTGGGGCTTGAGCAGTACTTTGATGGAGTCGATGGAGTTGGCCAGGGCAAAGGCATCTTCCCAGTGAGACAGTGGGAAGTTATGGGTGACGATGCCTTTGGAGGTGACCAGTCCACGGTGCAGCAGATCAATGGCGACAGGGTAGGTGTAGGGGCCAAGGTGCGCGCCGCGTACATCCAGCTCCTTGCGATCACCGATGATCGACCAGTCCGCGCTGGTTTCTGCGCCAAATACCGAGAACTCGACAAAGCGGCCAAGCTTGCGGATCAGATCCAGCCCCTGGGTGACGCCAATGGGCGCGCCGGTGGTTTCGATATACACATCGCAGCCGTAGCCGTCGGTCAGGCTATTGATGATGGCTTTGGCATCCTGCTCGCGTGGGTTAATGACCACATCCGCCCCGTAGGACAGCGCCAGTTCAAGACGCTCTGGCACCAGATCAATCACCACCAGTTTTTTCGGGGTTTTCAGGTGGGCGACCTGCACCATGCACAAGCCCAGCGGACCTGCACCGGCAATAACCACCACATCATCCAGCTGAATATCGCCCCGGTTCACTGTGTGAATGGCGCAGGATAAAGGCTCAACAATGGCGGCATCTTCCACCGGCATGCTCTTGGGAATCTTATGCACAATGGCGTTGGCCGGAATGCGCATGTACTCGGCCATGCCGCCATCGGCGACTTCGCGCTGGAAGCCGAAAATGTTGTGGACTTCGCACATCCAGTATTTGCCGCTGCGACAGAAACGGCACTTCTCGCAAGGCACGATCTGTTCGGCAATCACCCGGTCATCCATGGCGACATTAAAGTGCTCAGCGGCACCTTCACCGATGGACACCACATGGCCGAAAAACTCATGGCCAGCGATTACCGGCGGCTTGACCCAGCTGTCCTGGCCGTCGCCGCCCCAGAACATCTTGGCGCCACTGTGGCATTTGCAGTCACTGGCGCAGATGCCGCAGGCATCAATACGAATCACCAGTTCGCGCGGGCCTGCCGTTGGGGTGGCGACACGCTGCAGGCGGTAATCCTTGGGACCGTGACAGACCACGGCTTCCATATCAGGGCCTAGAATTTTCATCACACTCTCCTTCAGGTTGAGACGGCTTTTTTGGGCAAGCCGCTCCCGGATGAGGCGGCGGGCGTCTCACCGGATAGGTCAGGGTTCAGGTATCAGGTTGTGGCCTCCCCGTGAGAGGAGGCCGTGCTGTGTCAGCGGCTGCGGCGGCGTTCGCGGCTGATGTAAATCGCCAGCAGGATGATGCCGCCTTTGATCACGTTCTGAACGTAGGGCGAAACGCCCATCATGTTCAGGCCGTTATTGAGTACGCCAAGGAGCATCGCACCGATCAGGGTGCCAAGAATCGCCCCGCGACCTCCGGCAATAGCGGCGCCGCCCATGACGACTGCGGCGATGGCATCAAGCTCAAAGCCTTCACCAGCGTTGGGTTGACCACTCATCAGGCGCGAGGTCAGAACCATCCCGGCAATGGAGGCGGTCAGGCCACTGATCGCATAGACCAGTAACTTGTAGCGGGAGACTTTTACGCCGCTTAAGCGGGCGGCTTCCTCATTACCGCCGATGGCGTAGATGTAGCGCCCCATCGGGGTTTTGGTGAGGACGACCCAGGCCACCAGATACACCAGCAGCATCACCAGAATCGGTGTTTGCAGGCCGAAGACCTCGCCACGACCCAGAAAGCTGAAGTCTTTGGGTAAACCTGAGAGCGGGTAGCCGCCGGTGTAAATCAGTGCCAGACCTCGGGCAATACCCATCGTCGCCAGAGTGACGATGATCGGTGGCAGCCGACCAATGGCGATGCAGATGCCGTTCACCATGCCGAAAAAGAAGCCGACCAGCATTCCGACCAGAATCGCCAGAGAAGGCGGCAGGCCTTGCAGCATCATGCCCGCCGTCACGGTGCCGGAGAGGGCCATTACCGCCCCGACGGAGAGATCAATCCCGCCGGTCAGAATGGCGCAGGTCATGCCTACCGCGATGATGGCGTTAATGGAGACTTGCCGGCCAATATTGCTGAGGTTGGAGCCGGTCAGAAAGTTATCGTTTACGAACATCATCACCACGCAAATGGCGATCAGGCCGATCAGCGGATAGAACGCCGGGGAATGCTCGAATTTACGCCAAAGGCTGGTGTTACGGTGTTTTTGAACGCCTGTCTCGGATGGCAGGGTGTTCGCTGAAACGTTATTCGCCATAGTGTGCTCCCCCCGTGGCGTGCAGCATGATGTCGTTAGCCGTTATCGCATCGCCGGTCAGGGTGGCGACGATGGCGCCCTGACAGAAGACCGCGACCCGGTCACACATGCCGATGACTTCCGGCAGCTCGGATGAAATCATGATGATGCTGTAACCCTGCTCGGTGAGGGCGCGCATCAGCTGGTAAATCTCGGCCTTGGCCCCGACATCAATGCCGCGGGTAGGCTCATCAAAAATCAGGATGCGGCATTGATGGTTGAGCCAGCGGGCGATGACCACCTTTTGCTGATTGCCGCCACTCAGGTTGACGACCTTGGTATCGTCGTCCGGCGCTTTGATGGTGACTTTCTTCATCAGCGACACCACATCGTCATGCTCGCGTTGTTCGCTGATCAGGCCGTGACCGCCGGTATACTTGCCAAGATTGTTGATGACGATATTGCTGCGGATGCTGAAATCCGTGATAAGTCCCTGGGTTTTGCGGCTTTCCGGCAGCAGGCCAATCCCCAGTTTGAGTGCATCGGACGGCGTTTTCAGCGCCACCGGCTGGCCGTTGAGATACACCTCTTTGTGGGCTGCAGGCATGGCTCCCATCAGCCCCAGCGCCAGTTCGGTCCGGCCGGAACCGACCAGTCCGGCAAAGCCCAGAATCTCGCCGCGGTGCAGGGAAAAGGCATTGGTATGGCTGTCTTTTGCCAGCTGCAGCGCCTTGACGTCCAGCACGACCTCGGGGTCAGCAGGACGCTCGGGGATGGGCGGGAAGCTTTGTTCAAGCCTTCGTCCCACCATCATTTCCACCAGCGCATCAACATCGGTCTCACTGACATTGGCGAAACCGGCGTTGGAGCCATCGCGCAGCACGCTGATGCGATCACAGACGGCGAAAATCTCCTCCAGGTGGTGGGAGATAAAAATCATCGCCACGCCCTGGCGCTTTAAATCCCGCATGATGCAGAACAAGTGTTCGGCTTCTGCCGGGGTCAGGGTGGCGGTGGGTTCATCCAGAATAAGAATGCGTGCATCCAGCGCCAGCGCCTTGGCAATTTCGACAAACTGCTGCTCGGCAACACTGAGGCTGGCCACAGGCAGATGCAGATCGATATCGACATTCAGGCGGGCGAAGATGGCCTCGGTGCGCTTGAGCATCTGCGCCCGGCTCAGTAGCCCCATGCCGTTGGTCAGCTCGCGGCCAAGGAAGATATTTTCCACCGCATCAAGGTAGGGGATCAGGCTGAATTCCTGAAAGATAATACCGACACCGGCGGCGATGGCATCGTTATAACCGGCAAAACTCATGGGTTTGCCGTTAATGGCGATGGTGCCGTCATCGGGCTGATAGATGCCGGAGAGAATTTTCATCAGCGTGGATTTGCCCGCGCCGTTCTCGCCCAGCAGGGCATGAATTTCGCCTTCGCATACTTCAAGGTTGATTCCGGACAGCGCTTTTACGCCGGGGAAACTCTTGCTGATGCGTTCAAGCTTGAGAGTTGTGGCCGTCATGGTCTGACCTCTACCGCTTCAGTGAATCGCGCTGAAATGTCCTCGCTAGTCAACTGACGCAGCGAGGACGCCTTTCGGGTAACAGGACTTACCAGCTGAAAGTTTTCGCACCTTCACGGTCGATCAGAGTCACATCCACGGGCACGGCTTTGGGCACGTTGGCGCCCCATTTTTTCGCCAGCGCCATGGCCAGACCAATGCGTACCTGATCACGCGGGTACTGGGCCGAGGTGGCAATAAAGTGGGAGTCAGGCTGCTGAATGGCCTTGATGGCTTCGGGCGCACCATCAACGCTGACCAGTTTGATGTCCTTGCCGCTGGCATCAATGGCGGCCAGTGCGCCCATGGAGCCTGTGTCATTCACACTGAAAATGCCTTTCAGATCGGCGTTGGCTTCGATCATGTTCTCGGTCACGCTCAGTGCCTGGTCACGCTCCTGCTTGCCGTTCTGGACGCTGACAATCTTGATGTCCGGGTATTTCCCCAGGGCATCCTTACAACCACGCACACGCTCAAGAATCGGCACGACGGGGATGCCATCCAGAATCGCCACGTTGCCTTTCTCACCGATATTTTTCGCCAGATACTGACACGCCATCACACCGGCATCGTAGTTACGTGAGCCGACGAAAGAGTCAATCGGGCCTTCGGCCTGGGCATCGACTGCCACGGTGATCACGCCTGCTTCATGGGCGGTCATCACCGCAGACTGCACGCCAACGGAATCGGTGGGGTTGATCAGCAGGACGTCAATGCCGCGCTGAACGACATCTTCGATATCACTGAGCTGCTTGGAAACGTCATGGTGGGCATCAGTCACGATCACCTCGGCGCCGATGGATTTCGCCGCATCCTCCAGGGACTGCTTCATCACCACGAAGTAGGGGTTGTTCAGCTCCTGAAATGACATGGCGATTTTCAGCGGGTCGGCATGGGCGGTGGCCGCCAGTGCCATGGAACAGGTGATAGCGGTTGCCAGCCCTTTAAGAGCAGGTTTCATAGTGCGCATAGTGTTGTCCTTTAATTGTTTTTGTAGGTCTGCACTGCTTGTTATATTCGAGATGTTATCGTTAACATTTTTGAGCCAAAGGATAGGGTTTATCTCTTAGGCTTCCCCGGCTCTGGCAAGGTAACTGCCTTCGCTGTGGAAACTGATTGGCCTTACTCCTCTCTGATTCGCCTGGGTTGAAAGCTGTTTTCAGCGTGGTGTCTTTAAAAATGTTAACGATGTCATTTACGTTAGCAAAGGTTTTTAGCAGAAGAAAAGCCCTATTTTTAACCAATCGACTAAAGTCTAGTGAGAAGATGCTGCCATGCTGCTTGGCAACATGTCAGAGAATGTGGCTAACCCATTGAGAAGCTGCAATAAAGCGAAATAAAGGCCGCTTCGGAGCGCTGCAAAAGCGAAACTGTGACTGTGGATATCATTGTCATTTCGATCAGCCGGCAAAGGCCTGGCTTCTTTCCCTGAAAGAGCCATGTCTCCGTGAAAAACTTATGGCTTCGCGAAAAATCTGTGATCGGCGCGCTCTTGCAACGCGGCACCGTCGCTCTAACACGTTCGGACGATGGCTAAATAAAACCGGATTCCAGCACATAGAGCGTCCGCAGTCTCAGGCGTAACCTTCAGGCTTCACTCTTCAACTGTGGAGCTATCCCATGAAAACCGTTCTGATTACGGGCTGTTCTTCGGGTTTTGGTCTGGAAACTGCCAAACTGTTTCTGGCGCGTGGCTGGCAGGTGATTGCCACCATGCGCTCGCCGGATGAGTCTCTGCTTCCTGCCTCGGAAAACCTGCGGGTGCTACCGCTGGATGTGACCAACGCAGAGAGTATTGCTGCGCTAGTCGAGCAGGCCGGTGAGGTGGATGTTCTGGTCAACAATGCCGGGATTGGTTTCCTTAACGCGCTGGAAGGCTCCTCCCTTGAGGTGATCCGCACTCTGTTCGAAACCAATACCTTTGGCACCATGGCCATGTGCAAAGCCTTTATGCCTCAATTTCGTACCCGCCAAAGCGGCATGTTTATTAACGTGACCTCTACCGTGGCTATCGCGCCGTTCCCGCTGCTGTCGGTCTATTCCGCCAGTAAGGCAGCGGTGAATCGCTTTACTGAAACCCTCGCCGAAGAGCTTAAGCCCTTCAACATTCAGGCGAAGGTGGTGATGCCAGGGCGGGCGCCGGATACGCGCTTTGGTGAGAATGCCCAGGGGCTGATGCAGGAAGGTTTCCCAGAGGCCTATCAGGCGCTGATCGAGGGAATTTTCGCGGGTTGGGCTGCCGATAATTCGGAGCTGACCAAAGCGGTGGATGTAGCCGAAGCCGTATGGCAGGCGGCGACAGAGCCTTCCGCGCCGATGTATCTTGCTGCCGGAGCCGACGCGGTCGCGTTGTATAACGCAGGCTAGGCGACGATTGCGGTATCGTAAAAAGTGCTCAGGCTAAAAGGACAGCCGCTTGCTGACGTTGGGTTTGCAAGCGGCTGAGTGCTTATGGTCTGGGGCTTAGGCGCTCGCCAGCATGCCATGCTGAAAACGCTGAATATCCCGCCGCGGAGCATCGCCAAAGAAGCGGGTGTAATCCCGACTGAACTGCGACGGGCTTTCATAGCCAACCTGACTCGCCGCCTTTTCGATATTGCTCACCTTGTCGACCAGAAGTCGGCGGGCTTCCAACAGGCGCAGCTGTTTCTGGTATTGCACCGGCGACATGGCGGTCAGGCGCTTGAAGTGGCGATGAAACGCCGAGGGACTGAGCTGGGCGATGGCGGCCAGCTCTTCCACACGAATCGGTTCGGCATAACGGGCACGCAGGGCATGAATGGCGCTAAGGACGCGGTGGGTATGCTGATGGCCAAGCGCCATATGCGCAATGGAGGCGCCTTGCGGGCCCGTCAGTAACCAATAGCAAATTTCCCGCATGATGCCGGGGTAGAGCACCTGCAAGGCAGTCGGCTCATGCAATAACTGAGTCGCGCGCCACAGGCAGTGGATCAGCTCATCATTCAGATCAAGCACATCAATGGCGCGAAAATCCTGCGCGGCGGGTTCGATGGCGAGCTGCTGCAGAACTTCACCAAGAATACTGAGATCCAGCTCCATCACCAGCCCGAGAAAGGGCATCGCTTCGCTGGCATCGTACACACGGCCGACGGCGGGCATTTCAATATTCACCACCAGCGCCTGACCGGCACGGTAGTCGTAGCGGCCCTCCCCAAAGGCTGTCCATTTGGCTCCCTGAGCGACGGCGCATAACGCGGGACGGTGAATCAGGTGCGAAGGCGGGCGAGGAGCGCTGGCACGCAGGATCATCATGCCTTCGACGGGCGTCAGGTACGGGTAGGCATCGGGGGGTGGGTCAGTAATCGCGCGCAGGGCGCTGGCAAGCTGGGTAATCATGACGCCTCCGGCGAGACAGTTGCGGTCAGGAAAAAGAATCGAGCGACGGCTTGAGTACCTGAGTGTAGCTGAGTTCGTGATGAGGCAAACAGCAGAAACAGGCAAAAAACAGGAATGGGCAAGAAATAGCGAGGATTGAACAGGCTGACGGTTTATTGACCTGAAACACCGATAATTCGTAGCTTGAAGCTTGCTTTTTCTGAGGGGTGACATTTTCGCAGAGCAGAATCGTGCAAGTTATCGCGAGGATTCGCGCTTATCCGGCGCACGGGGCAGGCGTAGTCTGGCAACACATCAGCGGGGTTCTGACCTTGCTGTTCTTGCCTTACTTACTTTGTCTCACGACACAGGAGTCTTGTTATGTCTACCTCCATTGCACTGGTTACCGGCGGCAGCCGTGGTCTGGGCCGCAGCACCGTAATCAATCTGGCCAAGCGCGGCATCAGCAGTATTTTTACCTATCACAGCAATGACGCGGCAGCGCAGGCGGTGGTGGCCGAAGTGGAAGCGCTGGACGTTGCCGGTGTGAAAGTGAAAGCCCTGGCGCTGGATACCGGCGATGTGTCGGCCTTCGCGGCTTTTGTCGCCGAGATCAAAACACAGTTAACACAGTGGCAGGCCGATGGGCTGGATTATCTGGTCAACAATGCAGGGACTTCTCACCACAACGCCATTGTCAGTACCACGGAAGAGGAGTTCGACGGGCTCTTTAACGTGCACCTGAAAGGCGTGTTCTTCCTGACGCAGGCGCTGTTGCCGGTACTGAAAGATAACGGCCGCATTGTGAATATCTCCTCCGGCCTGACTCGTTTCTGCGTCCCCGGCAGTGCCAGTTATGCAGCGATGAAAGGCGCGATTGAAGTCTTCACCCGCTATCTTGCCAAAGAGCTGGGCGAGCGGGGCATTCGTGCCAATACTGTGGCGCCGGGCGCTATCGAGACGGACTTCAGCGGTGGAACGGTGCGGGATAATCCCGAGGTCAACAGGATGGTTGCCTCCATGACGGCGCTGGGTCGCCCCGGTTTGCCTGAGGATATCGGGCCGATGATTGCGGCCTTGTTGAGCGAGGATAACCGCTGGATTAACGGTCAGCGTATTGAAGTCTCCGGCGGTATGGTGCTCTAAGGCGGCGATTAGGGAGACACAGCGTTCAACCCCGGTTGAGCGCTTCAGCTATAAGAGGTTCCAAATTAATCTAACAGCTGGCATATCGCTGGCTGTTTGCCTCTGGGGCAAGGCTCGCGGCAACTTTA
Source organism: Pokkaliibacter sp. CJK22405 (assembly GCF_046614695.1). NCBI lineage: Bacteria > Pseudomonadati > Pseudomonadota > Gammaproteobacteria > Oceanospirillales > Balneatrichaceae > Pokkaliibacter > Pokkaliibacter sp. CJK22405. The sequence goes on from NZ_JBKKHQ010000007.1 coordinate 128,755, forward strand.
TAATGCCGGTAGTAGCGCGCAGGTTTTCCCCTGTGCTGATCGCAGCATTCCAGACTCGCAGGCAAACCCCACATTATGGTGTCTTTTAGCTCGAAGCTTCCCAAGGTCGGCACGACCATTTTCTCGCAGATGTCCCAGCTGGCCGCCGAGCATGGCGCGATCAACCTGTCGCAGGGGTTTCCGGACTTTGAAGGCCCGTCACTGCTGAAAGAGCGTGTGGCGCATTATCTGTTAGGCACCCATAACCAGTATTCACCCATGACGGGCGTTCCGGCCCTGCGTCAGGCTATCGCCAGTAAAATCGGCAGCCTCTACGGCGCTGATGTTAATGCCGATAGTGAAGTGACTGTCACCTCCGGGGCGACGGAGGCCATCTTCTGCGGCATCACCGCCTTTGTGTCGGCGGGTGATGAGGTCATCGTCTTTGACCCGGCTTATGACTGCTACGAACCGGCGATTGAGTTGGCTGGCGCCACGGCGGTGCATTTGCCACTGCTGCCCCCGGCTTTTGGTATCGACTGGCCTGCACTGGAAGCCGCCATCACGCCAAAGACGCGGATGATCATTATCAATAACCCGCACAACCCAAGCGGCGCGGTGTTTGCTGTGGAGGATCTTGAGCGCTTCGCGGCGTTGCTGGAGGGCACTGATATTCTGCTGCTGGGGGATGAGGTGTATGAGCACATCGTTTTTGATGGCAAGCCTCACCTGAGCCTGTTGGGCCATAAAGCGCTGCGAGAGCGCTCACTGGTGGTTTCAAGCTTCGGCAAAACCTATCACACCACCGGCTGGAAGGTGGGATATGTGGTGGCGCCCGCTGCGCTGAGTGTCGAGATCCGCAAGGTGCACCAGTACGTCACGTTCAGCACCAGCACGCCATTTCAGCTGGGGCTGGCGGATTATCTGGTCGCCCATCCTGAGCATCATCTGGCGCTGCCAGCGTTTTATCAGGCCAAGCGCGATGAGTTCTGCAGCTATCTGCAAGGCTCACGTTTCAGCTTCACCCCGGCGCAGGGCACCTATTTTCAGGTCGTGGATTACAGTGCCATCAGGGATATTCCCGATGTGGAAATGGCGCGCTGGCTGACGACCGAAGTCGGCGTGGCGGCCATTCCTTTCTCGGTGTTTTATCAGAACGCACCGCAAGACCTGCGCCTGTTGCGGTTCTGCTTCGCCAAGGGCAGTGATACCCTGCAAAAAGCTGCAAGTATTCTCAGTAAGCTTTGAGCCTTTTAGCCTGAGGGGGAACGATGGACGCGTTACGGGTCGCTGTGATTCAGACCGAGCTGGTCTGGCAGGATTGGGAAGCCAACAAGGCGCAACTGACGCCTAAACTGGCGGAGCAGCAAGGGCTGGCGGATGTGATTGTGCTGCCGGAGATGTTCGCTTCCGGCTTCTCGATGGATACCTCCATGGCTCAGCGCATGGATGGTGATGCCGTCGCCTGGATGCGGGAGCAGGCCGAAGCGCTGGATGCGGTCGTCTGCGGAAGTCTGATGATGGATGTTCCCGGCGAAGGCTGTGTGAATCGCTTTATCTGGATGCCGCCTGCAGGTGCTTATCAGACCTATGACAAGCGCCACCTGTTCCGTATGGGCAATGAGCATGAGCATTATCAGCCCGGTGATCAGCGCGTGGTGATCGAATACCGCGGCTGGCGTATTCTGCCGCTGGTGTGCTATGACCTGCGTTTCCCGGTATTTGCGCGAAACCGCCAGGATTACGATCTCTTTTTAATCGTCGCCAATTGGCCTGCTCGGCGCAGCCATCACTGGAAAACCCTGATTGCGGCACGTGCTATCGAAAATCAGGCCTATGTGGTCGCCTGTAATCGTGTTGGCACTGACGGTAATGACTGGGCGTTTTCCGGTGGCTCACAAATTATTGACCCCCAGGGGGCCATACTTGCGCAGGTAGAGGATGATCAAGCGGGCAGTTGCCGTGCTGAGCTTTCCCTGAGTGCGGTTAATGAATACCGTGAAGCCTTTCCCGCCTGGCAGGATGCCGATGCTTTTGAGCTGAGCTGAGCAGAAAGCGATCGACATGCGCCAACAAATAACGGAGCCCTGAGCTCCGTTTTTTATATCCGCCTGACCTGGGTTACTGAGGAATCGCCCTGGGGCTATCGAACATCAGTACTACCGAGCTGTTATGCAGCTCACCATCGTAGGTGCGGCCATCAATGTAGATCAGGCTGCGGTCCTTGTCTTCCAGTTGGCCGATCGCAAACTTGAGGTACTGCTGGATTTTGCCGTCTTTCGAAACAGTATCAAAACGCCATTGGGCGCCATGCCAGCGTCCGGTAATGGAGTTGCGTTCCTGCTGGTTAACCAGCTGAAACTTATCCAGTTCTACCTTGGCAAAGCTGACGGTATTGGTCGCCGGGTGATAAATCACATGATCATAAGGCGGGTTCAGACCGAGGTTACTCAGCATGACATTACCGGCCTTGTCCTGAGTCACCTTGATCTGGGTGATGGCGGTACGCGTGAGGTTAAAGCGGCGGCTGCCCTGCAGGTACGACTGATATTCTTCCTGCGTGATGCCGAAGTTGGGATGGTAGGGCAGAGGCTGGCCTTGCTTGGCCTGCGCCACATATTGCTGAAACCACTCCTGATGCTGGCTGATGCTCGCCATAATGCGGTCATGGAGCTGGCGTATTACCTTCGGCGGGAGAATCTGCATCACATCGGCCTGAAAATCGGCTGATGGCAGATATTGGGTCAGGCGGGCAGCGGCAGAATCTGCATGGGCGCGCGGAGCGAGAATAAACAAACAACACAACAGTGAGAGCAGGCTCCGGGGTAGCAAGCTTGCCATGGGCGTACATCCTTTTCTTCAATCAACAACGTGCGCGATCCGTAGACGCGGGCAGATTATGCCCGAAGCCTCAGGGATTGTCTTATGTCAGCGCTGTCTTTGCTTATTATCTGAACATTGCCTGAGGTCAGGAGAAGAAAAGTACAGGCTTTCAGGGCGCAAGGTGGTTACCAAGGGTTTCGCTCACCAGTTGCCTGAGAGTGGTAATGGCGTGGGTGACTACGGCGTTCAGCTGCGGTGAGAGAGTGTCATTAGGGAAATCATGCTGATAAGCGTCAATAGACTCCAGATCCAGCAGGGCCGCATCAAACTTTGTTAACCAGCAGGATGAGACCTCCGGCAGCGCATCGCCCAGGAACGCCAGATCGGCAATTAAGTCACTTAATACAAGCTGCCCCTGAGTAAAAGCTTCGAGTTGGCTTTGCATTCGCTGAAGGGGAGGCAGGTTACCTGATGTCATCAAAGGGCACAGTGGATTATGGAGTGGTTACGAACAGGGGGCATACTATTAAAAACCTCGTGTGAGGCCCGGTTACATTGTTTCCAACGAAAGAAGGATCTGGTTATTTTTGGGGTCTTTAATCATAAAACCATAACTGAAACGCTTCATAAAATGGCAAGGGGAGTAGGCATTAAGCGTATCCTGATTAATAAACTCCGGATTATCGGTGATTGATCTTACTTCGCTACCTAACATCGCGCTGTGTTTGGCATCTTTAATGGTGGAAATGAGTTCACAGTCTTTGGTGATTTCTTCTACCTTTTGTTTTTCGGAGATTTGTAAAACAGCGGTGAGCCAATAATCATTCATTTCAGGGAGAAATCCTGATTTTACTGCATTCTTACGAATCACTGCACCTGTGGCCCATTTGACAGACTCTACCTCTAATCCTTCCAACGGTACTGACTCTGCTAACTCATCGATGCTCTCTGAATAATAGATCTTAGGATTTGCGCTAGCCTGTTGTCCTGAAGCGGTACTCTCAGAATCACCACACCCGATTAACAGAAGGCAGCTAAAGAGTGAGAAAAAGAATAAAAGGTTTAATGATATTTTCTTGTTTTTATTACTGTAATTCAAATTTGAAAGGTTAGGGTTTTTAATGCTAAACATAATTTATGCAACAAAGAAATTATTGTTAATATTTTAAATTTGTTTTTATCGATCAATAGGACCGCATTATAAATTTTGCACTAATTATCTAAAATCCCTTCGTCTATCTTCTTAATCTGTCCATTGGTTAATAAAATCATGATTTTTTGAAGATTTAGTAAGCCATATAAAGAAATCAATAAAATCCTCATCGGACCAGGGATCAATATCAATATCATCCCATCGGTCGTAGGTTAAATTAATAATCTGCTTCCCCTGGTAATGGCATGTGAAGGTATGTTGTTCTTCTCCTCGGGAATGGGTAAAGGTCAATTCAGTACTATTGATAGGGAACTGCTGTTGATTGGCAAAAAAAAGAGGACCATTTTTAGAGGCGATAATACCAAAAAAATCCGCACCTAATTTAATATAAGTTCCTTTTTTCTCAATATTGCTATCAGGAGTGTTTGCCGCGGATATCTCCCTTAAAGGTCCCAGGTTATTGTCATACTCTAAAAGATAATTATATATATCACGATTTCTTAATAGTTTAGTTGACATCAGTTGCTACCACTTAAAAGGTTCATGTGCTTTTGTAAATAATCTTCAGGCTGTTTAGAAAGCCACTTTCCAAATCCACCGAGCAATGAGTTCACATCTGGGTTAGGCCTTGCAGCACTTTCAACAATCTGAGAGTAAGTTTTACCTCGTTGCACCAGAAGGTCAACTCCCGGCCCTAAAGGATCTCCATATCTCTTCATATTGACATCATAGATATAATCTCTAAGTGGTTCTGGTGTCAGGTTTTTGTATTCTACGCCAAGCTGGCGGCGAGCATTGTTGGCTGTTTCAGCCAGTACTTTTTCTGAGCCTGGTAGATTCGCCATATTCGCTAATGCCTTTTCTGCAATAGTGTGATCTGTAAGGCCTAGTTGATACCTGGATAACTCTGCTACTTTTTGTTCGTACTCTTTACGGAGGGGATTATCTTTTATATCTCGACCGAGCTTCTCTACGAGTTTACTTTCAAGATCTGCTCTATTCAGCGCAGTAACTTTTGGAATATCGCCCAAGGCTTTTTGAGCTGTATTCAGCCCTCCAAGAGCCTTGTCAGCGAGTTTGAGCGCCTTCTTCCCTTTTAACAGCGCTTTGCCACCGGGAATCATGCCCAGCAGGATACCTGCTCCTTCCATCCAGCGGCTGACAGGTTCACCGGTCACGAGATCTGAGCCCGTAAACACCTGTGCCAGCGATTTAAGGCTACCGACCACAGGGAGCATATCTGCTGTTAACGAGCCCGCGCTGGCGGCCAGACTTGGTTCGGTGCCGAGGCAGGCAGCTTCTGTGCAGAGGCCGAGAGGATCTGCCCAGCTTAAAGGGTTCGGCGCGTAGCGGTAAGGGTTTAAGCCGCCCAATAAGCCAATGGGGTCCTGAGTAATAAAGCGCCCTTGGGTCGGGTCGTAATAACGGTAGCGGTTGTAATGAAGTCCGCTTTCTTTATCTGCGTACTGGCCCTGCAGACGAAGCGGATTATCCACGTTTTCATGCAGAACTGTGGCATGGCCCCACGCATCCAGCTGTGCTTCCCAGGCGAGTTGACCTTGGTTATCCAGCAGGGCGATAGGCGCTCCACGCTGATCCAGTACGTAGTGATAGATATTACTGCCCTCAATCATCATCAATGGACGATGGGAGCGTTGCTGCTGATCTTCAGGTTGGGGTTCGTAGATATACCAGCGTGACTGGCCATCCCGGTTCTCACCGATTAACTGGTTACCATCCCAATAAAAGAAGGTGGTATTTTTGCCAAGAATACGACGCGTCCAGTTCTCGGGATCGTTTTCATCGTCACCCTCCAGTACCAGCTCAAAACGCAGCACTTCTTTACGTACTCGACGTCCAAAAGAGTCGTAGTCATAACGGGCATGTACGCTATCGGTGATCACCTCACGCAGTTGATTCAGACCATCGAACAGGCGTCGTTGCAGCAGCTTGCCGCTGGCGTCATGGACTTCGCTCTGGTTGCCGAGTTCATCATGGCTATAGCGTTGCTCGCCAAGCATCGTTAGCTTGTCAAACGTTGCTTCAGCGGCTTGTCCGGCAAACTCCAGCGGGTTGCCCCAGCTATCAAAGCGATAGTTCTGCGTCTGGCCACTGGTGCTAACTTCACGCAGCTGACGCAGCGCATCGTAAGCGTATTGCGCTGAACCTGTGGCGGAGTCTTCAACCTGACTCAGCTGCTGATGAGCACCATAGCGATATTCACGATGCCGTGGCTGTTCATTATGCTGCCAGCTTTGGCGGATCAGGCGATCACGGTGATCATACTGCTGGGTCAGTAGTGGCGCCGGGAAAGCGGGTATCTCGCGCAGCACTTCACTGCCATAGACATTGGTGCGACGGTTGAGCACACGAGCATCGTTAACGCTCACACCTTCAAGTCGATGATGGCTATCGTAATGGTGGCTAATGCGAGTGCCATCCGGCAGTGTTGTACTTTCCAGGCGATTATGGCGGTCAAAGCTGTGCTCAATTTTCCAGGGATGCATATCGCCATGACGATCGTTGATCCAGCCTTCTGCACCGGTCTTCTGGTTACGGGTATTCCAGTAAATTTTGACCCGGGCCTGAGGGTTAAATGCCTCGGTCAGGCGGTTACGCACATCGTACTGGAAATGATCAGAGGTTGAGCTGTCATGGCTGTAACTCTGGGCATCCCGCTGAGTCATGTTGCCGCGGGTATCATGGTTAAGCTGAATCCGTACTGTACTGGGATAACCGCTTTTACCTTCTGTGATTTCAATCAGCTTGCCGTCCTGACTCCAGCGGTAACCGCGCTGACGTTCATCAAAGTGCTCGGTGCGCGTCAGACGCTGGCAACTGTCGTAATGAAAACGTGAGAAAGCATGATCACTGCGAAGCAGGCCCGTCAGCTGGCGCTGAGCGTTGTAGCAAAGGTGAAGGTTGCTTTCATCTGCCTGAATTAGCGCCTTCGGCTCGGCAAAACCTTCATATTCGACCTGTTCAGTGGTGCCATCCGGCGCGATAACAGCGGTTAAGCGCCCCGCATCGTCATAGCGATACTCGGTGGTTTCTGCGTGCGCTTCTGCGCCAGCCAGAAACCGGCTATGGCGCCCCAAAAGTCCCTGCTTGTTGTAGTGATAGTTGATCACTTCCTGCGTTGGAGTCAGCAAGCCATCGAGTCGGCCCAGCAGGTTATAGCGGTAACGCCAGGTCGCTTCACCCTGCTTAACCAACAGGGGGCAGCTTGGCTCATTGAAAAAATTGGGGGTTTTGCTAGTGCGGTTCGGGACATCGAACTGAAACTGGATATCAGCTTTGCCGGACTGCTCCACTCTGGCGAGTTGCAGGCTGGTTTTATCATAGTGGTAGCGGGTCTCTTCAAGACCGCCTTGAGCATCGCTTGATAGCAGCTTGTTATCACTGATCAGCTTGCCAGCGGCATCAAAGGTACGTGTGAAGTGCTCGCCCAGCTCATCGCGGGTTGAGATACGCTGACCCAGGCTGTTGTAGCGATGTTCGAGCCAGTAATTTCCCTGTTCTTCGCGAACCAGTTGTCCGAGGTCGTTGTACTCATAGTGGTGAACCTGTCCCGAGGCATCTTTATGCCGGGTCAGGCGAAGGTAGTCATCGTAGCTGAATTCATCACAGCCGCCGTCCGGCGCCACTTGTTTGATGAGTTTCCAGTGGGCATCGTAATGATATTCCCAACGGCTCTCGTCACCGGCAATCGCCGTGGTAATGCGCGCAGCCTCGTCAAATTCCAGGCGGCTATAAAAGCTTTTGTTATCACCGTACTGCTCGATAACACGAGCGGTGGGGCCCTCACCTTGCCACACCAGATGGTGTTGGTAACCACTGGCCTGGGTTCGGGTAATCAGCAGACCGTCCTGATAGTCATAGCGCTCGGTTTGCTCATACTGATTGGTAGCGCTGATCAGCTCATCTTTTTCGTTGTAGCTGTAGCGCGCCAGAAAATACTGCAGAGGTTTGGCATCCGGGCGTGGCGCGGGGGTGACCTGCAGTACGCTGATCAGCCGACCCTCAGGATCATAAGCCAGGCGAACCTGTTGCTGACTGCCTTCCTGAACAATGGTGCCGAGCTGGTTTTGCTGGTTATAGGTGAAAAGCCAGAGCTGTGTTTCTGCCGTGACCCAGCGGCTTAAATGCCAGTGTTGGATTTGTTTCTGACGGTTTTGTCCAGGTTGGCGGGTGAAAACCTTGATGTGTCCATCGGGGAAGTAGAGCGTGAGTTCATCGTCCTGACGGTATTCTTTGAAGTCGCGATTCAGGCGCAGGCCTTCGCCACGCTGATAGCTGACGCCACCGCTTCTGACGTTCTCAAACAGAATCGCGCGACCTTCCTCGTTGGTATAGATGAGGCGGCTACCTTCACGATCGGTTTCTTCCTGAATACTGACGTGGTAGGGCGAGCGCCAGCCTTTACCAAGCGAGGTGGCATGATCACAAAAACAGGAGCGGTAAAGGCGCGACCAGCTCAGACCATCGAGGCCGGGCAACGTCGCATCGGTAAGGCTTAAAACCTCTTCGCCGCTGCTGAGTGAAACAGGGTCACCGATAAAGGACTGTTCATCCAGAGGGGTGCTGTTGGCGGTGACGTAAATGGTATCCAGCATGATGGTGCCAGCGTCATCGGTGTAGCCGGCTGCAGCACCTGTGGCCATTTGCTCTGATAAACCACCGGCTGTGCTGTCCGCAACGCCATCCGGAGTCGGAATAACTTTTTCGGTAATGGATGCGTAACCGGGGCCGCGGTTCTTGTTTCGAGAGTCGGTTGGCTGACTCATGCACAAACCTCACAGTGACTGAGTGTTCAGCGCCTGCACAGTGTGCGGGGGAGAACATCCTTGTAGGAGCGAGATGTCCAGAACGATCACGTCTGGCTTCTGATCAGAAAGGCTGCAGGAGAGTGGCTGGATACCGCTGGAGTCACTTCCTGTGATCCTGAGAATGGGGGCAGAGTTTAGGGGCTGAGTCGTGAATGTCAAGAAATGTAAAGATGTGTGTGTCCATTTTGGTGAAGTGTGCACACAAAAAAGCCACCCGAAGGTGGCCTTTTCTAGTGCCTCGCAATATCAGGCTTAGCCTTCTTCGCGAGCAATCGCACGCCAGCCGATATCGCGGCGGCAGAACATGCCATTCCAGCTGACCTGATCGCAGGCGCTGTAGGCACGCTCCTGCGCTTCTTTCACGCTGTCGCCCATGGCAGCAACGCACAGCACACGGCCGCCGTTGGTGGTGACTTTGCCATCAACCAGCTTGGTGCCGGCGTGGAAGATCTTGATGCCTTCAGGCAGGCTGGCAGGCAGGGTGATTTCATCACCTTTGCCGTAGTTGCCAGGATAGCCACCGGCAGCCAGTACCACGCCGAGACTTGGGCGCTGATCCCATTCGATGGTGGCAGTGTCGAGCTTGCCGGCAACCGCCGCTTCGCACAGTTCCACCAGCGAGGATTTAAGACGCAGCATGATGGGCTGAGTCTCAGGGTCACCAAAGCGGCAGTTAAACTCGATGACTTTCGGCGCGCCGGTTTCATCGATCATCAAGCCTGCGTAGAGGAAGCCCTGGAATGGATAGCCTTCTTTCTCCATGCCACGGATGGTCGGCATGATGACTTCGTCCATTGCGCGCTGATAAACCACATCGGTAACCACGGGGGCAGGAGAGTAAGCGCCCATGCCGCCAGTGTTCGGGCCGGTGTCGCCTTCGCCTACACGTTTGTGATCCTGGCTGGTGGCCATGGGCAGCACATTCACGCCGTCAGACATGACGATGAAGCTGGCTTCTTCGCCCTGCAGAAACTCTTCGATGACTACGCGGCAGCCTGCATCACCAAAAGCGTTGCCGGACAGCATATCGCGTACCGCTTCCTCGGCTTCTGCCTGCGTCATGGCGACGATAACGCCTTTACCTGCCGCAAGACCATCGGCCTTGATGACGATAGGTGCGCCTTTTTCCTGCAGATAAGCCAGAGCAGGCTCAACTTCAGTAAAGTTCTGATAATCCGCTGTCGGGATGGCATGGCGTGCCAGGAAGTCCTTGGTGAAGGCCTTTGAGCCTTCAAGCTGCGCTGCACCGGCGGTGGGGCCGAAAACCGGCAAACCCAGTTCAACAAATTTATCGACCAGACCTGCTACCAGTGGTGCTTCCGGGCCAACGATGGTCAGGGCAACATCGTTGTTCTTGGCAAAGTCAGCCAGTGCATCCAGCGCCAGTACGTCGATGTCGACGTTGGTCAGCTTGTCTTCAATGGCGGTGCCGGCGTTACCGGGTGCGACGAACACCTCGGTCACACGAGGGTCTTTGGCCGCTTGCCAGGCCAGCGCGTGCTCACGACCACCGCTACCTATGACTAATACTTTCATGTTCTGTGTCCTTGTCAGCTAAGTGGCAACGATCAGTGGCGGAAGTGACGCATGCCAGTGAAGACCATGGTGATGCCGTGCTCGTTAGCAGCATCAATGACTTCCTGATCGCGCATGGAGCCACCAGGCTGAATAACCGCAACAATGCCTGCTTTAGCTGCCGCATCGATACCATCGCGGAAGGGGAAGAAGGCATCAGAGGCCATGACTGACCCTGGCACTTCCAGACCTTCGTCTTCGGCTTTAATACCTGCAATCCGAGCACTGTATACGCGGCTCATCTGGCCTGCACCGATGCCGACAGTCATGCCATCACGGGCATAAACGATGGCGTTGGATTTGACGTACTTGGCTACTTCCCACGCGAATAACAGATCACGCATTTCCTGTTCGGTAGGCTGGCGGTTAGAGACCACTTTCATCTCTTCTTCTGCCACCATGCCAAGGTCACGGTCCTGAATCAGCAGACCGCCGTTCACGCGCTTGTACTCAAGTTCCGGGGCGCGAACCGCTTCCCAGTGACCGCAAGCCAGCAGACGAACGTTCTGCTTGGCCGCGACGATTTCGGCAGCTTCTGCGCTGACGCTAGGGGCAATAATGACTTCAACAAACTGACGATCAACGATGGCTTTGGCCGTTGCTGCATCCAGCTCACGGTTGAAGGCAATGATGCCGCCAAACGCAGAAGTGGGATCAGTTTTGAATGCGCGGTTGTAGGCATCCAGAATGTTGTCGCCGATAGCGACGCCACAAGGGTTCGCATGCTTGACGATGACGCAGGCCGGGTCTTTGAAAGGCTTTACACATTCAAGGGCTGCATCAGTGTCAGCCACGTTGTTGTAGGAAAGCTCTTTGCCCTGCAGCTGATTTGCCGTCGCCACAGAGGCTTCCTGAACCACAGGCTCAACATAGAAAGCAGCGCGCTGATGGGGATTTTCACCGTAGCGCATGTCCTGCTTTTTGATCAGCTGGGTAGAGTAGGTGCGGGGGAACTCAGAGACTTTCTCGCCGTTTTCGTTACGGGCACCCAGATAGTTGGCGATCATGCCGTCGTACTGCGCCGTATGTTCGAAAGCCTTGGCTGCCAGATCATAACGCAGGGCGTGAGTCAGCTGGTCAGCATTGTTGTTCATCACATCAAGAATGCGCTCGTAGTCAGCAACGTCGGTAACGATGGCAACGTGAGCGTGGTTCTTGGCGGCTGCACGAACCATGGTGGGACCGCCAATATCGATGTTCTCGATGGCGTCTTCCCAGGAGCAATCAGGGCGGGCGACTGTCTGTGCGAAGGGGTACAGATTAACGACAACCATATCAATCGCGGCAATGCCGTGTTCGCTCATCACTTCATCGTCCTGACCGCGACGGCCGAGAATACCGCCGTGCACTTTGGGGTGCAGTGTCTTAACGCGACCGTCCATCATTTCAGGGAAACCGGTGTAGTCAGACACTTCAGTCACAGGCACGCCTGCTTCTTTCAGCATGCGGTAGGTGCCACCGGTCGACAGCAGTTCGACACCTTTGGCTTGCAGTGCCTGAGCAAAAGGCAGCAGTCCGGTTTTGTCAGAAACGCTTAACAGCGCGCGACGGACAGGAGTCAGAGAAGGGGTAGACATAGTCAGGGTCCAGAGCAGGTTCGTTACAATCCGCTTTGTGATGAGCGGCTGGTTTAGCTTATGGGCATTTGCCCTAATCATTATTCAGTCGGCTTCGACTTAAGCTGCGTGGTGCCCGGCCTAAGTCGCTGGCGCTAAAAAGCAGAAAGGCGGTCATGCCGCCTTTGCCGTTCAGAGCAGACCGTACTGCTTGAGTTTCTTTCGCAGTGTGCCGCGATTCAGCCCCAATACCTGAGAGGCCTTGGTCTGGTTGTCCTTGGTGTAGTGCATAACGGTTTCGAACAGAGGCTGTTCGATCTGGGCCAACACCATTTCATAGACATCGCTGACGGGTTGGCCGTCGAGCTGCTTGAAGTAGTTTTCCAGTGAGCGGGCAACCGTATCGCGAAGCGTTTGTGCCGTTTCCTGAGGAACGATATTGGCTGGTGTTGATGCGTCGTTAATCGCTTCCTGTGGATTCAGTTTTGTAAGTGCCATGTTCATCTATGCCGCTACCTCGTGGTCGACCCAGGAGTCACTGAAAAAGTGCCCAAGGGCCACTACTTGTTCATCAGAGGTTTCTATCTGATTGAAAAATTTACGAAAACTTTTGCTCTCTGGCTGTGCTGCCAGATACCACCCAACATGCTTTCGCGCGATGCGGGCGCCGTGCTCCTGCCCATAAAACGTATAAAGGGCATCTAAATGCTCAAGCAGCACTGAGTGCCGCTCTTCTTTCGTGGCAGAAGGTAACTCGTTGCCATGTCGAAGAAAGTGATCTATTTCCCGGAAAATCCAGGGGTTACCCTGTGCCGCACGGCCAATCATGACCGCACTGGCGCCGGTGTAATCGAGCACTTTTTTAGCCTGCTGTGGTGATGTGACATCACCATTTGCAAAGACAGGAATGCCAATCGCACTAACGATTTCGGCGATGGTGTCGTACTCGGCATTCCCCATGAAGCGGTCTTCACGTGTACGCCCATGTACGGCCAGCGCCTGGATGCCAATACTTTCGGCCATGCGCGCAATGGTTACGCCATTACGCTGATCAGGGCTCCAGCCAGTTCGAATCTTGAGTGTTACCGGAATGTCTACCGCGGCAACCACTGCTTCAAGAATCGATTTCACCAGCGCCTCATCACGAAGCAAGGCTGAACCTGCTGCTTTATTACAAACTTTTTTTGCCGGGCAACCCATGTTCAGGTCAATAATCTGCGCGCCCTGATCGGCACTCAGACGAGCCGCTTCGGCCATGCTCTGTGGATCACCACCGGCAATCTGCACCGAGCGCGGTGCGGGCTCATCCAAATGGATCATGCGCTTCTGAGATTTTCGCGAATGCCACAACTGATGATTGGCTGTCAGCATTTCGGAGACCACCATGCCTGCACCGAGTCGCTTGCACAGTCGGCGGAAAGGTAAATCCGTCACCCCTGCCATGGGGGCCAGAATCACCTGACTGTCGATGGTGTAAGACCCGATGGAAAACACGCGTACCCTTCCTGAGCAGGAGTTAAAAAAGTCAAAAAGTCCTCGCTGCGCGCCGATTTGAATCGTGGCAGTTGAGTACTTTCTGAGCAGGGGGGCTATTCTACTCTTTCAGGCAGAGGGGTGAAAGGGGGAATCTTGGCATTTGCTGAGTGAAGCGCAATGTCATAACCGGCGGAGCTTTGCGGCGGTTTTGACAGGGAAAATTGCAGATAAATAGGTGTTGCTGAAGGCATGAGTGCCTGATTGTCGAGCTCACCACCCAAATAGTCTTTCGCAGAAAGAAAGCGCTGGGCAGTTGCCTGATCCTGAAGGCTATAGAAAGTGAGCTCAATTATCGGAAATGGCTGTGGGAAACTGGCCTGATTTTGTAATACCAGATTGACCTGAATCTGGTCCTCGTTACCTGGCATGTCGCGAATCACAAATTCTTTGGTCTGAATCTGATTGATCGCCTCAGGCGGACGAAGTTCGCAAGGCAGCTTCTGGCACGCCAGTTGATAGGCATCATGCAGCAGCGGGGTTGATGCCAGTGCGTGGCGATCCCACCAGAGCCATTGCAGTGGAAGTAATAATAGAAGCAGAAGCATGCCTGCCCAAGTCCCCTTGCTGGCGGGCTTGTGCATATAGATGTGTAAGTCGGCAGCCGTCGGTGCCAGCTCGGCAAGTAATAAAAGCGGGTCTTCCTGAACAACAGGTCTCTGACGAGGCTTTTGCTGAGCCTGAGCCTGAGCCTTGGGTGCAGAGGCAGGCCGGGTTTTTACTTCCGCCTCAAGATGAGTGTGTGTTTTGGTTTGGGATGCCGGCGGTGATGGTGGCTTGCTTGCCGGGGGAACATTAGCTCTTGCCGCTGGTTTGGCTTCAGCTGATCGTGGCTGTGGCTGTGGCTGTGGCTGTGGCTGTGGCTGTGGCTGTGCAGGTCGATTTACTTTTGTGGATTGGGGTTTGACCTGCCCGCTAATCAGATGGCTGGAGGCGGTGAATACCTGATGGCAGACACCGCAGCGTACCTTGCCCCCGGCCTGATGCAGTTGCCCGGCTTCTACCTTAAAGGCAGTGGAGCACGATGGGCAGCGCGTAATCAGGGTGTTGGGGGCGGGGCTCATGTCAGCGGCAAACTCCTTGTAGGCGAACCCAGTCTTCCTTGATTTCCGGGGCAGTCATCTCGAAAGTGCCTGCATACGCCTGTTGAACATCATCTGCTTGGTGAGAGAGGATGCCAGAAAGTGCCAGTTGAGTGCCAGTAGTTGCCAGTGCACTTAGCGTGGGTGCCAGTCCGACCAGAGGGCCTGCAAGAATGTTGGCGACCACGACATCGGCCGTCAGCTCAGGCACCTGCTCGGGATAAAGCGTCATTAGTTTGGAAGAGCGAATGCCATTGCGCTCGGCATTGTCGCGAGTCGCTTCCAGCGCCTGAGGGTCGATATCCACCGCATAGACCATGCGCGCTCCCAGAAGCAGGGCTGCGATGCCAAGAATACCGGAGCCGCAGCCGTAATCGACAACCACTTTGTCCTGCAGATCCTGGCTGGCCAGCCATTTAAGGCACAGCGCGGTGGTAGGATGACTGCCGGTGCCAAAAGCCAGGCCCGGATCCAGTATCAGGTTCGCCGCTTCGGGATCGGGAGCGGGTTTCCAGCTCGGGCAGACCCAGAATTTGTCGCCAAACTGGATAGGCTCGAAATGCTCCATCCAGGCACGTTCCCAGTCCTTGTCTTCCAGAATCTCCGTTTTGTGGTCCGGGAATTCATGTTCTGGGTAGGTCGCAAGATGATGAAGCTTCAGCGTCGTCAGGGCTTCATCAATATCGGTGTCGCCGGTAAAGAGTCCCACCAGGCAGGTGTTCTGCCAGAGAGGGGTGGTACCCAGGTCTGGTTCATAAATGGGCTGGTCTTCGTTGTCCTGGTAAGTCACGGACACCGCGCCTACCGCCAACAGCATATCTTCGTAGGGTTCGGCCAGCTCGGGCGTGATATCCAGACGAATTTGCAACCAAGACATGGATAAGTCTCCTGATAAAACAAAAAGCCTCTTTGCGAGATAAGTCGCAAAGAGGCAGAGAGCGATAACGTCGGAAAGCCGGGTGGCTTAGTGTCCGATGTTCAGCTTCTTCTCGAGGTAGTGAATGTTCACACCTCCTGCGGCAAAGTGCTCGTCACGAACGAGATCCTTGTGCAGGTCGATATTGGTTTTGATGCCGTCCACGACCATCTCATCCAGTGCCACTGCCATGCGAGCCAGCGCCGTATGACGGTCTTCTGCATGGGTGATCAGCTTGGCGATCAGTGAATCGTAGTAGGGAGGTACGGTGTAGCCACTGTACAGATGTGAGTCAACACGAACACCCAGACCGCCTGCTGCATGGAAGGTTTTAACCAAACCTGGGCAAGGCATAAAGGTGCGTGGGTCCTCAGCATTGATACGGCATTCCAGTGCATGGCCTTTAATCACTACATCTTCCTGACGGATTGACAGTGGTTGGCCAGAGGCAATGCGCAGCTGCTCTTTAACAATGTCGATACCGGTGATCATCTCTGTCACTGGGTGCTCAACCTGAACACGGGTGTTCATCTCGATAAAGTAGTATTCGCCGTTTTCGTACAGAAACTCGAAAGTACCGGCGCCGCGATAGCCAATTTTGATACAGGCATCAACACAGGACTGCAGAACTGCCGCGCGGGACTCAGGGTTCACATGGGGTGCAGGTGCTTCTTCCAGAACCTTCTGGTGACGGCGTTGCAGTGAGCAGTCGCGGTCAAACAGGTGAATTGCATTACCCTGACCGTCGGCCAGAACCTGCACTTCAATGTGACGTGGGTTTTCCAGGAATTTTTCCATGTAAACCGTGGAGTCACCGAAGGCTGCCTTGGCTTCTGTCTGCGTGACGCTGACAGAACTCGCCAGGTCTTCTTCCTTGTGTACAACGCGCATACCACGACCACCGCCACCGGCAGCAGCCTTGATGATGACCGGATAGCCAATACGCTTGGCGATGCGCTGCATTTCAGCTTCATCGGCAGGCAGAGGGCCATCTGAACCTGGTACCGTTGGTACGCCGGCTTCTTTCATCGCCGCAATTGCAGACACCTTGTCACCCATCAGGCGGATAACACTGGCAGTAGGGCCGATGAAGACAAAACCGCTTTTTTCGACCATTTCGGCGAAGTTGGCATTTTCTGCCAAAAAGCCGTAGCCGGGATGGATGCCGGTAGCATCAGTGATCTCAGCCGCGGCAATCAGGCGCGGAATGTTCAGGTAGCTTTCGGTGGAGGAGTTAGGGCCGATACAAACGGCCTCGTCAGCCAGGCGAACATGCTTGAGGTCACGGTCGGCCTTGGAGTGAACGGCGACGGTTTTAATCCCCAGTTCCTTACAGGCGCGAAGGATACGCAGAGCGATCTCTCCACGGTTCGCAATCAGGACTTTATCCAGCATAAGCACTTCCTATAAGCGTAAAGAGTGGGATCAGGCGATAACGAGCAGTGGCTGATCGAACTCTACGGGCTGACCGTCTTCCACCAGGATCTCAACCACGGTGCCAGACTTGTCGGCTTCGATGTGGTTCATCATCTTCATGGCTTCGATGATGCAGATCTTGTCACCGGCTTTCACGGTAGAACCGACTTCGATAAAAGGCTTGGAGCCAGGAGCCGGTGAACGGTAGAAGGTGCCTACCATGGGAGAAGGAACGGCATGACCATTGGCAATGGCTGGCTTGGCGGGTTCAGCCGCCGCTACAGGAGCTGCTGCCTGAGGTGCAGGAGCTGCAACAGGCTGAGGAGCAGGAGCCGCATAGCTCACAGTGGCAGGTGCGACATGAGAGGCACGGCTGATGCGAACAGACTCTTCGCCTTCCTTAATCTCAATTTCGTTAATGTCGGACTCTTCCAGAAGTTCGATGAGCTTTTTGACTTTGCGAATATCCATGAGTGTGTTCTCAAGTAAGATGCGTGATTATTTCTGTGCAGAAAACTCGATTGCCGCCTGAAGTGCCAGACCATAGCCCTGAGCGCCCAGTCCGCAGATGACGCCTACTGCCACATCGGACAGGTAGGAGTGCTGACGGAAAGGTTCGCGTTTATGGACATTCGAGATATGGATCTCGATAAATGGAATGGCAACCCCTGCCAGAGCATCGCGAAGGGCAACGCTGGTGTGGGTGAAGGCGGCTGGATTGATGATGATCATGTCGACCGCTTCCTGACGGGCCGCATGAATTCGATCAATCAGCGCATGCTCGGCATTGCTTTGAAAGAAATCCAGCTCGTGAGCGGTTCCTTCCAGTTGCTGGCGCAGGGCAGATTCGATATCAGCGAGAGTGGTGTAACCATAGACCTCGGGCTCACGAGTTCCCAAAAGGTTAAGGTTCGGGCCATTCAACACTAAAAATCTTGCCATAACGTCGCCAAGCCATTGCGTGCGGAGCACGGATTTTAGAGAAGTTATCTGACGTTGCAGAGGTGATCCGGCTACTTATGGCCGCAGTTAACCCCTGAATGTCACCAGAGCGGGGTAGTTTGCCGAAAATCGGATCACTGGGCAAGTTTCTGGGCATTTCACTTCAATGTTCTGCTCTTTCGATGCATTTTTTGTGCGTAAGCATGGCTTGAGTGTTGCTGAATGCGGGTCTTGTCAGGCAAATTCTACGCACGTGCGGACAAAACCCGGGTCGGTGCTACCAAACACGCGCCTGATAGCTACAATGGAGTGAATGGGCGTCATGTTTGAGTCAGTGCCCAATGTTTCAGGAGGAACGCATGAGACTGCGTAATGTGCTCTTTACCTTTCTGACAGGGATTGTCGTGGTATTGCTGATTATCACGTCCTTTTCGGCGGTGCAGAATTATCGCGCCTACCTGCAGGAGCAATTAACAGCGCACGCGCAAGATGCCGCGACCTCTTTGGGCATCGTGCTAACCAATGCGGCCGCAGAGCAGGATCAGGTTTCCATGGAACAGATGATCGGCGCTGTTTTTGACCGGGGTTACTATCAGCGCATTGAATACCTGGACGTTAACGGCAAATCAGAAATCGTAAAACAGACAGGTGCAGGCGTTGAGGATTTGCCCGACTGGTTTGTGCGTATGGTGGATTTGCCTGCGCCGATTGCCGAGGCCCACGTGACCAGTGGCTGGATGCAGTTGGGTATGGTCAAAGTGCAAAGCCTGCCTGCCGAGGCGTATCACGAACTGTGGAGTTACCTCAAGAAAGTCTGCCTTCAATTTGTCGTGGCCTTGATTGTCGCCGGACTCTTGATGCGCTGGTTCATGAATCGCCTGGTTCTTTCCCCCTTGTTTGCTCTCGAGACACAGGCAGAGGCCTGGTCTGAACGTCGTTTCAGTCAGATTTCTATTCGTCCCCGCACCCGTGAATTACGCCGTCTCGTCGATGCGATGAACCGCATGGCGGGACGGTTGGAGTTAATGTTCAGCGACCAGGTTCAGCTGATTGAGCGCTTGCGCAGCCAAGTGGATGAGGATGGACTGACGGGACTGCTTAATCGAAGTGCTTTCGATGAGCGTTTACGCCTGACGCTGAGCCTGAGTGAAGAAGGTGCCCGTAGTGGTGGCCTGATGCTGCTTCAGATTAAAGGGCTCGAGGAGCACAACAACCGCTATGGCCGTGAGTCCGGTGATGAGTTGTTATGCCGTATTGCCGAGCGTTTGCTGGAAGCAGTGGAAAGTGTGCCGGGTGCATTGCTTTCCCGTCGTAGCGGTACAGACTTTGCCGTATTCCTGCCGGGTATCGCTGAAAGCTATTTTGCTGATCAGGTAGAGCGCGTTTATCAGATGGTTTCGCATTCAGAGGCGGTAACCGCCCATGAATGGCAGGATCGTATTCATATCGGTGCCGTGTATCTTTTCCCGCAGCAGCAGGTCGATCTTGGGGGCGCGTTCTCTGAGGCTGATGTGGCGCTGAGGGAGGCGCAGCAAACAGGTATCGGCGGCTGGCATGTCGGGCAGTCAAGTGGTGGTGGTCGATCCGCCGGTGAGTGGCGACACTTTATTGAAAGTGCCATCGCCCGTGACGAGCTGCTTCTGTACTTCCAGCCAGTTAAGGCGGCTAGTGGTGCCGTGGTGCACAATGAGGTTTATGTGCGCCTGCAGGATCAGGATCGTGTTCTGGCTGCAGGTGAGTTCCTGCCGATGGTTGAGCAGTTTGACCTGATGCCTTCACTCGATCGTCAAGTGATCGAGCAGCTGCTTATGCGCATGCGCAAAGTCATGGACTCTCAGCAGTATTGTATCAACCTGTCGCTGGCCTCTTTGCAGGATGAAGGCTTTGTGCTCTGGTTAAAAGAGACCTTAAGCGGTAATACCGAGCTGTCTAAGCGTCTGGTTTTTGAGGTGCCTGAATACGCCTTGCGTCAGCATATGGATCTGATTCTGAACCGTATGAATAGCCTGAAAGGGGCTGGTGTCAGCTTCTCGATTGACCACTTTGGTGTGGGCGGTGTGCCATTCGCATACCTGAAAACACTGCCGGTGACACTGGTAAAAGTGCATCGCAGCTTTATTCAGCAGGTGCAGTCGCGTCGGGAAAGTCAGTTTTATGTAATGTCGATGGTTCAGATTGCACACAGTCAGGACATCACGATTCTGGCAGACGGTATTGAGACTCAAGAAGAGTGGCAATATCTACAGGGATTGGGCATTGATGGTGGGCTTGGTTACTTCCTGGGTCGCCCTGAGGCTGCTCCTGTTTAAGACTCAAGCCTGCGTTTTATTGATTAAGGGATGTTTATGTTCGACAGATTACTGGTATGGCTCTACCCCGAAGGTGGAAGAACCTGGATTCGCTGGGTAGTGGCCGCCATTCTGCTGTACTTGCTGGGCGCTGTGGTAATCGGAATTTACTGGTCTGGTGAGCCCGATGGTTTTGACCCTCAGCAGTCTGCTAAAGCTGCAGCTGCCAAGTTCAATCAGAATGTGGTTCCCGGTTACACCACGACTCACACCCTGATCCATGTGGCCGAAGAAGTGCTTGATAAGCCTGGTGGTTATCTGAGTAATGATGTTTTTCCTCCGGGTGTCTGGCTGGATAACACGCGCTCCTGGGAGTTTGGTGCGGTGGTGCAGATTCGCGATATGGCGCGTGCACTTCGCAAGGATTTTAGTCGTTCACAGTCTCAGTCCCGTGAGCAGCCAGATTTGGCAAAGGCAGAGCCACAGTTCTCCTTTGCTGCTGACAGCTGGATGTTGCCTTCCACAGAAAGTCAGTACCGGGAAGGGGTGGGTGATCTCTACACCTATCTTGGCAAGCTTAGTAACCCGACTAACGGAAATGCCGAATTTTATGGGCGTGCGGATAACCTATCCAATTGGCTGGGTGACGTTTCAACCCGTCTGGGCAGCCTGTCTCAGCGTTTGTCCGCCAGTGTCGGCCAGCGCGTAGTCAATAGTGATGGTGATGAGAACCCGCAAACATCCAGCACTTCTGAAGTGAAAACCCCTTGGCTGGAAATTGATAATGTCTTTTATGAGGCTCGTGGTACGACCTGGGCGCTGCTGGAGTTTCTCCGTGCCGTCGAGGTCGACTTTGGACCTGCTTTAGCGAAGAAAAATGCGCTGGTGAGTCTGCGTCAGGTTATTCGTGAGCTGGAAGGAACGCAGGAAACCGTATGGAGCCCTGTGATTCTTAATGGTAGCGGATTCGGACTTTTCGCTAATCACTCTCTGGTAATGGCGAACTATATTTCCCGTGCCAATGCGGCAATTATTGATCTGCGCGAGTTGCTGGCGCGTGGTTGATTTCATTGGCCTGTAGGCCACCTCAGTCAAGGAAAGAGCGGTGATGAAGCGAGTCATCTTTAACCAGAAAGGTGGGGTAGGTAAGTCAAGTATCACCGTTAATCTGGCTGCGGTTGCCGCGGCCTCTGGCAGAAAGGTCGCTGTTATTGATCTCGACCCTCAGGGCAATGCTTCCCAGTATTTACTTGGTCCGGACTGGGTAAGTGCTGAAGGCGAAAGCATCTATGACTTTTTCGAGTCGACATTGAGCTTTCGTCTACATCCTCCGGGTTTGGATACGGCATTACAGTCGACTCCTTATGACAATCTTTATGTTGTTCCCGCTCATCCTGAGCTTCCAGCGCTGCATGCCAAGCTGGAAGCCAAGCACAAAATCTACAAGCTTAAAGAAGCACTTGATGCGTTAGAGGATATTGATGATGTGTTTATCGATACTCCGCCTGCGCTTAACTTCTTTAGCCTGTCTGCGCTGGTTGCAGCTGATAGCTGTCTTGTTCCGTTTGATTGCGATGAATTCGCTAAACAAGCTCTGTTGTCATTGGTGGAAACTTTGCAGGAGACTCAGGCGGATCATAATCCCGGGCTGATTCTTGAGGGGGTTGTGGTGAATCAGTTCTCGGCCAGAGCCAAGCTGCCGCAGCAAATCGTGGCCAGCCTTGAGGCGGAATCTATACCCGTCTGTGAAGTGCGGCTACCCAGCTCGGTGGTTATGCGTGAATCTCATCAGGCGCACCAGCCTTTAGTGCATTTTGCGCCTAAGCATAAGCTGACTGATGCGTTTCAGGCGCTATGGCAGGGGTTAAATAGCGGAAGCGAAAGTGTTCGCTAAAATACGCAGGCAATAAAAAAAGCAGGCTTAAGCCTGCTTTTTTATTGATCAAACCAGATTATTTGCTGGCTTCGTAGTTCTTCACGGACTGCTCAATGGCAGCACGTGCAGCAGCGGCATCAGCCCAGCCGTCGACCTTGACCCACTTGCCCTTGTCTAGGGTTTTGTAGTTTTCAAAGAAGTGCTGAATCTGCTGGCGCTGCAGTTCGGGCAGGTCGTTAATGTCCTGCACGTCTTTGTAGATAGGAGTCAGCTTGTCGTGAGGTACGGCAACCAGTTTGGCGTCCTGACCTGCTTCATCGCTCATGTTCAGAATACCAATCGCACGGCAGCGGATAACTGAACCAGGAACCACGGGATAAGGAGTGACTACCAGAACGTCCAGGGGGTCGCCATCATCAGCCAGAGTGTTGTTGATGTAGCCATAGTTCGCTGGGTAGAACATGGGGGCAGCCATGAAGCGGTCAACGAACAGTGCGTCAGCGTCCTTGTCGATCTCATATTTGACCGGGCTGCTGTTGGCAGGGATTTCAATGATGACATAGATGTCGTTGGGCAGATCCTTGCCTGCCGGTACATTTGCATAGCTCATCGGGACACGCCTTTTGCTAGGAGCATGGAGAAAGTGATTTACACGCTTGTAGTGGGCAGGGATTATAAAAGGGTGTGAGCAGGAAGACCAATAACCCTTGGTTCATAAACCGGCTTGTTCGTGGTTTCATCATTAATTTCTTCTTTTTTTGCTCTCGTGGCCGCTAATCCTGCGGGAGAGGAAGCCTGGTTATGTCTGTCTGGGTCAAAACCCTCATTCTCATCATTCTTGTTGTTGCTCTCGTTGCCATTGCTCTGACCTGGTTGGCGCGCTATCGCAAGCAATGGGCCATTCGCCAGCATGCGATGTCAACCTGGGCGCAGCACATGCCCGCGTTAGTGGATGCCCTTGATAGCCTTTATGACTCCACCACGGATCAACGGCTAATCGATCCTTTTCGTCGCGCGCTGGAGCGAAGCTGCCAGTCTCTTAGACACTATTCCAAACTGGATGAAAGATTGGCACGCGAGGCTGAAGCAGTCTTGGCGTTGGAGACTCAAGACAAAGATGAATGGTTGCTGTTGGCAAAAGACTCGCTTCGTGAAGTGGAGTTTCATCAGGGGCGGTTTTCGGCGGGCATGAAAGCGCTGGTGGCTTTGGGCAAGACCGTCGATGTGGATACTGCCCTGATTGCTGGTATGAAAAAGGCCATTGTTCAGTTGCTCTCACGCATGAGAGTTTCGACCCTGATTGCCATGGCGCAACATCTCGAGTTTGAGGGAACGGCTGCGCAGGCCGTGAATTGCTATCAGCAGGCTTTGCGAGAGTTGGGGCGCTGGCGCCACCCGGATGCTTTTTTGCGAAGACAGATGGCTACGGTGCGTGAATCCATTCACCGTTTGTCACCGGGTTGGACAGAAACCGGTGCTGATGAGTTGGAGGCTCCTTTTGATGATGAGGTCAAAGGGGCTGAGAACTCTGTCTCTGTGGATGCATCAGCTCTGTCAGAGCCAGTCGGGAAAAAATCAGCGCCTGTGACTTCGCAGCGTGAGGATCAGCCAGCAGGACAGAGCATGAAAGAGGTGCAAGCGGATCAGAGTCTCTCTCATCCTAAGACCTCTGCATTGAGTTTTAGTAAGGGAAAAGCTGAGCCACGGAATTAATGCTGGCTGGGCTGTAGGTAAAGAGCCTCTGCGTTATTTGATCAATAAAAAACCGGACTTGAGGTCCGGTTTTTTATTGAGGCGGAAGGTCAGCCTTTGGCCGCTTCTGGCTGGTGATACGTCAGGGCATTTTCCACTTCGTGTTTGCTGCCCAGAATAACCGCCACGCGCTCGTGAATCCCCTGTGGCTCGACATCCATGATATTGCGATGTGCATTGGTGCTCAGGCCACCTGCCTGCTCGACCAGCAGACTCATGGGATTGCCTTCATACATCAGACGCAGTTTGCCGGGTTTTTTAGGCTCGCGATAATCGAAGGGGTACATAAAGATACCGCCACGCGTCAGGATGCGATGCACTTCGGCCACCATGGAGGCAATCCAGCGCATGTTGTAACGCTTACTCAGTGGGCCTTCTTCGCCTTGCAACAGGTCATTGACGTAGTTTTGCATCGCCGGTTCCCAGAAGCGCTGGTTTGACATATTGATGGCGAACTCTTTGGTTTCGGTTGGGATCTGTACGTATTCGCGGGTCAGGAAAAAGTCGCCGGTATTGGCAAGGGTGAAAATGTGCGTGCCTTTACCGGTACTCAATACCAGCAGGTTGGATGGGCCATAGAGGACATACCCTGCAGCAACCTGGCGGCGGCCTGACTGCAGAAAAGCTGACTCATCGCCACCATCACAGCCTTCAGGGGCTCGCAGAATAGAGAAAATGGTACCCACGGAGACGTTAACATCAATGTTGGATGAGCCATCCAGCGGGTCAAAGGTCACCAGATATTTGCCATCCGGATTGCCAGCGACCGGAAAATCCTCTTCTTCAGAAGCCAGGCCTTTCACCAGACTGCAACTCAGCAGATTGCGCTTTAGCAAGTCGTTAGAAAGTACATCCAGTTTTTTCTGCGTTTCGCCCTGCACATTTTCAGCGCCTGCAGAGCCCAGAATGCCGGCAAGAGCCCCCTGTTTCAGCAGATAAGCAATTTCTTTGCATGCAACCAGAAGGGTATCAATCAGTTCGATCAACTCGGGAGAAGTCTGTTGTTCACGAAGAAACTGATGCAGCCTTTTCATCCTTAGAGTTCCTTGTCCGGCCTGAGTAAGGCACTATTATGCGTTCGAGCACGGGTATGATGGGGTGCCTATCATACGGTAATGCCGTCGATTAATCATGTTATACCAAGGAAGATTTCCATGGCGGACTTCATCCCCGCACCGCAAGAACAGCGGGCTTCAGCCCCTCGGCATCTGCATATTCTCGGTATCTGCGGCACCTTTATGGGTAGTCTGGCGGTTCTTGCCCGCGCTTTGGGTTACAAAGTGAGCGGCAGTGATGCCAATGTGTATCCGCCCATGAGTACGCAGCTTCAGGAAGCCGGTATTGATCTCTGTGAAGGTTACCTGCCTGAGAATATTGCTGAGGATGTGGATCTGGTCATCATTGGGAATGCCCTTTCTCGTGGCAACCCCGCTGTTGAGTATGTTCTGGATAAAGGCATCAGCTATGTCAGCGGGCCGCAATGGCTGGCAGATCATGTATTGCCGGGGCGTTGGGTACTGGCGGTATCAGGCACTCATGGGAAGACCACTACCTCTGCCATGCTGGCCTGGATTCTCGATTACGCCGGTATGGCGCCTGGTTTTCTCATCGGTGGTGTGCCTGGCAACTTTCCACAGTCCGCGCGATTGGGAGAGACGCCTTTTTTTGTGATCGAGGCTGATGAGTACGACAGTGCCTTTTTTGATAAGCGCTCGAAGTTTGTTCATTACCGTCCGCGTACGTTGATCATGAACAATCTTGAGTTTGATCATGCTGATATCTTCGCGGATCTGGCGGCTATTCAGACCCAGTTTCACCATCTGGTGCGAACCGTTCCGGCCTCAGGCCGCTTAATCAGCCCAGCTGGTGATGCTGCGCTGGATCAGGTGTTGGCACGGGGTTGCTGGAGTGAGCATGAATACGCCTGTACGACTGGACAGGAAGCGGTGTGGCATGTCGAGCCTCGTGCTCCGGATGGCTCAGATTTTACGATTTTTTATCACAGTGAGCCGCAAGGTCATGTGCAGTGGGCGCTGACTGGTGAGCATAATATGCACAATGCATTGCATGCCATCGCTGCAGCTCATCACGTGGGCGTGGTTCCTTCTGTGGCTATTGAAGCGCTTTGTGCGTTTACTGCGCCGAAGCGTCGCATGGAGCTTAAGGGCACTCCCGGTGGTGTCAGTGTCTATGATGATTTCGCCCATCATCCCACCGCGATACGTCTGACCCTTGAGGGCCTGCGCAAGCGAGTGGGGGATTCCCCGATTGTTGCTCTGATTGAGCCTCGCTCCAATACCATGCGTTTGGGCACGCACAAGGCGCAGTTGGCGGAGTCTGTAGCCTGTGCAAATCAGGTTTTCTGGTATCAGCCGCCGGGGCTGGATTGGTCATTGCTGGATGTCATTGAGCAAGGACAGGGGAAGTCGACACTGGCAACAGATATTGATGCGCTGGTTGAGCAGGTGGCGAGAAGCGTTTCCCCGGATACCCATGTTGTCATCATGAGTAACGGTGGGTTTGCCGGTATTCATAACAAGTTACTGCTGGCGCTGGATGCTCGCTTTGGGCAGGAGAAACTCTGATGTGGCAGGCTGATCCACCCATTGTCACTCTTGCCTTTACCGGGGCATCGGGTCTTCAGTACGGACTTCGTTTGCTGGAGTGTTTAGTAGCCGCCAATAAACGCGTCTATGTGATGATTTCCAAAGCGGCACAGGTCGTTGCCGCTACCGAGACCGACTGGCAGTTGCCGGGGCAAAGTGATGCGCTGGAGAAGTATTTGACCGAAAGGCTTCAGGCTAAACCTGAACAGATTCGGGTGTTTTCACGAGAGCAATGGATGGCGCCTGTGGCCTCTGGCTCGGGGGCTCCCTCAGCGATGGTGGTCTGTCCTTGTAGTACCGGAACACTGTCTGCGATTGCGACGGGGGCCAGCAATAATCTTATTGAGCGTGCGGCGGATGTGGCACTGAAAGAGCGTCGCCAGCTAATACTTGTGCCTCGTGAAAGCCCTTACTCGGCGATTCATTTGGAGCATATGTTGGCTCTGACGCGAATGGGGGCGATAATTCTGCCTGCAAGTCCCGGGTTTTATCACAAGCCTGAGCGTATTGAGGATCTCATCGACTTCATAGTGGCGAGAATCCTTTCTCAACTGGGTGTCGCGCAGGACCTGATGCCTGCCTGGGGTGCAAACATTTCTTGACAGGGGCTGGAAGATCGGATGTTTCAACCCCAAGAAAGAAGGCAGACGAATACGGAAGTGAAGTGTATTACCATGGAAAAACTGCCTATTTTTCCTCTGACAGTGACTGGTTTTCCCTATGCCAGTCTCAACCTGCGTATTTTTGAACCTCGATATCTCCGCATGATCAGCGGCTGTATGAAAACAGGTCGACACTTCGTCATTACCCCGTTGTTGAGTGGTAATGAAGGCAGTCCTAGTGAGCAGGTGTTTGCTGATGTTGGATGTCTTGTGGCGATTGAGGATTTTCACGAGTTAAACGATGGCACCCTGGGTGTTGTTGTCCACGGTGAAGCGCGGGTCAGGATCGGAGAGCACTGGCAAGAAAAGGATGGTCTCTGGCATGGAGACATTACCCCTTGGCCGGAGGATGATGAAATTCTGAGGCCTGAGTGGGAAGGGCTGGCTGAGCTGTTTCAGGCTATGTGTGCCAATCCTCTGATCTCGAAAGATTCGCCGGTACGCTGTCACAAGGCGCCAAGTGCCAATGTTTTGAGCTGGAAGTTAAGTAGTTGCTTGCCACTCTCTCCGGAATGCCAACTGGCCTTGCTTCAGGCGGAAAGTGCAGAAAAGCGCCTGTCGCTGATTCATCACTGGCTGGAAGGTGATATGGAAGGGTAGCCTGGTGCTGCCCTTTATTACTTTTCACTTCCCAAAGCTGCTTACTATTTTCTGCTTCTGTTCACTCTCATCGAGTGAATCCTTCCTTTTGTACATCCCATCTTGCTTTGTAACACGATAACGGATGGTGGGTGTTCCTCCCTCGGGCTATAATGCCCGGCTCAATGCAGCAAACCGCTGCCTTCGATCGATCCGCAGGAGACAGGTATCTATGTCCGCGCAGACACAGATGCAGGCGTTAGACGTCGCGAAATATATGCAGGAGCTGGGCAAGCAGGCGCGTGTTGCGTCTCGTGAAATTGCCCGTGCTGACACCATGCAGAAAAACGCTGCCTTGCTCGCCATGGCAGATGCGATTGAAAACGAGCGGCCTGCGCTGGTGGAGGCCAATCAGCGCGACCTGGACCGTGCCCGTGCAACGGGAATGGATGCCGCCATGCTGGATCGTCTTACGCTGACAGAGGCGCGTATTGACTCCATGCTCGAAGGCTTGCGACAGGTCGCTGCGCTGGCGGATCCTGTGGGTGAGATGACAGATTTTCGTTATCGCCCAAGTGGAATCCAGATTGGCAAGATGCGGGTGCCGCTGGGTGTGGTCGGTATCATTTATGAGTCTCGCCCGAATGTGACGGTTGAAGCGGCGAGCCTTTGTCTTAAGTCCGGTAATGCAGCGATTCTGCGTGGTGGTTCTGAGGCGATTGAAGCAAACCGTGCACTGGCAGGCTGTATTGCCAAAGGGCTGGAAGCGGCTGGACTGGATCAAAATATCATTCAGATCGTTGAGACGACCGACCGTGAAGCGGTCGGGCATTTGATTACCATGGCCGAGTACGTCGATGTGATTGTACCCCGGGGTGGAAAAGGCCTGATTGAGCGTATCAGTCGCGATGCGCGAGTGCCGGTCATCAAGCATCTTGATGGTATTTGCCATGTATATATCGATGATGATGCTGACCTCGATAAAGCAGAGCGTATTGCAGTCAATGCCAAGACTCATCGCTATGGCACCTGCAACACCATGGAAACCTTGCTGGTTGCACAAAGTGTGGCAGCGAGTATCCTGCCACGCTTACAGCAAGCGTATGCGCCTTTTGAGGTGGAGCTTCGCGGCTGTGAGAAAACGTGCGAGTTGCTAACCGGCATTACTTTGGCGACAGAAGCTGACTGGTCCACCGAGTATCTGGCGCCCATCTTGTCGATCAAAATCGTCAGTGGACTGGATGAGGCCATTGAGCACATCAATACCTTCAGCTCGCAGCATACGGACAGTATCATCAGCGAAAATTACACCAAGGCACGTCGCTTCCTGCGTGAGGTGGACTCAGCATCGGTGATGGTGAACGCATCGACACGTTTTGCTGATGGCTTCGAGTATGGTCTTGGGGCTGAGATCGGGATTTCCACGGACAAAATTCATGCCCGTGGCCCTGTGGGTCTGGAAGGTCTGACTTCACAGAAATATGTTGTGCTGGGAGATGGCCATATCCGTGCCTGACTCCACACCACTGGTGCTGCTGGGCGGCACTTTTGACCCAGTGCATGCCGGGCATTTGCGACTGGCGATGGAAATTGCAGATGCGCTGCCTGATGCGGCAATTCGGCTTTTGCCCTGTCAGTTGCCGGTTCACAAGGCGGCCGCAGGCGCCAGTGTCGAACAGCGACTGGCCATGCTTGAGCATGCCATTGCCGATGAGCCTCGGCTCAACATTGATACGCAGGAGCTGGATCGGGACACGCCGAGCTATACCATCCTCACCCTTGAGGCAACTCGTCAGCGCATCGGCTGTGAGCGACCACTTTTCTGGGTCATAGGCATGGACAGCCTGGTGAATCTGCCCTCGTGGCAACGCTGGCAAGAAATGACAGACTTTTGTCACTTGCTAGTCATCGCTCGTCCAGGTTGGCATTGGCCTGAGTCAGGCGAAGCGGCGGACTGGCTTAAGCATCACGGCGTTTCAGAGCTGAGTGATGGCTTTAGCGACAGTCACGGACAAATTTTGACGCTGACCATGCCTACGTTGCAGGTCAGCGCAACCTACATCAGACAGCTGATCGGACAGGGGCGCTCTCCGCGCTACTTGATCCCGGACAGCGTCTGGAACTTTATTCAGCAACAGCAGTTGTATGCTGGTGCGCACCAAGGTGTTCAAGAGAAATAATGGAAACGCAAAACTTACTGACCGAAATTGATGGCCTGCTGGCCGATATGAAAGCTAAAGACGTTCAGGTACTGGATGTTCGTGGCCTTTCCAGTGTTACCGACTACATGGTTATTGCTTCAGCCACATCTACTCGCCACGTTAAAGCGGTGGCAGATCATCTGACTGAACAGATGAAGCGTCGTGGCACGCAGCCCTTGGGTGTGGAAGGTCAGGAAGCCTCAGAGTGGGTGCTGGTTGACCTGGGCGATGTGGTTGTTCACGTTATGCAGCCTCAGGCTCGTGCTTTTTATGATCTTGAGCGTCTCTGGGCTCGTCCAGAAGGTGCTGTCCAGTAATGAAAGTCCGCTTGCTCGCCGTTGGCTCGCGGATGCCCTCGTGGGTTGAAACCGGTTACCAGGAATACGCCAAGCGTTTGCCTTCAGATATGACTCTGGAACTGGTCGAGCTGCCTATGGGGCATCGCGGTAAAAATGCTGACCTGGCGCGAGCCATTCGCTCTGAGGGTGATGCCATGCTGGCAGCCATTCCTCAGGGCGATCGTGTGATTGCCCTTGATGTTCTGGGTAAGTCCTGGAGTACGGAGCAACTTGCCAGCACGCTTGGCGACTGGCGTATGGAAGGCGGTAACGTCAGCCTGTTGGTTGGTGGTCCTGATGGTCTTGACCCCCGCTGCTTGCAGCGAGCTGATGCGAAATGGTCGTTATCGGCGCTGACGCTTCCTCATCCTTTGGTCAGAATTGTTCTGGCCGAGCAGCTCTATCGCGCCTGGACGATTCTCCAGGGACATCCCTACCATAAGTAATACGGCATGTTTGGCTCTTCCTTCCGCGATCAGCTCACTATTCGTAATCATGGCCAGGAGCGTCGGATTTTCAGCTCCCGGGCGGTGATTGCGTGGGTGTTGATCATGCTGATGGTACTGGGGCTGGTGGCCCGGCTGCTGTATTTGCAGGTCTATCAGTACGAGCGTTATATCACGCTGTCGGACCAGAACCGTGTGCAGCTGGTGCCGGTGGCTCCGACGCGCGGACTGATCTACGACACGGATGGTAATCTGCTGGCGGATAATCGCCCCAACTTCTCACTGACCATTACCAAAGAGAAGGTGGATGATATGGACAAGCTGCTGGATCGGCTTGGCCAGATTATCAGTCTTGATCAGGATGATGTTCAGCGCTTTAAGCGTCGCCTGAACCTGCGTCGACGTCCCTTCGAGTCTGTTCCCCTTAAATTGTCGCTGGATGAGCGTGAAATCGCGGCGATCTCCGTTAATCTTTATCGCTTGCCCGGTGTTCAGGTCGAGGCTGATTTGGTTCGGCATTATCCCTACGGGGCTGCACTGGCCCATGCGCTGGGGTATGTCGGTCGCATTAACGAGCGTGAACTGCAGAAGGTTGACGCGGAAAATTACAGTGCCACTCATTACATCGGTAAGCTGGGTGTCGAACGTTATTACGAAGATGCACTGCACGGCGAAGTTGGGCTTCAGAAAGTGGAGACCAATGCCCGCGGTCGTATCCTGCGGGTGCTTGAGCGGGATACGCCCATCCCTGGTCTGGATCTGACGCTCTATCTCAACATGAAGCTGCAGCGTGCTGCAGAGAAGGCGCTAAAAGGCCAGCGTGCCGCGCTGGTGGCGTTGGATCCGAACACCGGCGGTATTCTGGCGCTGGTCAGTGAGCCAGGCTACGACCCTAACGAATTTGTCACCGGTATCAGTTTTTCCCGTTATAAGGCGCTGCAGGATGATCCCAACTTACCGCTCTTCAACCGAGCGCTGACAGGGCGCTACCCGCCTGCATCAACGGTCAAGCCGATGATGGGGATTGCTGCGAACGATTCCGGAACCATTGGTCTTAACTACACGGTTTTTGATCCGGGCTATTACCAGATTGGTGGTAAGGGTCGTCTGTATCGTGACTGGAAGCGCTGGGGACATGGCTTGCTGAATCTGCGCCAGGCCATTGCCCAGTCTTGCGACGTCTTCTTTTACGATGTTGGTCACAAAATGGGCATCGATACCATGTCGAGCTGGCTACATCGCTTTGGCTACGGGCAGGTCGGGAGTCTGGACTTACCTGAAGCCAGCCGCGGTATTCTGCCTTCCAGAGAATGGAAGCAGCGCCTGTACAAGCAGCCCTGGTACCCCGGCGATACCGTCAATATGAGTATCGGTCAGGGTTATCTTTTGGCCACACCGATGCAGTTGGCAACTTCCACCGCCATTATCGCGAATCATGGTAAGTGGCTGATGCCGCGGATGCTGAAGCATTTCGGGACACCAGAGCATCCGGTGACAGCTCAGATGGATTCGCGAGTAGCCGAGTATGAAAAAATGGCTGCAGAAGAGCGTGCCCAGTTACCCGGTGATATCAAGCTCAAGGATGATGGCCTTTGGGACTACGTTATTCAGGGCATGAAGGATGTGACCAGCGGTCCGCATGGCACAGCACGTTCTCTTGGGAAAAACAGCACTTATGTAATCGCCGGTAAAACCGGTACTGCGCAGGTGGTCGGCATCAAACAGGATGAGCGCTACGATGCCAGCAAACTCTCCGAGCGTAACCGTGACCATCACCTTTTTGTTGGCTTTGCCCCGGCGGATGATCCAAAAATTGTGGTCTCTATCATCGTCGAAAATGGCGGCGGCGGCGGTGGATCTGCACTTATCGCCAAAAAAGTGATGGATGCCTATCTTCTCGGCAAAGATCCCGATGACGATAACGTCGAGTTGTCCAATGAGCCAAGTGACTGAGGGGTGACGATGTTATTCAGAATTTCAGGAGTCCGGGTGTGAATCAGGTCGACTTTCAGCGCTCACTTAAAGATGGCAAAGGGCTGAGTAAGCCACCTACCGTCTGGCAGCGGTTACACCTCGACCCCTGGTTGCTGTTGCCTATTCTGATGCTGATGGGCTATGGCCTGGTGATTCTCTACAGCGCCTCGGAAGGGGACATGGGTTACGTGGAGCGTCAGGCTGCGCGTTTTATGCTGGCATTTGTGGTGATGTGGGGCTTTGCCTGGATTTCGCCAAGGCATCTTCGCATGCTCGCGCCCTGGCTGTACTCATTGGGAATCGTCCTGCTGCTGGCGGTCATTTTTGTCGGTGTGGGCGCCAAAGGTGCTCAGCGCTGGCTGGAAATTCCAGGCTTGCCGCGATTCCAGCCTGCGGAGCTGATGAAGTTGGTGCTACCGATGACCATTGCTCTGTGGCTCTCCAATCACAAGATCCCACCCCGGATTTCTCATATTTTTATTGGTTTGGTGATCATTGCTGTCCCTGTCCTGCTGATCGCCAAGCAGCCTGATCTGGGCACCTCTGTGCTAATCGGTGCATCAGGTGTGTTCGCGATTCTTTTCTCCGGTATTCCATGGCGCTGGGTTTTTCTGGCGGGTGGGAGTGGTCTGGCCTGTCTGCCAGGGCTCTGGTATTTCATGAGGGATTACCAGCGTCAGCGTGTTCTAACCTTTCTGGATCCGGAGAGTGATCCGCTGGGTGCGGGCTGGAATATTATTCAGTCGAAGACTGCGATCGGCAGTGGTGGCCTCTTCGGTAAGGGATGGATGCATGGCACCCAGTCGCAGCTGCACTTTCTGCCAGAGAGTCATACTGACTTTATCGTGGCCGTACTCGGCGAGGAGTTTGGCTTTATCGGTATCGGCGCATTACTGATCATTTATCTAATGATCATTGCCCGCGCGTTGTATCTGTCGACGCAGGCCGAAGATGTGTTTGGCCGCTTGCTGTCAGGCTCGCTGGTGCTGACTTTCTTTGTTTATGTTTTTGTGAATATCGGTATGGTCAGTGGGATTTTGCCGGTGGTAGGGGTGCCTCTGCCCTTGGTGTCCTACGGCGGTACCTCGGTGGTTACATTGCTATCGAGCTTTGGTATGGTGATGTCGGTGCATTTTCATCGTCAACATCGACCACATTAGGGTCTCGGCTCACTCCAATCGTCATATAAGGTCACTATGTTTAAAGCCGCATTATCTTTACCTTTGACCCTTGCCCTCTCTTTTTCTGCCGCCGCAACTCATGCTGGCGATTACGCCTCCACCCCTGAAGCTCAGGCGATCATTAAACAGCTTGCCAAAGAAGGTATTAGCGAGGCCTGGACAGCAAAAGCCATCAGCCAGGCTGAGCGAAAAGAGTCCATCCTTGAAGCGATGGATCGTCCCGCTGAGAAACGTCTTAACTGGACGGGCTATCGTAAAATCTTTCTTACTCAGGCGCGTATCAAAAACGGTGTGACTTTCTGGAACCAGAATGAAAAAGCACTGGCTCGTGCTGAAGCTGAGTTTGGTGTTCCCGCTGAAATTATCGTGGCCATCATTGGTGTTGAAACCAGCTACGGCACCAACATGGGCAGCTACCGGATTATCGACTCCCTATCGACACTGGGTTTTGACTACCCGCGCCGGGGCGAGTTTTTCCGTAAGGAACTGACCAACTTTCTGCGTCTTGCGTACAAGGAAAAGTTTGATCCTGCGAGCCTGAAAGGTTCGTACGCCGGTGCAATGGGCTATGGCCAGTTTATGCCCAGCAGCTATCTTGATTACGCCGTGGACTATAGCGGCGATGGTATTCCGGACATCTGGGATAACGCAGACGATGCCATCGGCAGTGTCGCCAACTATTTCAAAAAACATGGCTGGCTGGTCGATGGCGTTACAGTGTTGCCTGTTAATCCTCCCGCGGATGGCAGCTGGAAGCTCTCGTTGAGTGATGGCCTGAAGCCCGAAACCCCCATGAACACCTTGCGTGCTCAAGGCCTTAAAGTGCCTGAATTTCTTGGTAATGAAATGGGTAATCTGATGGCCTTTGAGACTGATGATGGTGTCCAGTATTGGCTGGGGATGAACAACTTCTACGCCATCAGCCGCTATAACCATAGTCGTTTTTACTCACTGGCGGTTTATCAGCTGGCGCACGCTATCAAAAATGCTCGTGACAATATGAATGCGGGAGACAAACCGTGAAGCTCGTTTTTTCCTCGCTGTGTATCACGGTTTTTAGTTTATCTCTGGCAGGCTGTTCCTCTTCACCAACTAAAACGGAAAACGCCGGCCGCTATAGTATCAATCAGGACCGCGGTCCTGACGAACTCAAGGATGTCAGTAACATCCCGGATGCCGTGCCTGAAGTGCTGCCTTATTCCAAATACGGCAATGGCCCGACGTATACCGTGTGGGGGAAGACGTATCAGGTTATGCCCACGCACATTGGCTATAAGGCCGAAGGCCTGGGTTCCTGGTATGGTCAGAAATTCCATGGACATCGTACTTCCAGTGGTGAAATGTACGACCTGTATGGCATGACGGCGGCACACAAGACTTTGCCTATCCCCAGTTTTGCCAAAGTCACCGATCTGGATAATGGCCGCAGTGTGATTGTTAAGGTTAATGACCGGGGACCGTTCCACTCCGACCGTATCATGGACCTTTCCTATGCAGCGGCAGCCAAGTTGGGTTATGTGAACAAGGGAACTGCCCATCTGCGTGTTGAATCCATTGATGCTGCTCATTGGAATGGCAGCGGAAGTTCCACAATTGTGCAAACCGCACCACTGTCCAACGATTCGGGCCTGAGCGGTGCCTCTGTGTCCTCAGCGCCTGCGCCAGCGGTGGTGCCTCGCGTTCAGAAAGTTGCTCCAACTCCCGTCTCACCGGCAACTCAGCCCGAGCAAGGCATTGCTAATCAAGGGGTTGTCCCTGGCGATTATTTGCAGGTCGCTGCATTTAGTACCCAGCAAGCTGCTGTTAGCCTTAGCCAAAGATTGAAACAAGAACTTGGCGAGTCCCGTGCTAAAGTCACTGCGGCCACCGTTAATGGTCAGCAGCTCTATCGCGTCAAGATTGGTCCTCTTCGTCCCGGCGAAGATGTAACTTCCTTGACTGCTGGACTTCAGGGGATCGGTTTGAGTCAGCCTTACATCGTCAGATTGCCCTAAAACACTGTTTTAAGGGCTGTCTGGGCCGTCGCAGGGAATGGACTGCCGGACGTAATGGTACCGCCGATTAGACCTGTTACTCACTTTTAAAGAATCAAAGACCGAAGCCTAAGATGTTGAATATTCTATCCCTCCGTGGTGTCCGCGCCTTCACTGCGATGGCCATGCTGGTCATCAGTCATCATGTCATGGCTGCTGACAGCCAGCCTGCTGTAACACCAGCTGCTGACAGTCCGGTTCAGGGGTTTATGCCACCCGTGCCGGAAGTGGCTGCCAAATCTTATGTGCTTATGGAGGCTTCTACCGGTCAGATTCTTGCAACTAGTAATCCCCATCAACGCCTTCCTCCCGCCAGCTTGACCAAGCTGATGACCGCTTACATCGCGGAGTCAGAAATGGATCATGGTCGCCTGAAACCGACAGACCTGGTCAATATCAGTGTTAATGCCTGGAAAACCGGTGGTTCGCGCATGTTCGTGCGTGAGGGAACTCAGGTTTCCGTCATGGATCTGATGCGCGGTATCGTGATTCAGTCCGGTAACGATGCAACGGTTGCTATGGCAGAGCATATTGCCGGTAGTGAAGATGCCTTTGCTGATCTGATGAATCAGATGGCGCAGCGTTTGGGCATGAAAGACACTCATTTCATGAATCCAACGGGCCTGCCGCATCCTGATCACTACTCCAGTGCTTTTGATATGGCCATTCTGGCCCGGGATATTATCGAGAACTATCCTGATCACTATGCGCTGTACTCTGAGAAAGAGTTCACCTACAACAACATTCGTCAGCCAAACCGCAACCTGTTGCTGGATCGTGACCCAAGTGTTGATGGTCTGAAAACAGGCCATACCGATGAAGCGGGTTACTGTCTTGTAGCTTCGGCCAAGCGTGATAACACCCGCTTGATTGGAGTCGAGTTTGGTACCGACAGCATTCAGGCTCGTGCGCAGGAAATGCAGAAGCTGCTTTCTTATGGCTTCCGCTACTATGAAACCCAGCACCTTTATAAAGCTGCCCAGCCGCTGGAAAGCCTGCGTATCTGGGGTGGTGATGTGGATCAGGTGTCGGTAGGTACCGAGAAAGCGCTGGATGTTGTCATCCCACGTGGTCAGGCCGGTAATCTGAAAGCCTCCCTCGAGCTTAACCATGCGCTGGAAGCTCCGATTGCTCAGGGTGAGCAAATGGGAACGGTACAGATCAAACTGGGCGATAATGTTATTCGCGAAGTACCGCTTGTTGCGCTGAATCCCATTAATGAAGGTGGCTTCTTCAAGCGTCTGTCTGACAGCGTGGTTCGGCGCGTTCAGGGCTGGTTCTGATTACCGTCATCATTTAACTGACAGGAAGCTGGATATGGAGACACTCGTCTATCTCAATGGCCAGTATCTTCCAGCTTCAGAAGCGAAAGTCTCGGTCTTTGACCGGGGCTTTCTTTTTGCTGATGCTGTCTACGAAGTTATTCCCTATGTAGACGGGCAGGGCGTTGAGCTTGAAGCCCATCTGGAACGTTTGCAGCATAGTCTTGCCGCCATTGATCTGGTCTGTAATGCACCCTGGACTGAAATTTTTGATCGTCTGGCGCAGCAGTTTGATGCCAGCTCAGCTGCAGCTCATCATGGTCATATCAGCCTGAGTTTTTATCTTCAGATATCGCGCGGTGCGGATCTTTCCCGGCGCGTCTCTCCCAGCGCAGAACTTAGTCCGACGGTCTTTGTTTACGCCCAGCCATCGCCACCTCCCATGCGACGCAACGTGCAGGATATTCCTGCTGTTTCCGTAGTCTTGATGCCCGATATACGCTGGGGGCGCTGTGATATCAAATCCACGATGCTGCTACCCAATATTCTGGCACGTCAAACGGCGATGAAAGCCGGTGCCGAAGAAGCACTACTGGTTCGCGACGGCTATGTTATCGAGGGAAGTAGCTCCAACCTGTTCTGTGTTCATGAAGGAGAGCTTTATACGCCTCCACTGGGTGAGCAGATGCTGGGAGGAACGACACGAGCGTTAACGCTGACCTTGGCTCAGGCTTTAGGTGTTCGTGTGCATGAGCAGGCGATTACCGAAGCCTTCTGTCTGGCTGCGGATGAGGTCTGGATAACCTCCTCTTCCCGGGGTGTTCTGCCTGTCGTAATGGTCGATGGCAAGTCGATTGGTCATGGACAGAAAGGTGCTGTCTGGGAGCAGGTTGCTCGTGCCTACCAGCAACACCTTTATGAGTCTGACTAGATTCCACGTTCCCCAAGAGTTCTATAGCCTTCGCTCATCAATCCTCTCTTCGCTCGTCTTTGCCTGCCTCCAGGGCTACTCAGTTTTCTGCTGAAAAAATCGACAATCTTTGCTATAGTGGCGCGCCTGTTTAAGCCGTCTCTGATGCGCTTTAGTTGTCCTTGTCGCTGCCTGCTCTGGAGTCACATCATGAGTGATAAAGAACCTCAAGCTCCGAAAATCGAGTTTCCCTGTCACAATTATCCCGTAAAGATCGTGGGTGATAATGTGCCTCATTATGAAGTGACCGTACTTGAGATCGTTGAGCGTCATGCGCCAGGCTACGATCAGGGGCGAAATCGTACTAATCCCAGCAGTAATGGCCGCTTTGTTTCAATTACCGTCATGATTACCGCGACAGGGCCTGAACAGCTGCAGGCATTATTTGATGACTTGCGTGCCACCGGCTTGGTTCGCATGGTTCTCTGATGGCCGAGCTGATCATTCGTCATCTGCCCGGAGCGCAGCCCTATGAGCCTTTATGGCATGGAATGCAGCGCTTTACCGCTGAGCGTACGGAAGAGACTCCTGATGAGCTTTGGCTGCTTGAGCAT
Organism: Pokkaliibacter sp. CJK22405; assembly: GCF_046614695.1. NCBI lineage: Bacteria > Pseudomonadati > Pseudomonadota > Gammaproteobacteria > Oceanospirillales > Balneatrichaceae > Pokkaliibacter > Pokkaliibacter sp. CJK22405. Next base: position 167,281 of record NZ_JBKKHQ010000007.1, read on the forward strand.
CAGCCTGTTTTTACCCAGGGACAGGCCGGGAAAGCTGAGCACGTGCTGGCCCCCGGTGATATTCCTGTCGTCGGAGTTGATCGTGGCGGGCAGGTAACGTACCACGGTCCTGGTCAGCTGGTGGCGTATCTTCTGATTAATCTTCGCCGAAATAATCTCGGCGTTCGTCAGCTGGTCACGCTGATGGAGGAAGCGGTCGTTAGCATCCTTGCAGGCTGGGGGATTGAGGCTTATCCCAAGGCTGATGCGCCGGGTGTCTACGTTGCCGGTGATAAGATCTGTTCACTGGGTCTTCGCGTACGCCGAGGGTGCAGTTTTCATGGCCTGGCGTTGAACGTTGCTATGGATCTTGAGCCCTTTAACCGTATTAATCCTTGTGGGTATCAGGGACTGGCGATGACGCAGGTTACTGCACATGCTCCGGCTGTTACCCTCGCGCAGGCTGCACAGGCCCTGCAAGAATACCTGACTGAAAAGTTAGGATATAATCACGTTTCTGTTGTTGCTGAACTGGACCCCAAGTATGTCTGAAAATGTACAAGCCACCGTGGTAGATCCCAATGCACCGAAGCGGGTTGAGCAGGGTGTCAAGCTGCGCGGTGCAGACAAGATGGCGCGTATCCCGGTCAAGGTACTTCCCACGGAAGATATGCCCCGTAAACCCGCATGGTTGAAGGTGCGCATTCCTGCTTCGCCTGAAGTTCAGCGCATCAAATCCAAGTTACGTAAGCACAAGCTGGCCTCGGTTTGCGAAGAAGCCAGCTGTCCGAATCTCGGTGAGTGTTTCAGCAAGGGTACCGCGACTTTCATGATCATGGGTGACATCTGCACCCGTCGCTGTCCTTTCTGTGATGTTGCTCATGGCCGTCCCAACGCGTTAAGCCCTGATGAGCCTCGTGAGCTGGCAGAAGCCATTGCCGACATGGGCCTTCGTTATGTGGTTATCACTTCCGTGGATCGCGATGATCTTCGTGACGGCGGCGCTCAGCATTTTGCTGACTGTATCCGTGAAACCCGCGAGCGTTCACCCAGTATTGAAGTTGAGGTTTTGGTACCTGACTTCCGTGGACGTATGGACGTGGCGCTGGATATTCTGGCGGGAACGCCTCCTGACGTGTTTAACCACAACATGGAGTCTATTCCACGCCTTTATCGCAAGATTCGTCCGGGCTCTGACTATCAGTGGTCACTGACCCTGCTGAAGCGTTACAAGGCGATGCGTCCCGAGGTTCGTACTAAATCCGGCCTGATGCTGGGTTTGGGTGAAACGAATGAAGAAATCATTGAAGTGCTGAAAGACTTGCGTGCTCATGATGTGGATATGATCACCTTGGGGCAGTATCTGCAGCCTTCCAAGCATCACTTGCCTGTGGATCGTTTTGTGCCACCGGAAGAGTTTGATGAAATCGGTCGTATTGCTCGTGAAATGGGATTCCTGCACGTGGCCAGTGGTCCGCTGGTGCGTTCAAGCTACCATGCTGACAAGCAGGCTCATGGCGAGACAGTAAGCTAAGCGCCCGGTTGGGAAACAAAAAAAGCAGCGTTACGCTGCTTTTTTATGCCTGATTTTTGGTTCTTTCAGAGCAGGGCGCGGGCGATTTTTGATGCGAACGGCAGCGGTAGCGGCTGTCCGCATAGCTGGGCAATCCACAAGGAGAGTTCATGCCAGAACTCTTTGGGGCTACTTTTGCTAAGCACATCCAGCGCTTGCGCCTCATCCAGCAAACTGAGAAGTTGTGGTGGGCGACAACGTCTGCTGGCCAGTTTGAGCGGGGCCTGTCGCTGCATTGGCCAGATACGTGCCTGTTTGCAGGCTTGTTCGAAACTTTGTCCATCACGCATCAGCCGCAGTAGTTGAATCAGGTCACGGAGCTCGCGAGTCAGCGCCCAGAGCGCCAGCGTGGGTTCGGCGCCTTCCTGTTTGAGGTGCTCAAGAATACGCACCGCATCGGGCCATTTGCCCATGAAGGCGACTCGCACCAGATCGTATACATCATGGCGGGCATGTTCGCCGACGCTATCAAGTATATCCTCGGCACTTACCTGACCGTTTTCACTGAGCAGTGAAAGCAGGTTTAGCTCCTGAGTGGCAGCCAGCAAATTGCCTGCGACACGCTGCGCCAGAAGTTGTGCAGCGTCATCGCTCAGTCTGAGATTAAGCTGCCGCGCACGCTGATGAAGCCAGCGGGGGAGTTGCTCGCTATCCATAGGCCAAAGCTGAATGACGGCACCGTTCTTTTCGATGGCGGAAGCCCACTTGACTTTCAGTGTGCTGTTATCCAGCTTGGGCGCAGTAATCAGCATCAGGGTGTCAGCAGGCGGGTTTTCCGCATAGCTGAGAAGCGCCTTGACTCCGGCTTCATTGGGCTTCCCGCTCAGGCGAATATCCAGAAACTTCTGTTCGGCGAACAGTGAGAGGCTATTGGCCGAAGCCAGAACCTGATCCCAGCTGAAGCCGGGCTCGACATGAAAAACTTCGCGGTCGATGAAGCCCTGCTTTTTGGCGCAAGCGCGGATTTGATCGGCGCACTCGAGCATCAGCAGGGGCTCATCACCACAAAGCAGATAGACGGGGAGTAATGGCCGCTCCAGGTGAGCGGCCAGTTGCTCGGACTTGAGCTTCATTTACTCTCTCGGTTTGACGCTGTGATCCGCCTTGCGCCAGCGCATCAGAAGCTGGTTCAGCAGGTCGCCCAGCATTTCATCCTGAATTTGGGTTTGCTGGGTATCTGAGGCCAGTAGTTGATCCTCGTTAAAGCGGTAGGTGCGCTCAACACGCAGCTTTTTCGGTACCGATGGGGTGTCCGCTGAAGGCTTCACATACTGATAAGTCAGGGTCGAGGTCAGCAGATACTCGGTAACATCACCGTTATCACCCAGCAGGCTGCGCTCACGTTTTTCATCCAGGAAAAGTACGCGCATGTAATCGCCGCCATTGTACTCGCTGCTGATACCCATATTGGCCAGCTTCTGGCGAATTCGTGCGCCCAGATTACTCTCTGCCTTGATCGGCAGTACCAGATCGGTATTACCACCGGCTTCAGTGCCTCGCAGCTGGAAGCCGCAACCGGCCAGCAGCACGACGCTCAAAAGTAGTATCCACAAGCGCATTCTTTCTCTCCTTGTCTGAACAAAAGCCGGCGCAGGGCCGGCTTGATCGGAACGGGGTAGTGTTAGCCGCCCACAACAATGTTAACCAGGCGACCTGGAACGATGATGACCTTGCGGACTGTCAGATCAGCAACGTGGCGCTGAACGTTCTCTTCCGCCAGTGCCATATGCTGAATCACATCGCGGTCGGTATCTGCGGCAACCTGGATTTTGCCACGGGTTTTACCATTAACCTGGACAACCAGTTCCAGTGTAGAGCGCACCAAAGCGTTCTCATCAACTTTTGGCCAGTTGGCGAAGCAAATAGCGCCTTCCTGACCCAGCAGATTCCACAGGGTGTGACAGATGTGCGGAGTGATAGGCGACAGCAGCGCAACGGCAGCTGTCAGGGCTTCGCGTTCTACAGCACGACCTGCTGGGGTGGCGTCATCAAATTTGCTGACGGCATTGCACAGCTCCATGACCGCTGCAATGGCGGTGTTGAAGGTGTGGCGGCGCTCCACGTCGTCGCTGACTTTCTGAATGGTTTCATGGGTCTTGCGACGCAGATCCTGCTGGCTTTCTGTGAGGCTTGCTGCATCCAGTGCGGGCGCATCGCCCTTGGCCAGATGTTCGGACACCATTTTCCACAGACGCTTCAGGAAGCGGTTGGCTCCCTCAACACCAGAGTCAGACCATTCCAGAGACTGCTCGGGCGGTGCGGCAAACATCATGAACAGACGCACGGTGTCGGCACCGAAGCGGTCGATCATGGTTTGTGGGTCGATGCCGTTGTTCTTGGACTTGGACATCTTGCTCATGCCGGCATTTTGTACAGGTTCGCCATCAGCATTCAGTACCGCGCTGATGATGTTGCCTTTCTCATCACGCTTGACGGTAACGTCCAGCAGTGAGTACCAGTCCTGACCGCCTTTCTCGTTTTCACGGTAGTAGGTATCTGCCAGAACCATGCCCTGAGTCAGCAGTTTCTCGAAAGGCTCATCCGAGTTTACCAGGCCCATGTCACGCATCAGTTTGTGGAAGAAGCGCGAGTAGAGCAGGTGGAGGATAGCGTGTTCGATGCCGCCAATGTATTGATTCACCGGCGTCCAGTAGCTGGCTTCGCCATCCAGCATCGCATCATTCGAATTGCGGCTGGCAAAGCGAGCGTAATACCAAGAGGACTCCATGAAGGTGTCGAAGGTGTCGGTTTCGCGCTCAGCGGCACCGCCGCAGCGTGGGCAGGTGGTTTCGTAGAAGGAAGGCATCTTCTTGATAGGCGAACCAACACCATCGAATTCGATGTCTTCGGGCAATACCACAGGCAGTTGATCTTCAGGAACGGGAACTGAGCCACAGCTACTGCAGTTAATGACCGGAATAGGCGCGCCCCAGTAACGCTGACGTGAAACACCCCAGTCACGCAGGCGATAGTTGACGGTAACCTTGCCCTTGCCCTGTTCTTCCAGCGTGGCAGCAATGGCTTTGAAGGCCATCTCAGAGGTCAGATCATCGAATTCAGCGGAGTTAATCACCACGCCTTTATCGGTGAAGGCTTCTTCACTGATATCGACGGTGACTTTCTCATTGTCCGGGCGAACCACCTGAATAATCGGCAGGTCGTATTTAGTGGCGAATTCCCAGTCACGCTGGTCATGAGCAGGAACCGACATAACGGCACCTGAGCCGTAATCCATGAGGACGAAGTTCGCAGTCCAGACAGGGACTTTCTTGCCGGTCAGCGGGTGAGTCGCGACAAAACCGGTATCAAAGCCTTCTTTTTCGACTTTGGCCATGTCAGCTTCGGCGACTTTCAGGTGGCGACAACGCTCAACGAAGTCTGCCAATTCTGAATTGGTTTCCGCCGCTTTCAAAGCCAGAGGGTGCTGGGAGGCAACAGCAACATAGGTCACACCGTACAGTGTGTCAGGGCGGGTGGTGAACACAGACAGCGCTTCCTGTCCTTCCACGTCGAACTGCAGTTCCACACCTTCAGAGCGACCAATCCAGTTACGCTGCATGGTTTTGACCTGCTCAGGCCAGCCATCCATTTTGTCCAGATCAGCCAGAAGCTCATCGGCATAATCAGTGATTTTAAGGAACCACTGAGGGATTTCCTTGCGCTCAACCGGGGCGCCAGAGCGCCAGCCCTTGCCATCAATAACCTGTTCGTTGGCCAGTACGGTCTGGTCAACCGGATCCCAGTTAACGACAGCATTTTTCTTGTAGACCAGGCCTTTGTCCATCAGCTTGGTGAAGAACCACTGCTCCCAGCGATAGTACTGAGGATGGCAGGTGGCCAGCTCACGGTTCCAGTCATAACCGAAACCCAGACGCTTGAGCTGTGCTCGCATGTAGTCGATGTTTTCGTAGGTCCACTTGGCGGGCGGGACGTTGTTTTTGATGGCCGCGTTTTCCGCAGGCAGACCAAAGGCATCCCAACCCATCGGCTGCAGCACGTTTTTGCCCTGCATACGTTGATAGCGGGAGATCACATCGCCAATAGTGTAGTTACGCACATGGCCCATGTGCAGTCGGCCGCTGGGGTAGGGGAACATGGACAGGCAGTAGAATTTTTCCTTGCTGTCGTCCTGAGCTACTTCAAAGACTTTTTCCTCTTCCCAAAACTGTTGGGCGGCGGCTTCGATATCGTGCGGTTGATATTGCTCGTTCATGCTGCTTGGTATCTGCTATCCAGAAGGGGCTGCGATAAACGCAGGGGCCATGATTTTGATGCCGGTCAGTCAAACTACCCGAAAGTAGGGATTTCTGCCGGTACAGTTCGCGGATTTTTAAGGCAAGCATTATAACCTAGTGAATCAAGTGTGCCAGTGTAAGGAGTAGTCAGATGTCACAGCAGCCATCGAAGGATCCCAAGGTTCGTAGCTATGAGCGCTTGCTTGGTCGCATGAGCGCAACACTGAAAAACCTCGAAGAACGCTCATGGCCGGTGATCGAGCGCAAGTTAGAGGAAGCGGCAGAGCTGGAAAAGGCCGCAGAGGATCTCACTCTGGATGAGATAGCGCTGATTAAAGAGTGGGTGCGACGGGATATCCAGTCTCTCGCCAGCCACTCCAGTAAGGAGCAGAGTGAGCTCAAACATTGGCTTCAGTTCGATCTGGAGCTACTGGAGCATCAGACTGCCGACTGGCTTCTCAGTGTGGCAGATCAGACCCAGACGGCCTGGCTTGAACTTCAGCACCGGTTGACGCTGGAAGATGATGTCTATGTGGCAGGTGAGGTGACCGCGCCGGGAACCTTCAAGTGTAATGCCTGTGACCATATGTTGTGTTTGACCAAAGCTGACAAGCTGGAGCCTTGTCATGTCTGCCAGAATCACTACTTCGTAAGAATCACCCGGCAGATGTAAGCGCTGGCTATTTGGTAATGAGTAAAAGTTATCAAATAGCCTTCCCTATATTCTCTTCTGGCATATTAGAATGAGCGCTTCATTGCGTGTTGCTTTATTTACCTTTGTTGCCGCGAGAACCTGCTCATGAAGTCTCTGCCTTTATTTTTTATCTCGGAAAATCGTCACGCGTTGGTCATTGGTGGCGGTAAAGAGGCAGAGCCCAAAATTCGACAGCTGCTGGATGCCGGTTGCCGTGTTCACGCCCTGGCTGAGGTGTTTTCGGCTGAGGTGAGTCGAATGCTGGAAGAGGCGGAGCAGGGCAGCCTTGAATATCGGCAGTGGCGCCCCGATGACCTGGCTCATTGCGACCTTCTGGTGGTGGCTGATGTCGACGACGATGAGGCCATCACTCTCTCAAGTCTGGCGCAGACTCGCCATTTACCCGTCAACGTGGTCGATAAACCCTCTTTGTGTACTCTCACGTTTCCTGCTCGAGTGCGCCGTGGCGATGTTCAGCTGGCACTGGGGACGGCGGGCAAAGCGACCTTGCTGGCAACCATTCTTCGCGAAGAATTCGAGCAGCGGTTACCTCAGGGTCTGGGCTGGCTGGCGGAGTCGTTATCCCGTTATAAGCCTGAATGGCACGCCGCTTTACCAAAAGGTGCGCCACGACGGGAGTGGCTGCGTGGTGTCTGGCAGGAAGCTCAACTGGCATTGCCGGCAACAGAGGCTGAAGTTGATACCTGGTTGGCTGAGCGCCTTCCCGGTAAACAGCAACGTCAGGGCCAAGTTGTATTGGTTGGTGCAGGCCCTGGTGACCCGGAGTTGCTGACCATCAAGGCGTTACGGGCGCTACAGCAGGCGGATGTTATTGTTTATGACCGGTTGGTGTCCGCCGAAATTATCGCGATGGCGCGGGCAGATGCCGAACGCGTCTTCGTGGGTAAAAATAAAGGCTTTCACAGCCTGCCGCAGGATGAGATTAATCAGCTGTTAGTGCGTGAAGCCAAAGCCGGGCGCTATGTTGTAAGACTCAAAGGCGGTGACCCTTTCATCTTTGGCCGGGGCGGCGAAGAGATGGAAGAGCTGATGGAGGCGGGTATTTCCTGTCAGGTCATTCCGGGCATTACTTCTGCCTCAGGCTGTTCTGCCTATAGCGGCATCCCTCTGACCCATCGTGATCATGCCCAGAGCGTTACTTTTGTCACCGGGCATTTACAGCAGGATCAGCTGATTCTTCCCTGGGAGTCCTTGGCGAAACCTCAGCAGACACTGGTGTTTTATATGGGGCTGACCGCCTTGTCGGTGATTATCGCCGGATTGGTGGGGCAGGGTGTTTCGGCTGAGATGCCGGTGGCGTTGATCCACAAGGGAACCTGCCCTGAGCAGCAGGTGCTGGTCTCCACGTTAGGAGAGGTGGAAAAGGATCTTGAGGTGGCGGGCCTGACATCGCCCACCTTGATCATTGTGGGCAATGTCGTTCGCTGTTCAGTGCACTGGCAGGCGCGTTAATCGTCTGCCTGAGGTTTGATACAGCGCAGAATGATCAGCGATAGCGCGGGCATCAGCAGAAAACCTGCGACCAGCGGGATGACCGTTTCGTTGTAGGCCTGACCAATCACAATGCCGATGGGGACTGACATCAGTGTAGAGCCCGCTCCAACTACAGCGGCGCCCATTCCCGCAATATGCCCCAGTGGCTGCATCGCCAGCGCATTCAGGTTACCGAACAGCAAACCGGTGCAGAACAGTGTAACCATCAGGTAAACCATCACCGCCGGCAAAGGCGGCACACCCTTGGTTGCCAGAGCCAATCCCAGAAAGACCAGTGACATTGCTGTTTCAGCCAGTAGTGCTGTCCGGATGATTTTACGCATACCGTATTTCACCACGATACGGGCATTCACGATGGAGGCCATACCGATGGCGAGTGCCAGCGCTGCAAAGCAGGCAGGAAACCATTCTCCTAGGCCATAAAGCACCTGAAAGGTTTGCTGTGACGTATTCAGATAAGCCAGAAATGACCCCTGAATGGCGCCGGTAATCAGGGTATAGCCCAGCGCAGAGGGATGAGTAATGACTTCTTTCGCGGCGAGATAGACGCTTTTGAAGGAATAAGGGCGGCGACGCTCGGGAGGCAGAGTTTCTTCCTGACGGAGCATAAACCAGACCGCGGCGGCGATAGCGAGAACAAGCAGCGCGACAAAGATTAATTGCCATGGCCCGAGAAACATCACGCCCTGTCCCAGCGCCGGAGCAATGGCTGGCACCAGAATAAACACGCTCATGACGTATGAGAGTATCTGTGCCATCACACGACCTTCGAATTTATCCCGAATGACAGCAACGGTGACGATACGAGGCGCCGCAACGCCGGTGCCTTGCAGCAATCGGCCAAGGAGCATTTGTTCATAGGTGGTGGCGGTAAAGCAAAGGACACAACCAACCACAAAAACACCATAGCCCAGAGCGATGGCTTTCTTGCGGCCAATGCTGTCGGAAAGCGGGCCATAAATGATCTGGCCGAATGCCATGCCAAGCATGAGCAGGGACACAATCAGCTGAGTGGAGTTGGCATCTTCCACGCCAAGATCACCGCCAATATTGGGCAGTGCAGGGAGCATCATGTCGATGGACAACGCGGTCAGCGACATCATGAAGGCGGCACGGATGATAAATTCCGTGGAGGGGCGTGTGAAAGAGCTGCCTGACATCGTGGCTCCTGGCTCAGGGGCGATCCAGGATCGCCGGGATTCGGGAAGTGCGACAGGTTAACGGGTTTTGATGATTAGTCGACGAGATCGATATGCCGAGTCGGGAAATGATTGTTGCGTCGATCGTCGAAATAATGCCGAAGGGCATTGCTGATCGTGACGAACGCCAGCTCATCCCAGGGGATTTCATCTTCACTGAAAAGCTCGACTTCTAAACTCTCAGGACCTGCGCTGAAGGTTGGTTCAATCAACTCTGCCAAATACAACATCTGCACCTGCCCGATACGCGGCAGGCTGGTAAGAGTGTATAGCTCACCTACGTTCACTTCTGCCAGTGCTTCTTCCCAGGTTTCCCGCGCTGCCGCCGCTTTGGTGGTTTCACCGTTTTCCATAAAGCCAGCAGGCAAAGTCCAATAGCCCTGACGCGGCGCAATCGCACGCTTACAGAGTAAAACCTTGTCCTGCCAGATGGGCAGAGTGCCGGCGATAATCTTGGGGTTCTGATAATGAATGGCACCGCAGGCCTTACAGAGGTAGCGGGGGCGCTCATCCCCGGCGGGGACTTCAAAGACCAAGGGGTGGGCACACTGGCTGCAGAAATTCATGGTCATACCTTGGGGCCGGAGTTCAGAAAGGCGGGGCTGTTGCCGCCAAGCCTACGCAGAAAATATCGCCAAGCATACCCAGTTATAAGCCCTGCGTCAGCGCCTCTGGCGCGGTCAGGGACACAGAGTGACGCGATTTTGTGCTGTTCATGAAGGTCAAAAGGTTCATTATGACCACATAAACAGAGATAAAAGAAAAGAATGGTAGGCCAGTGATGTGGACTGAAGTAGAACGTCGCCTGAAGCACCTGCCACGCCGGCGAATGGGGGAAGGTCGTCCGCAGGCGGGCGTGCTTATTGCTATCACCCGAAACGAATCTGAACCGCACCTGATTCTTACTCAGCGCGCCTCTACGCTCTCAACCCATGGCGGAGAGGTGGCTTTTCCCGGCGGTAAGCGCGATCCGGAAGATGACTCTCTTCTGGCAACGGCGCTGCGGGAAGCCGAGGAAGAGATTGGTTTATCTCCTGATGCTGTCACCGTGCTGGGTATCGCCAATCCGGTCATTTCGCGTTGGGGGTTACAAGTCACGCCAGTGATCGGGCTGGTGGATGCTGAGGTTCCCCTGCGTATTAATGATGCCGAAATCGCCTCGGTGTTTCGTGTGCCTCTTAGCTTCTTTATGAAAAGCCGACCGAGCCGTATTGATGAAATTGACCTGCGGGGTATTCAGGCGGCAATCCCGTGCTGGCATTACGAAGGTTATGAAATCTGGGGGCTTACGGCTTATCTGCTGGCGGAGTTTCTGAATCTGGCCTTTGATGCGAAGTTTGCGCTCTATTCAACGCCATCGAATCACCAGAAGTGAGGCCTTCCCGGGGCTCCGCATCCGGTGTCCCGGGAACGGGATCCCAGCCGTGGGATCGCGCAAAAGGGTGGCAACGAAGCAGACGCCGCAGGGTAAGATAGCCACCCTTGAGGAAACCATGATATTGAAAAGCCTCGATGGCGTATTCCGAGCAGGTCGGCATGTAACGGCAGTTATTGCCAAGCAGCGGGCTGATCAGCCACTGATACAGCTTCAGCAGGCCCAGACTTAGCCCTATCAGCCAGCGGGATAGCCTCCCATGAGCACGCGGAACGGGATTCGCTTTTTGCTGCTGGGGATCAGGCCTGCACATCGTTACTTTTCTCTGCCACTATGCTCTCTGTCACTATTGTCTCTTTCACCGTCTGCAGCGCGAGTGGAGCAATATCTGTCTCGCTGCACTTATCCATGATGCCAACGATTAGACTGCCTGTTTTGCCTATGAATGATCAAAGCTTGAACTCCGCCTCATCGACTGACCACTTCTGGTACTTCGGTTATGGCTCACTGGTCAACGACCGCACCCGCCCAGCCGATACGGTAGCTCAGGCTTATGAACTCCAGGGCTGGCGCCGACGCTGGAGTCACCGGGTGTTTACCGCTGAAGGTCAGGGGCACACCTCATTAACCGTTCATGCTGATGATAGCTGCAGCATTCTGGGTGTATTGGTGCAGTCGCCCAAAGTGCATCTTCCTGCGCTGGATGAACGGGAGGTGGGCTACCATCGCTATGGGCTGGCGTGTGCTTCGGCGTTTCTGGGAGCGGATGCATTTCTTTATCACTCGACCCCGGACTATTTTCTGCCTGCGGATGAAGCCTTCCCTATTTTGCAGTCTTACCTGGATGTGGTGCTTTCAGGTTATTTGCTGCATTACGGTGAAGAGGCCGCCATAGCGTTTATCCAGACCACGGATGGCTGGGATCTGCCCATTCTCAATGATCGCGCTGCGCCGGTGTATCCGCGTGCCGTTGCTCTCAATGAGGAAACGCTGGCGCATCTTGACCAACTGCTGGCTGAGTACGCCGGGCGAGCGTAATCCTTTACCTCGATGATAATGATTATTGGCCGAGGCGCTGACGAAGCGCATTAAATCTCGCCCGCTTTTCCTCTTCGCTGCCTGGCGCTGGCTCCATGGGGAGAATTGGGTCGCGTTCGGGAACGATCGGTGCCGAAGCGCCCGCCGGGCGTTGTGGCACTTGCGCCTGGCTTGCCGGTTTAGCCCCGGCCTGTGCTTCGGTATTGGCGGGTGCCAGAGCGGCAATCGCTGCCTGTTCTTCTTCTGACCACTCCGTTTCATAGAGCGCAGCCGTTAGTACCTGAAGTGCCGACTGCGCCTCTTCGTGATCAGCCTCACTGAGCTGCTGACCTTGCGCGGTCAGCTTCTTCTCAATAGCCATTGTGGCTTTAGCCACTTTGACCGGATCGGGGCGAGGGCCCAGAGAGTCGACCCATTGCTGGGCATCATGGGCGTTGAGCGCCATGGTACTGCTCCTGATAAAGGGTTTTAAATGTTGCGGGTCTGCTTACAGGCTCACAACGCCCATGGCGTGTGATCCTTAAAAAACCTGGCCAGAAAATCCACAAAACGGGTGATTTTCGGCGGTACGTGCGCCCGATGCAAATAAAGCGCATAAATGCCGAGCGGCGGCCGTTCAATCGAGGTCAGGATCGGTTGTAAACGCTTCTCTCGAATATAGGGCGCGGCGAGAAACATCGGTTTGGAGATGATGCCCTGTCCAAGAGCGGCGGCTTCGCAAAGCGCCCGGCCGTTATTGCAGGAAAAGCGGCTGGTGGGTAATGCACGAAGACGTTCATCTTCTCCGGCTGGCAGAAATTTGATGTCAGTGAGGAGATAGTGCAGCACCTGATGATGTGCCAGATCTTCCGGGGTTTTGGGTTCGCCGTGCTTTTTCAGATACTCCGGCGAGGCGAGATAGGCGCGTTCTGACTGTGCCAGCCGTTTGGCTACCAGACTTGAATCTTTCAGGTCGCCGATACGAATGGCGACATCCATTCCGCGTTCAATCAGGTTGAGGCGTTCATCACTCAGATGCAGCTCGATGCTCACGTCCGGATAGGCATTCTGAAAAGCGGCCACTGGCTCCATCAGGTACATGCCGCCAAAGTCCACAGGCGCTGTTACGCGAATGAGCCCCTTGGCCTTGTTACCAAATTCGCTGACAGAAGCTTCCAGCGTATTAATGTCCTGAAGTATGGGGCGACACTTCTGATAATAAGCCTGTCCGGCTTCGGTAAGCGTCACTTTACGCGTCGTGCGGTTGAGCAGTCGTACGCCAAGATGGCTTTCCAACGCACTGATTTGTTTACTGATTTGTGCTGGCGAGAGATTCATTTCCCGTGCGGCAGCCGCAAAGTTGTTGGACTCGGTAACCTTGCAGAAGCTCTGCATGGCGATCAGGAGATTCATGTTTGATTATTTCCTTTTTGGAAATGATCACTCCATCTTAGAGTGGTTAATGGCGCTAATCCATTCCCCTATACTGGTTTTCATCCTTTTTTCAAAGGTCACGTGTACCCCTTACGATCACAGGTCCCGGAGAGTTAATAATGAAAACCTTACTGTGCGCTTCTGCTCTGACTCTGGCTGCTTTTGCAGCATCTGCCCAGGCTGCTGATTACAGCGTTGATCCTGCGCACTCCAGCGTCTCTTTCACCATTGGTCACCTGGGTACCAGCGTGACTCTTGGCCAGTTCCGTAAGTTCTCCGGCGATTACAGCCTGGATGAAACCAACCCGGCGGCATCCAGCGTCAAGCTGACTATTGACAGCGCCAGTGTTGATACCAACTACGAGCCACGTGACAAGCACCTGTCCAGCCCCGACTTTCTGGATGTAAAACAGTTCCCTGAAATTACTTTCACCAGCACGGCGTATGAAGGCACTGCGGATGCGGGCAAACTGACTGGCGATATGACCCTGCACGGCGTTACCAAACCTGTGTCCTTCGATGTGAAAAAGATTGGTGAAGGCAAGGATCCCTGGGGCGGCTACCGCTCCGGCTTTGTAGCTACCACCACCATCAAGCGCTCTGAGTTCGGTATCACCAATTTCATTCCAGGTGTCACCGATGAGACTGATCTGACCGTGCGCATCGAAGGCGTTCGCAAGTAATCACGCTTGAGAGCAACCTAAGCAGGAGGTGTTATGTACGGAGAATCCTCAGGGATCTTTGCACTGTTAATTCCGGTGATTGTCTGGCCGTTGCTGGTCGCTGTGCCACTGGGCGCCGTGCTCTATCTCTGGCGACCCCGGCTGGCACCTTTTGCCATCGCCGCTGGCATGATGATGGCGATTGTCGGTCTGCATGGCAGTTGGCAGCCAGTGCCTCGTCAGGCGCTGGACTGGATGTTTTGGGCGGTCCTGCTGCCACCACTGGCATCGCTGATCAGGCCAATGCAGCCTTTGGCTCAGGCCCTGGCGTCGGTGTTGGGGCTGGCTGTTGTTGGCTGGGTTTTGTGGGCGCGGATGCCATTCTCGCATCAGCTGCTCTGGCTGGTGTGTGCGCTGGCCTACGCCATCCTGATGCAGCTGGCCTGGGACAAGACCGGTAAGGCGCGCTTTAACGAACTGGGATTGATGCTGAGCAGTGCATTGTTGGCAGTCGCAACGGCGCTGGGAGGCTCTATCCTGATTGGTCAGGTGATTGGTGCACTAACGGCGATCACCGTTGCCCTGATGTTCCTGCCGATTCTGCGTGGCAATGCGCCGGTACTCAGTGCTCCGCTGCTGGCCGTATCGCTTTCCGTGCTGCTGATGCTGGCGGGCTATGCCTATGCCTTTGTGGATGTGCCTTTGCTGGCTATCAGTGGGGCTGTGGTGTTACCGATGCTGGCGACATCTCAGCGCAGTAAACCCTTGCTGGCGATTATCCTTCTGGCCATCGGATTAGGCTTAATGGCCTGGCAATTGTGGCCGCAGAGTAATGCCTACGGCTATTGATCAGAACGCTTTCCTCATTAAAAAGCCCTGCATCTGCAGGGCTTTTTTTGTGGTCTGCATGACCTGGAAAGCGTCTTAATGCAGTTTCAGGCGCGGGCGAATCACTTTATGAATGCGGTCCACAATGGCTTTGAGTACGGTGCTTGGTAAACCATGCAGTGCCATCTGATGCATACGGTAGAGGGAAATATAGGCAAAGCGTGCTAAGTGGCCTTCGATAAAGAAGCTGCCCGAGGTCAGATTGCCCATCAGGTTGCCGACGGTTTTGAAACGGCTGAGTGATACCAGCGAGCCATGATCCTTGTAATGGAAGGCTTTCAGCTCCTTGCCTTCCAGCTGGCGAATCAGATTCTCTGCCACCAGTGACGCCATCTGGTGAGCGGCCTGAGCACGAGGAGGAACCCATTTGTTTTCACCCATCGGGCAACCGGCACAGTCACCAATCGCATAGATACGATGGTCGCGCGTGGTGTGCAGGGTGGACTCTGTCACCAGTTGATTGAGCTTGTTGGTCTCAAGCCCATCCAGTTCCTTGAGAAAGACCGGCGCCTTGATGCCCGCAGCCCAAACAGCGATATCGGCTTTGATCAGACCGTCTTCCTTGGTCATCAGTCCTTCTTTACTGGCTTCGGTGATCATGGTCGCGGTACGAACATCCACTCCCAGCTTGGTGAGTTCCTTGTGTGCGGATTGGCTGATTCGCTCTGACAGGGCGGGCAGAATCCGCGGTCCGGCTTCCACCAGCGTAATGTTGATGTGGCCCGGATCAATGCCCTGAAAGCCAAAGCTTTCCACTGAACCTGCCGCATTTCGAAGTTCCGCAGCCAGTTCAACGCCGGTGGCACCTGCTCCGACGATGGCAATATTGAGATCCTGTAACTGGTCTTCCGATGCTTGCTGCACCGACAGGCGCAGGAAATGGTTGAGAAGACGCTGGCGAAAGCGCTCAGCTTGCTCGCGGCTGTCGAGAAAACTGCAATGGCGGCTGACGCCGGGAGTGCCAAAATCATTACTCTGACTGCCAAGCGCCATGACCAGATAGTCATAGTGCAGTTTGCGGGCAGGAACCACTGTATCGCCATCACTGTCGAGCACTGGCGCAAGGGTCAAATGCCTTTCCTCCCGGCTAAGAGCGGTCATGGCACCCAGCTGGAAGTGAAAGTGATGTTTGGCGGCGTGGCCCCGATAGCTGACCTCATCGATACCCGAGTCCAGCGCGCCGGTTGCCACCTCATGCAGCAGCGGTTTCCAGATGTGGGACTGGCTTCGGTCCACCAGGGTAATGTTGGCTTTCTTTTTTCGGCCGAGTTTTTTACCAAGATGCGTAGCCAGTTCAAGGCCCCCGGCTCCTCCGCCAACAATGACGATATGCGGCAAGTTTGCATCGTGAGGGAGCGTCACGGGTAGGGTGGCGTTATCCAGCGGTGTGTCTGTGGTCATGGACAATATCCTGTAAAGGTAAAGAAGAATTCTGATGGCGGCGCTGGCAGTTCACTCGGTCTGCTTGCGCATTGCTGTCTGCTTTCGGTGGAAAATCAGGGAGCTTCATCTGCAAAGCGGCTGCGCAAGTGCGCTGGAGCAGGGCTCTACTTGAGAGGTTGTGACTCACTCGGTTGTTTTCTTTTCGTATTCATGGCGTCACCTTCGCAGCCTGGATACAACTATAGGATTAGTCTGCGGTTATCGCGGTAGGAATCAAACCTTTGTTGTGACGAAAGCCGGCTCATGCAGCATCAGCGTATTAGACTTTGTAGTTATTTTACCTTCTTTTGTGGTTGTTATGGGTTTTGAGGTGTTGCTTATTGCGTAATGTTTAATACAATGGATCCCGTTCGAGTCTGATGCAGTAATAAAAGGCACATCCCATACGGGGTGTGCCTTTTTTCTTTTCTGTCAGGCAAATATGAAAAAGCCCACGGCGGTCTTGGCTCATGGGCTCTGGATTTCCTTTTAAAATGAAAGCTCAGGTCTTCTTCGGCTTTCTTTCCTTGCTTTCCTTTCTTTAATTATCTTCCCGGGCTTTGGCCTCCGCGTGGCGGGTGAAAGCCTCTGGCGCCTGTGTCAGCAGACTGACAACAAAGATGGCAATGGTGGCCAGAATAAAGCCCGGAATAATTTCGTAGAGATCAAAAATCCCTCCGTCGAGATGTTTCCAGATCACCACGGTGATACCGCCGACAAGAATGCCGGAAAGTGCACCGGAGCGAGTCATACGGCGCCAGTAAAGGGACAACAGCACTGTCGGCCCGAAAGCCGCGCCGAAGCCTGCCCAGGCGTAGGCCACCAGTTGCAGGACACTGGTTTCCGAGTTCAGCGCCAGCAGAACCGCGAAAAAGGCCAATACCGCCACGGATAAACGTCCCACCAGAATCAGCTCTTTTGCAGAGGCCTTGGGGCGTACAAAGGGGCGGTAAACGTCCTCGGCGATGATCGATGCTGAGGCCAGTAATTGGGAGTCTGCAGTCGACATGATCGCGGCCAGTACAGCGGTAAGCAGCATGCCGGTCAGCAAGGGAGAAAATTGCATGTGGGTGAGTTCAATAAAGACGGTTTCCACATCTTTCGGGCTGGTATCGAGATAGCTCTGGGCAACCCAGCCTGTGAGCAGAGCGCAGGAAAGCACAATGAAGGTCCAGCTCACGGCAATACGGCGTGCGGTGGCTACCTGACGGTCATCCCGGATGGCTTTAAAGCGGGCAAGAATATGGGGCTGGCCAAAATAACCCAGGCCCCAGGCCAGGAGGGAGATAATGGTCAGAGCGCTTAACGGGTTGCCCTGCGCATCGGTCCACATATCGAGCATGGCCGGTGAGCGATCCTGCATGGCCAGTGTCACTTCGTGCCAGCCGCCGACATCGCCCATGGCATGCAGGCTGACCAGTGCCAGCGCAAAAGCGATCATCAATGCCTGAACCACATCCGTCCAGCTGACCGCCAGAAAGCCGCCGAGGAAAACGTAAATCACAATAACAATCGCGCCGAGGCAGACGGCCCAGGTGTAGCTGATATCAAAAACCGCTTCGAAGAGTTTGCCCTGAGCGACCAGCCCCGCGCTGACATAAAAAAGAAAGAAGAAGAGGGTGAAGAGCGAGGAGGCGACGCGCAGGCGATTGGATCCATCCCGGAAGCGGTTGCTGAAGTAGGTGGGCAGTGTCAGGGCGTCATCGGCGACGGCGGAGTAAACACGCAAACGGCGAGCGACCAGTAACCAGTTCAGCCAGGTGCCGACCAGCAGGCCGATCACAATCCAGGTGGCTTCAAAGCCGGCAATCAGGGCGTAGCCCGGCAATCCCAGCATCAGCCAGCCACTCATATCGGAGGCTCCGGCCGAGACCGCTACCGGAAAAGGCCCAAGACGACGGCCGCCCAGGGCATAGTCCGAGAGACTTTTCATGCGGCGATAGGCCAGAAAGCCAATGGCCAGCATCAGGCCCAGATACACCACAAAGGCGATGGCGGTGGTCATTGTGTCTTGAGGCATCGTCATCCCTCCCTTATAAACCGGTCCGTTATGCGGGGGCATTATCCTGTTTCAGCGACGGTTGGCTACCATCCTGTCGTACTTTGTGCACCGCATTATGCTGTGTCTGTTTCTTCACTATAGTGTAAGGAGCTGTCGTGGGTGAACCTGCGGTCTCAGGCAGGCAGAAGTTCGTTTTGAGGTATGACAGCTGGCAAAGGGCCGTTATCATGCACTGTTTAGACCGTGCTGGAAGGGAGTCCTGTCGGTGAAGTCTGTTATGTGGAGAGTATGGGCATGAGATCAGCGCGGCCGTTGCTGGTGCTGCTGTTTATTATTCTGAGCGTGATGTTGTGGCGCTTTGATCTGGTGTCCTATCTGGATGCCCAGACGATTCTGGATAAAGCCGAGTCCTGGCAGTCTCTGATTAGTGACTATCCCCTGCGTACCGGCATCTTATTTTTTCTCACTTATACCCTGTGCGTGAGTTTCTCCCTGCCGGGCAGCTGGTTACTGGTGATTGCCGCCGGGGCCATGTTCGGTTTGTACTGGGGGATCGCCCTGACTATTTCAGCGGCGGCGACCGGCGCGATGTTCGCCGCTGCAATGGTGCGCTATATCGGGCGACACTGGCTGGAGAGCTGGTTTGCGCGTCCTCTTGGGCGGGTGGATGACTTCATCAGCCGTGAAGGTGATGTTCTGCTTTTCGCCCTGCGTATGATGCCCTTTATTCCGTCGGCTACAGTGAGCTGGCTGTTTGGCCTGACGGCCATGCCGCTTTGGCGGTTCTTCTGGATCACTCTGATCGGAACCCTGCCACCTTCATTATTACTGGTGAAGACCGGCGTTAGCCTGCAGGCCGATTACAGCCTGTCGCCTCTGCCGGGCACACCCGCGATTCTTTTCCTGACGCTGATCGGCTGGATTCCATTGCTGGCCAGACTCTGTCTTGGCTGGTTTATGCACCTGCGACATATCCGTACCTGGGATCAGCCGGAGAATTTTGACTTTAATCTGGCGATCATCGGTGCGGGAACTGCCGGTATGGCTGCGGCAGATGCGGCGGTGGCAGCCGGGGCACGTGTTGTGGTGATTGACCCTCTGTCCAGTGTGCCTGGTATGCCGCAACAAATGCGGGCACTGGAGGGCTTCAAACGCGCCGCGCTTCGGGCCGCAGAGATTCGTAGCAATATTCGTCAGGGGCTGATTCCTCAGGAAAGCCTGAATATATCCCGTTGCCTTGAACTCGCGCGCCAGACCGAAATGGTGATGGGAGAGGTTCCTTCGGTGAATCGCTGCCAGCACCTGAGCGGCAATGTGACCTTGACCACACCGTGGCAGATGACGGTTGGAGAACAAAGCATCAGCACCCGTGCGTTGATACTGGCGACCGGCGCGCTGGCGCATATGCCGGTTATTCATGGTCTTGCTGAAGCTGACCCGGTGACTCCTCACGAGCTCTGGCAGCAGCCGCATTTACCGGCTTCGGTATTGCTGCTGGGCGGCGGTGCCACAGGCTGTGAGCTGGCTCAAGCGCTGGCGATGCTGGGGGTGCAGGTGGTGCTGGTCGAGCAGCAGTCCCAGTTGTTGCCAGAAGAAGACCTTGATGTGTCAGCACGTGTTTCTGCCCAGCTATTGGCGCAAGGGGTGCGCGTCCATACCCATGTCGATATTCGCTTTATTCAGAAGAATGAGCAGGGCATCGCTGCAGAAATGACCACTCAGGACGGTCGTTTCCTGACGCTGACCGCACTGGAACAGGTGATTGTTGCCTGTGGCTTTGATGGTCAGGTGGAAGGGTTGGGCCTGGAGGCGCTGGGTGTACACCTTGATGAGCGCAACCGTATCGTGACTGACAGCGCTTTGCATACGCGCTTTAGTCATATTCTGGCCTGCGGAGCGGTTCATGCTTCTCCTGATAGCCTGCCACTGGCGCGCCAGCAAGGCGAAATGGCGGCGCGTAATGCCCTCTTTGGGCTCTTTAGTCGCTCGCGGCTGGAGCCTAAGCACTGGGTGTCACGCATTGATGTTGGCCCCATGGTGGCTCGTGCCGGGCTGACTGAGCACCAGGCGCGTGCACGCAAACTGCGGTTTGAGGTGAAGTGGCAAACGCTGGAGCCGGATCAGGGGCAGGTTTATCAACAGGCATTGCAGGTCAAATTGCTGCTTGTGGCCGGTAAGAATCAGCTATTGGGAGCTGTCGTCGTGGGGGCAGGCGCGGATCAGGTGATCGAGCGCTACGCACTGATGATTGTGCACGGTGTCGCGTTAACGGCACTGGAGTTGCAACCCGGACGTCACCGGCGCGCGTCTCAGAGCCAGATCAGCGAAGAAGAACACGGGCTGACAACCCTGGCTCAGCGCTTTCATCTCTGGCGGCGCGGTGACTGATGGACGTCGATACAGGCCGTCAACACTGCGTGGCAGCAGTAATTGCCCACAGGGTATTGTCAAATGCCGGTCCAGAGTATCCAATCGTCCACTGTTTGCTATGGAACCCGTCTGAAGAGTGCTTTCTATGCTCCTGAACGAAGAGGCCACCCTCGCGCTAATTGCGCTGGCGGGGCTGGGCTGCCAATGGATCGCCTGGCGTATCAAATTACCGGCCATTTTACTGCTGTTGCTTTGCGGTATCGTGCTTGGTCCTGTGGGCGGCGTGATTCACCCCGAAGTGCTATTCGGTGATCTGCTTTTCCCGCTGGTCTCTCTGGCAGTGGCTATCATTCTTTTTGAAGGCAGTCTGACGCTGCACTTTAATCAGCTTCGCGATATCAGCAAGGTCGTCAGGCGGCTGGTGAGTCTCGGCGCCATTATTACCTGGGTGGTGATTGCTGCGGCCTCTCACTGGCTGATCGCTTTGCACTGGGACATGTCCTTCCTCTTTGGCGCGCTGGTCGTAGTCACCGGGCCGACCGTGATTGTGCCCATGCTGCGTACTATTCGTGTGTCTGCTCGCATCGGCAATGTACTGCGCTGGGAAGGGATCGTTATTGACCCTATTGGTGCGCTGCTCGCCGTTCTGGTGTTTGAGTGGATTATTTCCAGTAATGCCGGTACGGGCGCTTTCAGCCATGCCGCCTGGCTTTTTGCCAAAGTGGTTTTTGTCGGCGGCTTTACCGGCGCTGCTGCCGGTTATGCGCTGGGCGTCGTGCTTCGCCGCCACTGGTTGCCGGAATACCTGCAGGCGCTGGGGACTTTGGCCTCTGTGCTGGCCGTCTTTACCCTGGCCAATACGCTGGTGCACGAGTCCGGGCTGCTGGCCGTAACCATCATGGGCATGTGGCTGGCCAATATGAAAGGGGTGGAAACCGAGGATATTCTTTCCTTTAAGGAAAACCTCACCCTCATGCTGATCTCCGCGCTCTTTATCATTCTTGCCGCGCGACTGGATCTGGAGCAGTTATGGCAGCTGGGGATGCCTGCGCTGGCGTTACTGGCGGTCATCATGTTCATCGCCCGACCGCTGGCGGTATGGGCCTCTACCCTTGGCAGTGATCTCACTAAGCGGGAGCGGGCGATGATTGCCTGGATCGGCCCAAGAGGTATCGTCGCGGCGGCCGTGTCATCCCTTTTTGCCTTGCGCCTCGAGCAAAATGGGCTGGAGGATGCCGATATCCTGTCCACACTGACCTTTGCCATCATCATTGGCACGGTCGTGTTCCAAAGCGCGACGGCACGCCCCATCGCCCGTTATCTTGGCGTGGCAGACCCGGAGCCGAATGGCTTTATCTTCATTGGCGCTAACCGTGTGGCGCGTGAGCTGGCAAAAATTTTCCAGCAAAACAAGCTGCCGGTGCTGCTTGTCGACCCGAGCTGGGAAAACATTCGTGATGCCCGTATGGCGGGACTTCGTACCTTCCATGGTAATCCGCTGTCTCGTCATGCGGATACCTATCTGGATCTGGTGGGTTATGGCCGCTTGCTGGCGCTCTCGCCCCAACGAGAGCTGAATGTGCTGGCCAGTTTGCGTTACCGCCCGGAGTTTGGCCGTCGCAACATCTTTGCACTCCAGACCTCAAAAGATACCCGCTCTTCACAGAAGCAGGTGATCTCGGCGGACTATCAGGGGCGTTATCTGGGGAGCTGGGAAGGCGATGAGGCTCTGACTTTCAGCAAGTTCTCCAGCCTGCTGTCTCAGGGAGCGCGCCTGCGTACCACTAAACTCTCGGAGGACTTTGCCTTCGAGCAGTGGTGGAAGCAGCACAGCAGCAGCCGTTATCTGCTGTTTGCGATTTCACCCAAAGGGCAGGTGGAGATTTTCTCTAACGAGTCCAATCCACAGCCTAAGGCTAACTGGATTCTGATCTCGCTGGATGTGGAAGTGGAAACCGAAGCAGACAAGGCGCAGAAAACGGTGGAGCGATCGGCATCTTGAGCCAGAACCCGTTAAGCGATCAATAATTATCCAGCGTCAGTGGCAGTGATTATTACGGAAAGATAATCAGGCCGCTGACGACACATCATTCCCAGGGAGGGGAGTATGAAGTTCATGTCTTTAACGGCTGCACATCGGCTGTTGCCTCATTTATGTCGTTCCCGTCTTCGTATTGTTACTCTGCCGGGTGCCCTGAGCCTGGCGGTTCTGATGACTGCGCCAGCACAGGCTGAGGGGATTTACTTCTGTCTGGTGGGAGGGGTGAAAACCTTCAGCGATCATCCCTGTGGCAAGGTCGAGGCGGTATTACCAGAAGCTGTACAGCCCAATGTGGTGGAGAACCTCACACCGGTGCCCGCATCAGCCACCGCCGAGTCTCCTTCTGTCAGCGTTTCCCGTACCTCATCTTCCTACCGAACGGCGCCGAGTGCTCAGGGGTATTCTGATCTTGAACTGCGCCATCTGGCCGAGTTTAACCGTGTAGAGGTCGGCATGACGCCTGATCTGGTTGAGCGTGCCTGGGGAGAGCCTGACAAAATCTCCGGTAGCCGCTGGTATTGGTACCGAATGGATCAGCGTATCCGGCGGCAGGTGCTCTTCAGCCATAACCGGGTGAGCTGGCGCAAGACGTACTAAGCCGTCTTTATCTGACCTGATGGCATGCAATGATATATTAGATGTCTTGAATGTCACTTTAGGCATGAATGCAAAGCATTGATATTTATAGCCTTTTTTTCACTAAAGAAAAGAGGCGCAATAAGGATCCGGCCTGTCGCGATTAGCATTAGAACTTTGTTGTCTCAATTGGTTGCAACGCGATATGTTCTTACAACACTGCATTTGATCAGAGGAACGTTCAGATGCAGACATGCTGGCAATCACCCCGTTTTCAGTTGATCAATGGATTCTCCATCACTGAAAGGCGTGGCTGACCACTGCCGACGAAGTTCGCTTTTATTGACCCCCGTGTTGATTCTGTTGCTATCAGAGAAGTGATATGTCATCAGCGTTTGATTACCGGCCCAATAAAGTCGACGCCTACGTTAATCACTTGGCCGAAGTGAATAAGACGAACAACGTGGTCGCGACCGCAGATCTGTATAACGAGCAGGGGGTTCTGCTCGCGCGTAAGGGTACGGCGATCAATGCGCGTACGGCAGAGCGCCTGATCCGGCATAAGCTCAATCAGCCTCTGGAGCAAGTGATTGCCCTGGAGTCCTCTCTTGATAGCAATCAGCTTATCGCTGATATCGAAGCCCAATGCCATCAGTGGCAGGACCTTGATGCCCTGAGCAAGTCGCTGGATCGCAAGCTGCTAAAACAGGCGGCTCACGCCTACCTAAAATACCCTGTGCTGGTGCAAAAGGTGACGGTACTGAAAGACCGTCTGCCGGATCAGTACGCCAAGTCCCTGTTCTGTGCCTGGTTTGGGCTGGCGATCGCCGACAAACTCTGCATGTCCGATATGCTGCCGGAAGATGTGTTTATTGCTGGTCTGGTGCATGACGTCGGCATGCTGCATATCGATCCGGAAATCGTGAATAAACAGGGTGAATATACCGCCGAGGAATGGCGCGCCATTCAGTGTCACGTCCTGGTGGGCAAGTTATTTCTGGAAACGGTGGATGGGCTGGATAATGCCGTTCCCCGCGCCGTGGCCGAGCACCACGAACGTTGCGATGGCTCGGGTTATCCTTTTGCACGCATTGGTGAAGAGCTCAGTTCCGGCGGTCAGGTGGTGGCAATGGCCGACATGCTTTATGCCATGCGAACGTCATCCCGCGGCGCCGCACGCGATGTGCTGATGCTGTTACCGGTATTGCAGGTGAATGACTTTGGATACCACGCCGATGTCTATGATGCCACCCGAGGGCTGATTCGTAACTGCGATATGGAGAAAGTGCGACTCTTCCCGCAGGATGAAAAACTGCTCGAACGGCTGCCCCAGCTCTGCTATCAGACTGAAACCCTGCGACGTTACAGCCTGTCTGTTGGTTATTTCCGTAAGCACCTACCCAAGCCTTTGCCTCGTGGAAAGCAGCTGCGTTGCCTTTCGGCGATTGCCGCCGGTCTTGATTCCCAGATGGTGCGGTCAGGAATGAATACGGACTCGGTGACCCGCTGGGTAACACATGTCCACGAGGAAAAACTCAGCCATGCCTATGAGGAAATGGAAGAGTACATTCTGATGTGTGATGAGCTGGTCTGGCGTTTTCGAGAGTTCCGCCGCCGTCTGAAAATTGCCCAGAATGAAGTCTCAGGTGAGGTGGAAAAACTGCTGGAAAAAGTCGATATGGCCTTTAACGCCAGCAATGCCGTAGTGCAGAACGCGGCACAGGAAGATCTTGCCAAGTCAGCCTGATAACCCTTCCTGTCAGTTCTTATTCTCCCCGGGGTGCCTCTGTCATCCAGAACCGGACTGTCCATAAGCCCTGCCTGACATTCGCCTGCCTTCACGGGTACACTGGCCTTTTGGTGAACGGCCAGGGAGTATTCCGGTGTCTCAGTCCGCAGTTGCAGCCTCTACCTTCTCATCGCAGATCATCCAGAATCTGCTGGATACCGATTTCTACAAGCTCACCATGATGCAGGCGGTACTGCATAACTACCCTAACGCTGAAGTGGAGTGGGAATTTCGCTGCCGTACCGATGAGGATCTTTCGCCCTATGTGGATGAGATCCGCGAAGAAATCCACAAACTCTCGGAGCTTTGTATTTCCGCTGAAGAGCTGGGTTTTATGGCCGCGATCCGCTTCATTACCCCGGACTTTATTCGCTTCCTGCGCCTGTTCCGTTTTAATTCTGATTACGTCACTGTCGGGGTTGAGCAGGGCCAGCTGGTCGTTCGGCTAAAAGGCCCATGGTTGCACGTTATTCTTTTTGAAGTGCCGATTCTGGCGACGATCAGCGAGGTGCGAAACCGCAATCGGTATCCGGATACACTGATAGCTGACGCACGGGAGCAGCTTTACCGAA
Organism: Pokkaliibacter sp. CJK22405; assembly: GCF_046614695.1. Classification (NCBI taxonomy): domain Bacteria; kingdom Pseudomonadati; phylum Pseudomonadota; class Gammaproteobacteria; order Oceanospirillales; family Balneatrichaceae; genus Pokkaliibacter; species Pokkaliibacter sp. CJK22405. Next base: position 192,624 of record NZ_JBKKHQ010000007.1, read on the forward strand.
AGTTTGACTGGCTAAAACAGCAGGCCAGTACCGAGGAATTGGCAGGCTTCAAGATTGCCGATTTTGGTACGCGCCGTCGTTTCTCCTATGCCGTTCAGGCAGAAATCGTACGCTGCATGAAGACCGACTTCCCCGGTCATTTTGTCGGCACCAGTAATGTCCATTTGGCGCGAACCCTGGATGTGATGCCCCTTGGCACCATGGCCCACGAATGGCTGATGGCGCACCAGCAATTGGGCCCGCGGCTGATTGACAGCCAGAAAGCCGCGCTGGATTGCTGGGTGCGTGAATACCGAGGCTTACTGGGCATTGCCCTGACCGACTGCATCACCATGGATGCTTTCCTCGCCGATTTTGACCTCTACTTTGCCAAGCTGTTTGATGGCCTGCGCCATGACTCGGGAGACCCGCTGGCATGGGGCGAGAAAGCCATTCGTCATTATGAGTCTCTGGGTATTGATCCTAAAACCAAGACACTGACCTTCTCAGATGGGCTGACTTTACCTAAAGCGTTGGATATCTATCGGGCGCTTCGTGACCGCATTGATGTCAGTTTTGGTATCGGCACTCACTTCACATGCGATATTCCCGGCGTGGAACCCATGAATATCGTGCTCAAAATGGTCTCCTGCAATGGTCAGCCGGTAGCGAAAATCTCTGATACACCGGGGAAAATCCAGTGCCTAGACCCCAGTTTTGTGGATTACCTGCGGCATGTCTTCAAGGTGTGAATGCTTTAATAAGCGAACATGATTCGCATCTGATTTGACAGGGCTCCGGCTGACTTCTACATCTACATAAAGCGATGGCTGTGTGACGCATCGTTTATTTCTATGATCAGTCAGCCCTCTTCAGCCAGTCGGAACGGCCTGTGTGGGTTGCTGATGATCTGCCGGGGTCCCTTGCCTATGAAACTGGTGCACAAGCTTCTGCTGTTGATCGTTCCTGCGATCATCTGCCTGGTGTTATTTGCCGGCCGCCTGATTTACGAGAACTACGAAACCCTCAGTGATGCCTCCACGGTGATGTCCTCCATTGAACTTGCGGCCAGTAACAGTGAACTGGTGCATGAGCTGCAGAAATCCCGGGGCATGTCCGCCGGTTTTCTCGGATCGAAAGGGGAGTCTTTCGAAAAAGAGCTCGAAAAACAGCGTGCCGCTGTTGATGCGGCCATTGCTCGCATGAATGACTACCTGCAAAACAACCCGCCAAAAATACCCATCCTTGCCCGCCAGATGGAGCAAATTCAGGCGAAACTCGCTGAGTTGCCTGCGGTGCGTCAGCAGGTGGAAGACCAGAAAATCAGCGTTGCAGAAGCGGTCAGTTATTACTCATCAATCAACCGCCTGTTGATTCAGTCCATTGTGCAGACAGCGCGTCATGCGCCCACGGTAGAGCTGAGTGTCTCCATGATTTCCATGTCGAATTTGGTCGAGCTAAAAGAGTTGGCCGGACTGGAGCGTGCGACCTTAAGTAATGTTTTTGGCGCCAAAGCCATGTCGCCCCAGAATCTGGCGAAGTTCACCCGGCTGACCAGTGGTCAGGACTTTTACGCGCAAGACTTTATGACCACGGCCTCGCCTGAGTTCCAAGAGAAATTTGACGCTCTTGGCAAGCAGGGCTTCATGAGCGAGATAATGGCGTTTCGAAAGGCCGCGGTGGACGGCAATCTTGATCAGGACCCTACCCAGTGGTTTGCCAAGAGTACCGAACGTATCAATGCGCTGAAGGAGCTTGAGGATGCCCTGAACCGCAGCCTGATCGAGGAAGTGCACCGCGTGCATCGCGCTCAGGTTGTCTCTCTGGTGACCTATGTGGCGCTGACAATGGTGGCACTGATCATCGTTGTACTTATCGCGCTCTGGACGATTCGCAGTGTCAAAAGGCAGATGACCAATCTGGCGCTTACCATGGAAAAGCTCTCGGAGCAGAAGGACCTGCGAGTGAGCTCAGACGTTATGTCAGCGGACGAGATGGGGCAAATCGCACAACAGCTAAACCGGGTGATTCAGTCCTTTCACCAGGCCATTCAGCTGATCGGACAGGGCAGTAGCCAGATTGCTGCGGCTTCTGAACAAACCAGTGTCACGCTGGATAGCACGCGTATGCATCTGGAGCATCAGGCACAGGAAACCCAGACGGTGACGTCCTCTATTGAGCAGATGGTGGAGACCGTGCGGGAGATTACCGGCAATGCCACGGCCACGTCGGATGCGACTCGTGCGGCAGATGCAAGAGTGACCGAAAGCCGGCGCCTGAGTATTGAAGTGCGTGAGTCCATTGCCCAGGCTGTCCAGCAAATCAACGAAGCCACCACCTCGATTCATGCTCTGAGTGAGCGTTCTACGCAGATTGTGCAGATTGTTGATGTGATCAAAAGCATTGCCGAGCAGACTAACTTGTTGGCTTTGAACGCGGCTATTGAAGCGGCGCGTGCCGGTGAGCAGGGCAGGGGGTTTGCGGTGGTGGCGGATGAAGTCCGATCTCTGGCGCAGCGCACTCAAAGTTCCACCGGTGAAATCGAAAGCATGATTCTTGGTTTTCGTCAGGATTCTGACAAGGCCATTCAGGACTTCGAGCAGTCGAAGCAACGGGTGGATTCCGCCGTGCAGATTACTGAAAACGTGGCTAACAACCTGCAGCAACTGAAAGACGGTATTGCTGATATTAATTCGCGTGCCATTCAGATTGCGGCGGCGACCGAAGAGCAGGCTGCAGTGAGTGAGGAAATCCGTGGCGCCATGTTCCGGGTGCGTGAGGCTTCCGTGCATACGGAAGAGGAAGGGCGGCAAATCAGTCAGGCGGCGGCAGAGCTCAGCCAACTAGCCAGTGAGCTGCAGCAACTGGCGGGGCAATTTAAAACCTGAGCAGGCAGGGTGTTCAGGCTCTCAGCAATAGAGTCAGAGGCACTCCGCGCTAGGATCAAAATCACCTGGTGATAAAAATGCTCAGCAATAAATAAAAAAGCCGGGAATCTTCCCGGCTTTTTTATGTTCAGACTTGGTGTGAGCCCGATTTATTCCGCACTGACCGGCTGGTAGGGCGCGCGCCACATATGAACGACCAGCGGAATCACGTAGTTGATTAGCTCGTCAAAGTCCCGCGGATTACACAGGCCCTTGGAAATCTGAATGATGCGATACGGCATCGCTGAGGACTGGGTGGAGATACTCAGCATGCAGTGGTAGCGCCAGAGCACGTCCTTTTCGGCCATGTCCGGGAATACCTGCCGGAAGGCATCGACAAAGCGCGAATGCTGGGTGTTGAAGTGTCGGCGTACCTGATCACTGACTCCGCTGTGCTGCTCACCAATGAGCTTGTTGCGTACTTTGACGTAGTTCATCCAGCCCGGATCGGAAGTGCGGGACGGGTCGAAGTATGGCAAATACAGCGCCATGACCAAGTCTTCCAGCTGAATCTCGGGCTTGGCCAGGGCCTCATCAAGCATGACCAAACGGGCCTGAGTAATGCTTTCTGCGCGGCGCTCAAGCACGGCGTTCAGCAGGTCTTCCCGGGTGCCGAAATGATAGTGAATGGAGGCGACATTGACGCCTGCCACTGCCATGATCCGCCGCATGGAGGCATTCAGCCCCTCGTTGGCGAAGGTGGCTTCGGCCGCATCCAGAATGGAATCGCGGGTTTCGATACCGCGTTTTCGCTGGCGACGACGGACAGTACCCTTGGCGTTATCCTGCTGTTCCGACATGGTGATCCGTTTGGCTGATGGAGGATTCAGAGCCTCAGGCTCAGGCGCTGTCATCAAGACAGGCAAGTATCCTGTCAGCTTTCTCCCTGCATTTCATCTGGTCTTTAGTGGTGTGTTGCTGTGTAAAAGGCCAGAGCACAAGGTGTTAGTGTACCCAAGCCCGGGCTTAAGTCCCAAGGGCATCCACTCTTTTACCTGAAGACCCTTCACCGTTGTTGGTGATGGCTTAGCTGGCTTTTGCCAGTGCCGGCGACCGGCTGCGCCATCCTTCAGGGACGTGCTGGCGGACAAAATGCACAAAGGTTTGCAGCCGTCGGGACAGGTGACCGTATGGGTAAAGCAGATAAACCCCAAGCTCCGGCCCTTGCCACTCTGGCAGACAGGGCACGATGGCATCGGGATGATGCAGGTTGCGTTTCTCCACCAGCCAATGAGGCATCAGGCCGATGCCGCTACCGCGCTGAATGGCATCACTTTGCAGAATCTGCCGATCCACCCGAAGACGTGAAGAGGAGCCGGTGACGTGATAACGGCCTTCGACCGGATGAGTCAGTTCAATGCCCTGGGCTGCGCTACCCAGGAGATCAACCCAGGCATGTCGTGCCAGTTCACAGGGGTGGGTGGGGTGGCCTTGCTGGGCCAGATATTCCGGCTGGCCATACAGCCCTTGAGTAATGCGCCCAAGCAGCTCGGTTTTCAGTGTGGTTGAGGGCGCATCGCCCAGCCAGATGTGAACCCCGCCCGTGAGTTCCGGGCCGGGGGCTTGTAACTGGGTGTTCAGCGTCGCCTGTACGCTGGGGTGCTGTTCCAGAAAGTGGGTCACCAATGGGGTGAACCAGGAGCGCAGCAGTGTCTCATGGCAATGCAGTTCCAGCTCGCCACTGACCTCTTCCTTTAGCTCTTCCAACGCCGCCTGACCATTGGCCGCCAGTGCCAGAATCTCCCGACTGTAGCGATAGAACACCAGCCCGGCTTCGGTCGGAATCAGGCGGTTGGACTCCCGCCGCAGCAGGTTCTGGTTTAGCTGCTCCTCCAGATTTTTCAACCGGCGACTGAGGGTCGACTTCGGCAGGTTCAACTCCCGCGCACTGCTGGTGAGGCTGCCGTTACGGATGATGTTGGCAAAGGCTTCCAGTTCTTTCAGGTCGAACACGATTCCCTCCTGTGTTCCGGAAAATGGAACAGGGTGTCCAACTCTATCACCTGCTAAACGCAAATGCGAAATATTATCATTGGCAATCAATGGTAACGCTAACCAGACGACGGCGCGAAAGCGCATGTGGGCAACAGGCCCGGCAGCGCACTTTGTAATGGAGAAAGCAATGCGTATTCAGACAAGTCGACTACTGGCTTCAGGTTCACTTCAGGTCATCGCGGGCCTGGGGCTGGGACTGATGTCAGGAGCGGGAATGGCAGAAGAAAGCACCCTTGAGGACAGCTTCTTAGAAGACAGTCTTACGCTCGATACCCTGGTGATCACCGCTTCGGGTTACGAGCAGGAAGAGACGGATGCCCCCGCTTCGATTAGCGTGATTAGCAGCGAAGATCTGGAAAACCATTCCTACACCGACCTGACCGATGCCCTGCGTGATGTTCCTGGTCTTGTGGTGACGGGCGGTGGCGGTGGTGATAACGGGGTGGATATCAGCCTTCGCGGGATGTCCTCCAGCTACACCCTGTTGCTGGTTGATGGCAAACGTGTCGCCAGCCGTGAAACCCGGCCTAACGGCAGCGCCGGTTTTGAAACGGATTGGCTGCCGCCACTGGATGCCATTGAGCGTATCGAGGTGGTGCGCGGGCCGATGTCGACGCTGTATGGCTCTGATGCCATGGGTGGGGTGATCAATGTCATCACCAAGAAAGTGCAGAACGAATGGCACGGCAATATTCAGCAGGAAATCACCCTGCAGCAGCACAGCAGGTTTGGTAACGAGCGCCAGACGTCTTTCAATCTGTCCGGTCCCATCATCGAGGATAAGCTGGGCTTGCAATTGTATGGCCGTTACTTTAACCGTTCCGAAGATAACGTGCTGAACGGTCAGGAAGATAAGGCACTGCAAAACATTAACGGCAAGCTCAGCTTCACGCCCAATGAGAATAACGACTTCGTGTTTGAGGCAGGCGCGACCAGCCAGGAGCGTGAAGGCAACATGGGCAAGTCGCTGGCGGAAACCGGCTGTCGCGGCGGCTGTACCGACTCCGATGACAAGCATTACGAGCGCCACTTTGCGGTATCCCATACCGGGCGCTGGGATATCGGCACCACCGATACTCACCTGCAGCGAGAGATCGCCAAGAACAAAACCCGCCAGATTGAGATCACCAACACCACGGGCAAGTCGACTCTGGCGATGCCGCTGGGTGATCACATGCTCAATCTGGGGGCCAGCTTCGAGAAAGAAGAGCTGGAGGACAGCACGACCAATACCCTTTCAGACCGTACTCAGGTCGATAACACCAGTTGGGCACTGTTTGCCGAGGATGAGTGGTGGCTGCGTGAGAACTTCAGCCTGACCGGCGGCGCTCGTCTGGATAAGGATGAAAACTACGGTAACCACGTCAGCCCGCGTCTTTACGGGGTCTGGCACATGACTGATCGCTGGACGCTGAAAGGTGGTGCGGCGGTGGGTTTCCGTTCACCGAGCCTGCGTGAAGTGACTTCTGACTGGGGGCAGACCAGCCGTGGCGGTGATATCTACGGCAACCCGGATCTGAAGCCGGAGACCTCCCTGAGCAAGGAAATCAGCCTGCATTACAACGGCGATAACGGCTGGGCCGGCTCCCTGACGCTCTTCCACAATGACTTTGAAGACAAGATCACCCGTGTGGAATGCCCAGCGTCGATCTGTACTGGCGGCGCCAACAGCTATGGCAGCAACCCGACTTACCGCGTCAACGTGGATGAAGCCATCACCCGTGGGGTTGAAGCCAGCCTTGAGGGAGAGCTGACGCCCACGCTGGACTTTACCGCCAGCTACACCTTCACCGATTCCGAGCAGCTGAGCGGCGAGTACAAAGGCCAGCCCCTGACCCAGTTACCACGTCATCTGCTGTCGGTTGGTCTGGATTGGCAGGCAACGGATGACCTCAAGCCCTGGCTGCGTGTGACCTATCGCGGCAAGGAGAGTGAACCGACGACCACGCCTTCTTCCAGCACATTGGTCGCACCTTCCAGCACGCTGGTGGATGCCGGTCTGGGCTACCAGCTGACGGACAGCACCACGCTGAAAGCCGGTATCTACAACCTGCTGGATGAAGATATCAATTATGACGAATACGGCTATGTGGCCGATGGGCGTCGCCTTTGGCTTGGGCTGAACTGGTCATTCTAAAAGGCAGGGCGCGCTGACTCACCGCGCACGCCAACCGATGGATTTAACCTTTAACAGGCAGAATATGATGAATACACCAACTCGCTCGATGCTCGCTCAACCCGTCCTCAGGAAGCTGCTGCCCTGGATTGGCGGTGCCATGATGGCGCTGTCTCTGGGTGTGCAGGCCGCCACCCATGAAGTGGCCACCAAGTACGGCACCCTCAGGATTGAAGGTGAGCCCAGCCGCGTCGTTACTCTCTATGAAGGCGCGCTGGATACCGCGACTGCGCTGGGTGTGAAGGCCGTCGGTGCCGTAGCGACACGCGGTGGGGATTCCGTCGCCAGCTATATCGCGTCGCAGGTACCGGATATCAGCATTGTCGGTACAGCTCGTGAAACCAATATTGAGGCGGTGGCAGCGCTGAAGCCGGATCTGATTCTGGCGCCGGTGACCCTGAGCAAGGAGCAATACCAGCTGCTTTCTTCTATCGCTCCCACGGTGGTGCCGGATGTACAGCGTTTCGCCAAAGAGGGCTGGAAGGCTGAAGCACGGGTATTTGCGCAGGCGATGGGACGCGAGGCCGAACTGGATTCCCGCCTGAAGACGCTGGATCAGGAGGTTGCCGCCGTTAAGGCGCAGTTCACTCAGGAATTCACGGATGATGAGCGCAAAACGACGCTGATTCGCTGGATGCCTCAGGGTGCCATGGTGATGGGATCGCAACTGTTCTCTTCCAGCCTGCTGGAGCAAATGGGCTTTGCAGTGTCTGATGCAGGTCTGGTGAAGGAAGGCCGCCCGCACAGCTCCAGCCTGAGTCAGGAAAAACTCTCCATGATCGACGGCGACTGGCTGTTCCTGGCGACCCTGAATAAGGAGGGCCGCGATGCGCTGGCTACCGCTGAAAAATCTCCGGCCTTTGCCCGCCTGAATGTCGTCAAGGAGGACCGTGTTATCCCGGTGGATGGTCAGATCTGGACCAGCGCTACCGGTCCGCTGGCTGCTGAGCAAATCGTGGATACGGTGCGCAAGGCGATCACCAAGAAAGCTCAGGAAAGCGCTTCGTGAGTCAGGCTGTCGCCTCGATTCCCCGTGCTTTTTCCCCACTGCTCCCGGCGCTACTCGCGTCGGGGGCTTTGCTGTTTCTGGTGCTGCTTGCCAGTCTGCTGTGGGGCGCCGGAGATATCAGCCCCAGCGATGCGGTCAGTGCACTTTTCGGAAAAGGTTCAAGTGACGCGCACTTCGTGGTGTTCGAGCTGCGTGGGCCGCGAACTTTACTGGGGCTGCTGGTCGGGATGGCGTTGGGATGTGCCGGTGCCCTCATGCAAACGCTGGCCCGTAACCCGCTTGCGGAGCCCGGTCTGCTGGGGATCAGCGCCGGTAGCAGCTTTGCTGTGGCGGTTGCCATGTTGCTGGGCGCCAGTGCGGCCACGCTGAATGTTGGTTTTGCTCAGACAGGAGCGCTCCTTGGCTGCCTGCTGGTGTTAGCGACGGCGCGAATTCAGGGCGTGGGCAATGATCCTGTGCGGCTGGTGCTGGCGGGAGCCACGTTTAGCAGTCTGCTGATGGCACTCACGTCTTTGCTTCTTATGTTTGATGAGCGAACCGCTGATGAGATCCGCTTCTGGGTCATCGGCAGTGTCGCAGGGCGTGATCTGGCCGCCTTACGCTGGATTCTACCCTCGCTGGTGCTCGCCGCCGGTTTAACCCTGTGGATTGCAAGGCCGCTGGCCGCATTGGCGCTGGGCGAGCGAGTGGCGCAAGGGCTGGGTCATCATCCCGGGCTGGTGCGTCTTGTCACCGTTATTATCGTGGCGTTGCTGGTCGGCTCTGCGACGGCGGCGGCAGGCCCGGTGATGTTTATCGGTCTGGTCGTTCCTTTTGTGGCGCGTTCCATCGGTGGGCCCGATATTCGGCATCAACTACTTCTTTGTCTGCTCATTGGCCCGACGCTACTGATTACTGCCGATATTCTCTGCCGCTTGATTGCTGCTCCGGCGGAAATGCCATTGGGGGTCATCACTGCTGCAGTAGGGGCGCCTGTACTGCTGCTGATCGTCCGGCGTAAACGCATGCCGAGTCTTTAGGAGGGGTTATGGCGCTTATTCATCAGCCCGTTAGGGCATCGGCTGTAACCACTAATGCTTTGCACGGTCAGGTGTTCAGTACCGCCTATGTGCCAAAAGGATACTGGTGCCTAAAGTGGGGGCAACGCAGTGTGCTCATTCACCAGCGCCCGGTAGTGGTGAATCTCTGCCTGATCCTGCTGCTTCTGGGTGTGATGACTCTGGCACTGGGTTTGGGAAGCATGGCGCTGTCGCCTGTGGAGGTCTGGCGTGCCTTGCTCGGCGAGGGCAGTGCGCTACAGCAACTGGTGGTCAGAGAGCTGCGGTTGATGCGTGTGCTGGCGGCGGTAGCCACCGGCGCTGCTTTTGCGGTTTCAGGTTGCCTGATGCAGGCGCTGGCGCGAAACCGGCTGGCGACTCCGGGCATTATTGGGATCGACAATGCCGCGACAGCTTTCGCGGTGGCGTCAGTGGTTAACCTCTCAGTCAGTGTCGCACCGCCGGCGATGGCGCTGGCAGGCGCGATGACTGCGACGGCGCTGGCATTTGGTTTGGGCGGTGCCACGGGCACGCGCGGCTATCGTTTTATTATCGCGGGCGTGGCGATTGGTGCGCTGTCGGGGGCGGTGACTCAGCTGATGCTGAGCGAAGTCTCGATTGATGTGGCGAATGCGGCCTTTCCCTGGACGGTTGGTAGCCTGAGTGCTCGCAGCCCGGAAGCGCTGGCGGTTTTGTCGCTTGGCCTGATCCCCGGCGTGATCATTGCCTGTCGTCTGGCGCGTGCCCTTAACCTTCTGCAGCTCAGCGAAAGTGTCAGTATCAGCCTGGGAATTAGGGTACCGCAGGTTCGCTTTGTTGCCTTGTTGCTCTCAGTGATGCTGACGGCGCTGGCGGTGGCTGTTGCTGGTCCCGTTGGGCTGGTGGCCTTGCTTGGGCCGGAAATTGCCCGTGTTCTCTGCAGGCACCGGGGCATTCCTGTGATCACCTCCGCCTGTTGCGGTGCGCTTCTTATGCTGGCGGCAGATCTTCTCGGTCGGCTGATGCTGGCCCCGCTGGAAATCCCGGTGGGTATTGTCACCGCCATTGCCGGCAGCCCGTATCTTCTGTGGATGCTGCTTAACCCTGCTTATCGGACTCAGCCATGACGCTTGTATCAACCGTCTCTTCATCTCCTGTTGCTTCTGCGGAGGCTGCCTCTGGACATGAGCACGCTTCGCACTATTCACGCAGTCTGCATGCCACGCCTGCGCGCGCGACCCTGGAGGCTCGACAGCTGCGGGTAAAACAGGGTGACCAGTTGGTCATCCCGGAGCTTGATCTGCAATTGGCATCGGGCAAAGTCAGCGCCATTGTTGGTCCAAATGGCTGTGGTAAGTCCACACTGCTGAATACGCTGGCAAGAGTGCTCTCGCCTGAAAAGGGCCAGGTCATTCTGGAGGGTAAAGCGCTGGCAAAATTCAAGGTGCGGGAGATTGCCAGAAGGATGGCACTATTGCCGCAGGAAACCACGGCGCCAGAGGGAATGAGCATTGAGGATCTGGTGCGCTTTGGCAGGCAGCCGCACCAAAGCTGGTTACAACAGTGGAGCGAGGAAGATGCACTGGCAGTGCAGGAAGCTATTGCGGCAGCGAGTCTGACCGGCATGGAGCAACGCTTGCTTGAGGAGTTATCCGGCGGGCAGCGCCAGCGTGCCTGGATTGCCATGGCGATTGCCCAGCAAACACCGTTGTTACTCCTTGATGAGCCGACCTCGGCGCTGGATCTTGGCCATCAGATAGAAGTCTTTGAGTTGATACGGCACCTTGCCGAACAAGGCAAAACCGTGGCTATGGTGGTACATGATCTGCAAAGCGCCTGTCGCTATGCCGATGAGCTGATCGCCATGAAGGCCGGGCGCATTATTGCTCAGGGAAGTCCTGCACAAGTGCTGACACCTGCACTGGTACGTGAACTCTACGAGGTGGAATGCCAGATTATTCATGACCCCCACAGCGGAGCTCCATTGATCGTTAACGCCCGCCGTTGCGGGGCTGAAGGCTAATCTGATCTTTCGGACACCGGGATTTTTTTTAATAAATTCAAAGAATTAGTTTGCATTCCTCCGGAAGATGCGTATTATGCACACCCACAGACGCGGGATGGAGCAGTCTGGTAGCTCGTCGGGCTCATAACCCGAAGGTCGTTGGTTCAAATCCGGCTCCCGCAACCAAATTTAAAGAAAGCGCTAACCGAAAGGTTGGCGCTTTTTTTATGCCTATATACTGCCTCTCCTGTTGGCCTTCATCCTTTTTGCATCTTTTCTCACTTGTCGCACGCCTGTGCCTTGCCCAAGAAGAAAACAGAACTTGGTGAAAAAGGATGTTCCCCATGGAACTTACAACACTGGCCTGGATCAGCCTGATTCTGGGCATCCTGACGGCGATTGCCATTGCCGCGGACGTACGCCGTCATCCCCAGCACATGAGTGTAATGAATATCACCTGGCCAATTACCGGGCTTTATCTGCCCGTCATCGGCTGGTGGATTTATAAAGCACTGGGGCACAAAGGCCATGGCGATAAGCCTTTCTGGCAAAGTGTCTTTATCTCCACCAGTCATTGTGGTGGCGGCTGTACCTTGGGTGACACTCTGGCGGCACCGTTAATCTCCCTCACTGGTTTTACCTTATTGGGCTCGGCGCTGTTGGGGCACTTTGTGGGTGAGTTTATTGCTGCGTTTATTATGGGGATTGCCTTCCAGCTCTGGCCCATGATGGAGATGGGTGAAACCCGCTGGATCAAGGCCCTTAAAAAAGCGCTGGTGGCGGATGCCTTGTCACTGATCGCTTTTGAGGTGGGCATGTTTGGCTTTATGAGTATCGCGGTCTTTGGTTTTCTGGCCGAAGAGCCAGGCGTATTTTCGGCGGATTACTGGTTTCTGATGCAGATCGCCATGATCATCGGCTTTGCCACGGCCTATCCTGCCAATGCCTGGTTGGTGAAACGCGGCATTAAACACGGGATGTGATCTTCTGACTCGCCCGGAGCGGCATGCGCAGGGCAGACAAAAAAGCCTGGGGCACATGTAATGCCTCAGGCTTTTTTATTCAGACGTTAAAACTGGATTCAGACTTTAAAGGTCTGGATTGCGCTATTGAGCTCCTGCGTCAGGGAAGTCAGTTTGAAGCTGGCTTCCGACGTCGCTTTACCGGCTTCCGCCGCCTGAGCGCTACCTTCACTCAGGGAGCGAATGCGTCCGGTCACTTCATCTGCGGTGGCGGTCTGTTCTTCCGCGGCCGCCGCGATTTGCTGGTTCATCGACATGATCTGTGAGACCGCATTATGAATGGCTGTCAGGGTTTCATTGACCAGCTGGGACTGGCTCACCGTGGTTTCCGCTTGACGCTGACCGTCCTCCATAAAGGAAACCGCGGTTTTAACCCCTTGCTGTAGCTCCCGGATCATGCCTTCAATTTCTGCCGTACTGCCCTGGGTACGCTGAGCGAGCAGACGCACTTCATCGGCAACCACGGCAAAACCACGACCTTGCTCTCCGGCGCGCGCGGCCTCAATGGCGGCATTCAGGGCCAGCAGGTTGGTTTGCTCGGCAATGGTTTTGATGACATCCAGCACCTGGGTGATGTTGCCACTGGCTTCGCTGACACGCAGGGTCAGATTGGCCGACTCGCGGATGTGATTCGCCAGTGTCTCAATGGCTTCCAGCGCATCCGTAATCTGCTTCTGGCCGAGGCTGGCGCTACTGTTGGCACTGGAGGCGGCTTCAGCGGCAAAGTGCGCATGCTCTGACACCTGACGGGCGGCATCGGCCACCTGATGTACCGAGAGGTTAATGCTCTCGATATCCTGTCGTTGCTGGTTGATCACATGCTGGGCATCCGATGACACGCGTTGCATGGTCTCGGACTGGCTGGCCACCGCAGTTGAGCTGTTCATGGCGGTCTGGATCAGATCCCGCACGCGGTGAATCATCTGGTTAAAGCCACCGGAGAGCTGGCCCATTTCATCCTTCTGTTCAATGGCGACGTTAGCCGTCAGGTCGCCCTGAGCCACATTGCGGGCGGTAATCAGCATTTGCCCAACGGCGATTTTTACCGAGCGATAGAAAGCGAGGTACATCATCAGGGCAATCAGTACCACCAGGCAGATAATCGCGACGACAACGTTGCGCTTGGTGATTTCACTGGAAAGGCGCTTATCCAGTGTTGTTTGCATCTGATCAAAGAGGGCCGTGTTGGTATCCAGCAAGGGCTGCTGCGTTTCAGTAAAGACCTTGTCGTACTCATCCACTTTGAGCTTGATGCGCGAGGCATTGAGAATCTGCTGATCCACCAGTGTCATCAGGGCATCGTATTGGGTTGAGGCGGTGTCCAACGCGGTGGCGACCTCGTCATTACTATGGTCTTTAAGCGCAGCGGCGGCAGTGTCGTAAGCGACTTTCTCGGCTTTTACCTGGAATATCGCGTTATTAAGCAGGTCTTTGTTGACGTTACCCAGATAGCGTTCACTGGTGATTTCAAGGCCATAGGCGCGAAGTGAGTCGAGGGATTCGTTCAGCTCCAGCAGGGTGTTGATGGCGAAGGAAATCGACAGGGCTATCTTTTCGTTTTCATCACGGGTCAAGCCGCTTTCCCAGGCCAGGGTTTCCAGCATGGCGATCTGTTTTTGCACCGGCACGGCTTCTTCGGCGAAAAGCTCATTCAGGCCCTGAGTGGACTCCTTGATGGCTGACTGACGCTCCTGATGACTGGCAACCACATCCTTCCAAAGCTCGGCGGATTTTGGAAATTCCTCCAGCGCGGAGCTATCGTAGGCATCCAGCAGCGTCGCACTGGCTTCGCTCTGGGTATCCAGTACGCCTTTCAGGCGCTTGTTGGCAAAGGAGCGATAACCCACACGAGCATCGCGGGCGTGGGACAAGGCTTCATAAAGAGGATACTGGGCTCGTACCTGTGCCAGACCATCAAGTTCCTTGCGGGTTTCATGAATGGCCTGGTTGTAGTTATCGACCACCATCACAGCGAGTGCGGCGATCAGCGTAAAGAACAGCAAGCTCACAAGAATGAACTTGGCGGCGTAGGAAATCCGATTCATCAAGTGAATCAAAGGGCTGAGCAAGAGCATAGGGCAAAGACCTTATCGACTGCACACTGAAACCCGTGACATGCCTACTGCGATTCTGGCAGGTTCACACCTTTGTCCTGTCAATGGCGGGCAGACCCGGTGGCGGAGGGTCCGGTCTCCTGGCTCTTAGGTTCTCCTCGGCGTCAGGAGGAGTCAGGAGAGGAAGGTTAGACAGTCCTTGCGTAATTCTCAGCAAAAGTCTTGCCAGTCATCAATGGAATTCATACACATAGGTTGCTATGCGGTGGCTAGCGAGCCGCCTGCTAACCTGTGGTTCGCTCTGGCTGGCGTGATCAGGGGCATTTGGCGGCAGGTGGTTGGTAAGGAAGGAACGAAGTTTGCCAGGCGCAGGAAACCAAAAAAGCGCAGAGGTCTGCGCTTTTTTGGTGCTTCTCAACGGTTATAACCCTAGAGATGACCGGGGTTATGCAGCAGGCGTTCGCTGGCAGGAGGGGGCGCCCACTGATACAGGAACGTCTCTGACAATGCCTGGTCTCCATTCTTGATATACATGCGAATGGTGATCAGATTTTCACTGTCATCGGGTGGGACCAGATCAAACATGACACGGTAGCCATTGATCTGGGGTTGTGCTGTCACACTTAAGCGCTCGATCTGACCGTTACTTAAAGTAATGACCGGATCAATCTGTGCTCCGGAGGGTAGCTCGTTCAGCGCGCCACCAGCGAAGTCGATGGTAAAGTGCTGGCTGAAGTGGTCACGGCGCTGGCCGATCTCGCCACCCAGGCCGGTATAGGTCGCCACTACCATCGCCCGTTCGGGCAGATAAGGCGGACGGGTTCCCCAGTGGAGGTTGTATTCCATACTGAACTCCTGACCACCGAGCAGCGGTGTCTTCGGATTCCAGTAGCAGACCACGTTATCGAAGGTCTCATCCAGCGTCGGAATTTCCACCAGCTGAATAGAGCCTTCACCCCAGGGCGTTAAGGGCTCTACCCAAAGATCAGGACGCGTTTCGTAATGGAAGGCATTGTCCTGATAGTGATCAAACTTGCGATCACGCTGCATCAGACCAAAGCCTTTGGGATTGGTGTCAGTGAAAACGTTAAAGCCCAGGTGGCGCGGATTGGTGAGCGGACGCCAGATCCATTCGCCATTGCCTTTCCACATGGCGAGACCATCAGAGTCATGAATTTCCGGACGCCAGTCCCAGCTGGTGCGACGGTCATTTTCGCCCACCATAAACATGCTGGTAATCGGGGCAATACCCAGACGGCTGATATCTTTGCGTGGGTAAAGCGTCGCGGTGACGTGCATGACCACATTATCGCCCAGCGTCATTTCAAAGCGGTAAGCGCCGGTCGTGCTCGGTGAGTCAAGCAGGGCATAGAGCACCGTGGTTTTGCTCTTCGCCTGAGGACGCTCCAGCCAGAAGCTGACAAAGTCCGGAAACTCTTCCGGGGTGTCCATCGCGGTGTTAATTGCCAGGCCGCGTGCAGACAGGCCGTATTGCATCTCTTTACCGACCGCACGGAAGTAGCTTGCGCCCAGAAAGGAGACAACGTCGCGGTCCCAGTCTTTATCAAGGTAATAACGCACACCGGCAAAGCCCAGGTCTTCGGGCAGAACCTTGGCGTTCACTCCGGAACGGCCGAAATCATACAGGTCGGGGCTGTAACGCAGCTGGCGCGCCTGCCCCTGAGAGACTTCATAAAGGCTCACCGGGCGGCGGAAAAAGGGGCTCAGGTGGAAGAATTCAGCGCGAATTTTGGTACCTGACTTGCTCCAGAGCGCACTCTCGTTACGGTAATGAATATCATCAAACTGGGGGCGACTCAGCTGCGCAAGAGTTTCGGGTAGCGGCGGAATGGAGCCGTCGTAGGGCTGGCTGGAGAGTTCTTTCGCCTGTTGTTTCAGCGTGTCGAAAGAGAAAGCGGCTGCTTTGCCAAAGGTTTGCACGCCGGGAGCAGAAGAGGCTGCAAACACGTGCTGGAAAGGGCCGGCGGACAACGTGGTCATGGCGGCAGTGGCGGCACTCGCAGTACCTGCTTTTTTAAGAAAGTCGCGTCGTTTCATAGTCCGAGAAAATCAGGAGCGCTGTCGTTCATACAGGCAACTCAGTTCATGAGATTCCACCCGCTGGGCAAGGTGGCGGCGCATGCTGTCTCAGCAGCAAAGGTCAAGAATACCCAGTTCAGTGCATCCTTGGATAGTTCAGGATGTATCAGTCCGTTCTATTGCAGCCGTGTTCTTCCCCATGAGTACCGAGATATAAGTCTACTTATTCCTTGTGGGAATGGGTTGGGTGCCGAGGTTTCGTTATCGCTGCCTTCCTCTGCTTGTTACTCTGGCGCCATTCAATAGCACCCTGAAGAGGCTGGGGCGGACATGGAACTGGAACTGACAACCTTGTTACTGCTGGCGGCAACGGCACTGGTGGCTGGCTTTATTGATAGCATGGCGGGCGGCGGAGGGCTGATTACTATCCCGGCACTGATGGCCGCAGGTGTTCCACCGACTCAGGCGCTCGCCACGAATAAGCTGCAAGCCTGCTTTGGCTCCTTTTCCTCGGCTCACTATTTCTGGCGTCAGAAGCTGGTGGTGCTTAAGGATTTGTATCTTGCCATCGTCTGCACTGCTGCAGGCAGCGTGGTGGGTACGCTCTGTGTGCAATGGGTGAATGCGCAGGCCATGGCCAAATTGTTGCCTCTGCTACTCATGGGCTTTGCCCTGTATTTTCTGCTCTCGCCCAAAATGAGTGATCAGGATTCCCATCGCCGGTTATCGGCTGTGCCCTTCGCGTTTCTCGTTGGTACAGGGGTTGGGTTTTATGATGGTTTCTTCGGGCCGGGGACTGGTTCTTTCTTTGCCATGGCATTTGTGGCTTTGGCCGGGTTTGGTATCGCCAAGGCGACTGCGCACGCCAAGGTCCTGAACTTCACCGCAAACGTGGCGTCGCTGGTGTTCTTTCTGATTGGCGGCAAGGTTTATATCGTCACTGGTCTTTGCATGGCGTGCGGCCAGGTTATCGGCGCACGGTTAGGTTCGCGGATGGTGGTGTCTAGTGGGGTGCGGTTGATTCGTCCACTGCTGGTGGCCATGTCATTGATTATGTCCAGCAAGCTGCTATGGGATGAGTACGGCGCCGAGGTACTGCAGCGCCTGGGTTGATGGATATCGTTATGAGCCGTCAAGCGAAGTAAGCGCGTAATGCATCAATCAGCGCTGCAATACGCCGACGTTTGAGCACCCCCTGACGATAGAGCAAATTCACCGGTCTTGAGACTTCTCCCCTTTCTGGCAGCGGGTGTATGGCTGCTGCCGGAATGTTCAGCAGGGTGACAATACTGGAAGGCAGCAGGGCAGGCATGTAGCCAGAGCGCGCCAACTGGGCAATGGCAAAGTGGGAATTCAGCTCCTTGGCGGGGCGAAGCCCCAATGCCTGCATCTCATCCTTCAGATAGCGGTTCGAAGCGATGGCCAGATCAATACAGAGACAATCCAGCATGTCATCTGTTTCGACTTCGGCCTGCCTTGCCCTGAGGTCGCCACCATAGACCAGCAGCATCGGCTCTTCTTTCAGCACTTCCAGGGTCAGCCCCGGTAGCTGTCCCAACTGCCCGGTACAAAGGCCGATGGCATGGTCGCCACTTCGGACGCGCTCCACGATAGTCGGCGTTCGGTGCCCACCGATACTAATGTAGGGATCATGCCTCAGGTACTCCGCCAGGAAAGGCCCCAGATGCCCAGCGAGTACTGGCTCTGAGGCTGAGATGTTCAATACGCTGGTATCAACCTCACTCATCTGCTCAAACAGAATCGCCTTAAGCTTGGCCAGACTCGGATTGGCCTGATTCAGCAGTACCTGGGCTTCCGGTGTCAGGCGGATATGCCTGCCTTCTGGCTCAATCAGCTTTCGTCCCAGGCGGGCCTCCAGTGTGGCAATTCGCTTACTCACCGCAGATTGGGTCAGGTACAAGCGCGATGCTGTTTTCCCCATCGTGCCTTCCCGAGCAAGTACCGCGAGTGTTTCCAGACCTTCCAGCAGCATGTGGGCTCCAGCAGCAAAAAAAGCGAACTCATCTATTCCAACATGGAATCAGGGTGGCGGACAGTGTCTTGTGCGATAAAAATGGGCGTTACAATCCTATTGATATGGAATATCAATATTTCGGCAGGTTATAACTCTTTAAAAAAAATATAATGAGCGCTCGCCAGAACCCGCCCACTCGTTCTCGCTTCAGCGCAGGAGCCTTTATGAATATTCGCCGATGGTTACCTTTTCTCGGTTGGCCTAAACCCAGCCGTGGCTCACTCTGGGCGGATGCGCGAGCCGGGTTTAGTGTTGGGCTGGTGTTGGTACCTCAGGCCGTGGCTTATGCTGCGTTGGCAGGTATGCCACCACAAACCGGGCTTTATGCGGCAATGATCCCCAGCATTATTGGTGTGCTTTGGGGATCTTCACCTTTACTGGCGGCTGGCCCGGTGGCACTGACCAGTCTGCTGACCTTTGGCTCGCTGCAGGGGCTGGCGACTCCGGGTTCGGTGCTTTGGGTCACTCTGGCCATCTGGCTGGCGATTTATTCTGGCGTGATTCAACTGGCGCTGGGCTGTTTTCGTCTGGGAGCGATTGGTAACTTTATCTCTTTCCCTGCCTTGAAAGGCTTCATCAATGCCGCAGCGCTGATCATCATTGCTTCCCAGCTTCCGGCTTTGCTGGGCTTTGGTCACTGGAATCTGGGAAATCTTCACCAGTGGCAAGCCGGGTTGTTTGATGGGGATGGAATTCTGCCGCTACTGGTGGGGTTGGGCTCCATTACTTTTCTCTTTCTGGCGCGGCGCTTTTTCCCAAGGCAACCCGCCGTACTCTATGTCTGTATTCTTGGAATTGCGCTCAGCTATCTGACAGGGTATCAGGAGCTGGGTGGAGCGGTGGTGGGCGAGCTTCCTCACGGCCTGCCTTCCTTAGTGCTGCCGGATAGCATCAGCTTTGAGCAGCATCGTTCGCTTCTGCCAGCCGCATTGATTATTGCGCTGGTCAGCTTTACCGAGGCGATGTCCAGTGCCCGTACTTTGTCGAGAAAGCGTGAAGAGCGCTGGGATGAAAATCAGGAGCTGATCGGGCAGGGGCTGGCGAAGCTGGCGAGCGGGAGCTTTGGTGCCTTTCCTATTTCCGGCTCGTTCTCACGTTCAGCACTGAATTTGTATGTTGGTGCCACCAGCGGTTGGTCTTCCGTGTTTGCCGCACTTTGCGTCGCGCTTTGTTTGTTGTTCTTCACTCATCCGCTGGCGTATCTGCCTACCAGTGTTCTTGCCGCGGTCATTATTGTGCCTGTGATCAATTTGCTGGACTGGCGAGTCTTTACCCGCGTAGGTAAAAGCTGCCCGGAAGATGGTGTGACGGCTGCAGTTACCTTTATCGCGACTCTGGTGTCGGTACCGCAACTTCACTGGGGCGTCCTGACCGGTTTCCTGCTGGCTATGCTGATTTCAGTCTATCGTCGCAGTCGTCCGCGCATAATAGAGGCCGGAGTTCATGAGGATGGCGTGTTTCGCGACCGCGCGCGTTACCACATGCCGGTCTTGGCAGAAGATGTGCTGGTCGTGCGTATGGACTCTGCGCTGATCTACACGACAGCGCCGGCACTTGAAGCCTTCATCCTCGATCATATTTCGCCCGCCACGAAAGATGTGGTCGTGCTCTGCAGTGGTATTAATGATATCGACGCCACCGGCATAGAGTGTCTGGGTGAACTCAGTGAGCTACTTCGCAAGCGGGGAATCTGCCTGCGTTTAGCGGGCGTTAAAATGCAGGTATGGCGCAGGCTTGAGCGCTCTTCCTCCTTTGCCAGCCTGAATGCCGACAAAGCCTTTCTCTCTGATGATGAAGTGAAGAAGTTTTATCGCAAGGAAAGAGTTAAGGGGGCTCAGGTGCCTGACCCTGGTCCAGCACCTGAGTGGCATATCTAAGCTGTTACATGATCGCCAGTAGCAGCAGGCCAAAGGCAATGCGGTAAATACCGAAAGCAACAAAGGTGAAGTGCGCAAGGAAGCGCAGGAATAGCTTGATCACTACCCAGGCGCTGAAGAAGGCGATTACGAAGCCGACCAGAAGCGGCAGTGCTGCTTCGCCGCTGAACTCATGGTAGTGCTTAAGCAGGTCGTAACCACTGGCTGCAAGCATCACCGGCAATGCCAGCAGGAAGGAGAACTCCGCGCTGGCTTTGCGGTTCACCCCCACCAGCATGGCCCCAATAATGGTGGAACCTGCACGGCTGGTGCCCGGGATCAGCGCAAAAACCTGCGCAATACCAATCCATACCGCCTGTTTCATGCTTACATCTTCGACATCCTTGGTCCCGGCATTCTCTTCTTTATAGAAGTATTCGACGATCAGGAAGATAACCCCGCCGACAATGAACATAATGGCCACGATCTGGCTGGAAAATAGCGCCTTGATTTGATGGCTGAAAAGAAAGCCCACCGCAGCTACTGGCAGGAACGCAATAAAGACCCGAGTCCAAAGCCGGGTGTGCTTGAAGGTCAGCTTTTCGCGGTAACTGGCGGCGACGGCGAGAATGGCAGCCAGCTGAATAATGACTTCAAAAGCCGTATTTTCTGCGCTTTGGTCCATCCCCAGCCATTGGCTGGCGACAATCATGTGTCCGGTCGAGGAGATGGGCAGAAATTCTGTCAGACCTTCAATCAGGCCCAGAATAGCGGCTTGCAATATATCCATAAGGTGCGGTTTCCGTTTAGGGAGCTAGATGTACGTAGCGAGTTCAAAACGCGGGCTATCATCGCATAAGCCTTTGGTGTGAGGAATATCGATAAATTTGAATTAAATGTCAGGAATGAATGGTTTTTTAGGGGCTGTATGAAAAAAATCACGATAATTAACGTTTGACGTGATTCTGCTTGTACGTTCTATAATATTGCCTAACTTGATTTTACAAAGCAGTTACATTATACCCTTGGTACAGCCACTTGATTGCGGAACAAGGCAGCGCGGAAACAGATGTTCTGAAATGGAAGTCATTTGCTGCGACCTTCCGTACAAACGCAGGAAAGCGGAATGAAAGTGTTAATTGGTGAAGCTCGCCCTAGTCTGGATGCCTATACCCTGCAAGGGTTGATGGCGGCAGGTCATGACGTACGTCGAAGCCATATTGGTGCTGAACTTTTATTTCAGTTACAGCAAGGCAGCTACGATGTGGTGATTTTGGGTGAAGAGGCCAGGGATCAGATGGGAATCGAGCGGATTCGTACTGCCGGGATGAGAACCCCGGTACTGCTTCTGGAAGATAGCGAGATGATGGATGTCTCTCTTCTGGGTGAGCATACCGAATGTCTGGTAAAGCCTTTCTCCTTAAGTCGGCTTTTAGCCTGTATGAACCGGTTGGCAGATAAAAAGCTGGCGTATTGATGGGCGACAGCGAATAAAAAAGCGGCGATATCCTCGCCGCTTTTTTATTGTCAGGAAGACCCCGGGAATCTCAGGGTTCTCCTTTCTCCAGAGTATTTCGTGCAGTAAGCGCAGGAAAGAGCTTCATCCATAGTCCGACGATCACCAGTGTTCCAAAACCGCCGACAACGATGGCGGGTACTGTGCCCAACAATGCCGCAGTGACGCCTGATTCAAACTCCCCTAACTGATTCGACGTGCCAATAAAGATAGAGTTGGCAGCGCTGACTCGGCCACGCATTTCATCCGGTGTTTCCAGCTGCACCAGTGTTGAGCGAATCACCACGCTGACCATATCGGCGGCGCCCATAATCACCAGTGCTGAGAGCGCCATCCAGAGCTGGGTCGAGAGGCCGAATACAATCGTCCCAAGACCAAAGACTGCCACTGCTGAAAACATGATTTTGCCCACTTTACGTTGTAGTGGGTGACGAGCCAGATACACCGACATGAGTACTGCGCCTACCGCAGGAGCACAGCGCAATAGCCCCAAACCCCAGGGGCCGGTGTGCAGGATATCCTTGGCGACGATGGGCAGCAGTGCCGTTGCTCCTCCCAGAAGTACCGCGAACATATCCAGTGAAATGGAGCCGAGAATGACCGGATTACGGCGGATGAAGCGGATTCCGCCAAGCAGTGTCTCCATGGAAACCGGCGCTTTGGCGCGGGCAGTGTATTGGTATTGCAGGCTGGACAGGATCAGGCTGGAGAGGAGAAAGCCGAGGACACTGATACTGTAAAGAGTCGTTGGCCCCACCAGATAGACCACGCCACCAATTGCGGGACCGGCAATGACTGTCGCTTCACGGGCAGAAGCAACGAGTGCCAGAGCACGCGATAGCAATGCTTCGGGAACGAGATTGGGCAACAGCGCGCTGGAGGAGGGCATTTCAAAGGCGCGAGAGGCGCCCAGTGCGGCGGCGCAGGCGTAAATCATGCCTGCGCTGATATGCTGGGTGTAGCTGCCCCAGGCCAGAACGGCGACAGTGGCTGCCATCACAATGCGGCAAATCATCAGTATCGTGCGGCGATTGTATTGGTCAGCGACATGGCCTACGACCAGCGTCAGGGCGAGTTGTGGAAGAAACTGAGCAAGCCCCACCATGCCCAGATGCATGGCGCTGTTGGTCAGCGAATACATCTGCCAGCCAATGCCGACAGTAAGCATTTGAAAGGCCAGCGAAGATGCTATCTGGCTGATCCAGAAGCGTAAGAATGTCGGGTGGCGGAACAGGTTGGTATCCAAGAGAGTCACCGGTCTAGCTGGATAAAACGAAGCAGACCAGTTTAGCGGAATCAAAAGTAAGTTAAACGTGTGATTGAATTAAAGTCGCTTTGTTTGCGCAATTCACTATTCCCGAGTGAAAGCTGAGGCATTGTGGGTGAGCGTGATGAGGAATCCAGGGCCTCAAGACGCGCGACCTCTGACAGGAGAGCCGCGCGGTCTGGAAAAATTTGAGCCTCAAGCGTCGAGGGCTGTCTGAATTGCCGCTGTCAGGTGGCTATCCTCTGGCGTTGTGTTGGGAGCAAAGCGGCCAACCACATCACCATTCTTGGCAATCAGAAACTTCTCAAAATTCCACACCACCTCAGGGGCTTCTGTGGGAGTGATGCCATGCCCTTGCAGACGTTCAGCCATGCTCTCGCGTCCACGCGTTACAGGTGCGTGTTCGATCAGGCGCTGATACAGCGGATGCTTGTGCTCGCCGGTGACGACCATCTTGGCAAACAACGGGAAGCTGACGTTGTATTCGGTGCTGCAGAAGTTTTTGATTTCTTCATTGGAACCGGGTTCCTGCCCTTTGAAATCATTAGCCGGAAAGCCAAGTACAACCAGACCCTGGTCCTTGTACTGCTGATAAAGCGCCTCTAAACCTTCATATTGTTTGGTCAGGCCACACTTTGAAGCCACGTTGACGATCAGCAGGACTTTTCCCCGGTAAAACTCCAGTGAAGTCGGCTCACCGTCGATGGTTTGCAGGGCAAGGTTAAATAGTGAACTGCTCATAGGATCTCCTGCGATGATTGCTTAGTAATGAATGCCAGCACTCTCTGAAACGCTGGACTTGGGTCAGTGTTTCGATCAGCAGCGGCAAGTGGATGATCTTTAGGGCAAAGTGAAGGTTTTCGCAATAGTTCTGGCGAATTGGCTGTCAGCAGCAAGATGGGCGGAAGCGATTGAGTGCTCACATTTTGATATGTCTGGGCGATAGCCCTCGTCCTCTTAAAGGTATACAGTATAAAGTCAATCAAGCGATTAAATAATGTCTGAGGCTAACCGCCTGTAATAAGCACTTTGGAAAGCGGCTAAATGTTTCCTGAAACGCTAAAGACAGGACCTCAGCCGAAACTGTCGGGTGTCCCTGTGCTCTCTCATGATTTCTGGCAAGAAAAAACCTTACTTCGCTTTATGCTGGGCTCATTGTTTTCTACCCAAGGGGTATGGATTCAGCGGCTGACGCTCGGCTGGATGACCTGGTCTGCGACCCATTCCGAAACCTGGGTTGGCCTGATTGCCTTCTTCAATTTCTTCCCGACGGTTGTACTCGGACCGGTCTTTGGTGTGCTGGCGGATCGCGTGAATGTTCGAGCTGGGGTGGTGACCCTCGCTTTCTGGAACGCCTTTATCTCCGCCGGGATGGCTGTTCTGATTGGGTTGGGATACCAAAGCCCCTATCTGTTTGTTGGCTTTGCTTTATTGCTTGGCCTCACCACCAGTATGTACCAGCCATTACGGTTGTCGCTGGTGCCGGATCTGGTGAAACAGGAAAAGTACCTTCAGCGGGCGGTGGCTTCTAACTCCATCATCTTTAATACCTCGCGTTTTATTGGCCCGGCTGTGGCAGGTGTGGTGATCAATCACTGGGGGAATGCGGCAGCCTTCGTGGCAACTGCGCTGTTCTATCTGCCGATGCCGCTAATGCTCATGACCGCTACGCTCTACGCTCCACAAAAAGAGAAATCGGCGGGTAAGCCCAAATCGGTGCTGGAGGAGTTTCGCTCTGGCCTTGGTTATGTGCGAAAGCATGAATTTATCAGTTGCCTGCTCCTGGTAACGCTTTTCACTACGGTTTTTGCGCGCGCTTTTCTTGAGCTGTTACCGGCGCTGGTACAGAGCTGGTTCAATGAGGGGGTAGCCCAGTTGGCGATTCTGACCTCCAGTGCGGGTATTGCTGCGGTGGTGTCAGGGCTTTGGCTCTCCGGACTAAAACGACGGGATGCGATGTTACGCGCTACCCGGACAGGCAGCCTGCTAACGTCTCTGGTGGTGATTTTACTGGGGAGTTTCAGCAATTTTTATGTGGGAGTTGTGGCGGTAGCCTTGTTGGCATTATGCAGTTCAATGGCCGGTATTGGTTCACAAACCCTGCTGCAGATGAATGTTGATCGTCACTATCGTGGTCGGGTCATGAGCCTTTGGGGAGCACTGATCATGGGTGGGGCTTCTGTGGGAAGTCTGCTGTTAGGAAGCCTGATGGAGCTGGTGGGCAATCAGCCTGTCATGCTGGCAGCAGGCGTCCTGAGCTTTATTTCCTGCCTTGTCGTGACTCGCCGGTTGAAGCAGGCGGATGAGAGGCTGGAAAAACCACCTGTGACAGAGCCGCAGGTGGTGCATTCCTGAGATTTATTCGCCCCAGATTTCCTTGGCGATATCCACAACGAGCTTAAGTTTTGCCCATTGCTCCTCTTCTGTCAGGGCATTGCCATGCACAGTGCTGGCAAAGCCGCACTGAGGGCTCAGACAAAGTTGATCCAGCGAGGTGTACTCAACGGCTTCCTGAAGACGCTCAATCACCGCCGCTTTGTCTTCCAAGGCCGCAACTTTGCTGGACACAATGCCCAATACTGAGGTTTTGCTGCTGGGCAGATAGCGTAAAGGTGAGAAGTCACCTGAGCGGGCATCATCGTATTCGAGAAAGTAGGTGTCGACATCGAGGGCATTAAAGAGCACGTCAGCGACTGCCTCATAACCCCCTTCAGCGAACCAGCTGCTGCGGAAGTTGCCGCGACAGAGGTGTATGCCGATCACCATATCCTTTGGTCGTTGGCCAATCGCCTTATTGATCAGCTCTGCATACTGAAGCGGCAGGGTTTCCAGATTCTCGCCACGCTCTTTGGCCGCAGCGCGCATTTTAGGATCGCAGAGGTAAGCCAGGTTGGTGTCATCCAGCTGCACATAACGACAACCTGCCTGATATAAGGCATCCAGTTCCTGCTGATATACCGTTGCCAGGTCTTCGAAGAAAGGCTCCAGATCAGGGTAGGCTTCAACATCAATGGCTGCGCGGCCACC
Source organism: Pokkaliibacter sp. CJK22405 (assembly GCF_046614695.1). Taxonomy (NCBI): domain Bacteria; kingdom Pseudomonadati; phylum Pseudomonadota; class Gammaproteobacteria; order Oceanospirillales; family Balneatrichaceae; genus Pokkaliibacter; species Pokkaliibacter sp. CJK22405. The sequence continues at coordinate 218,548 of NZ_JBKKHQ010000007.1, forward strand.
ACGGAAATGCACCATGGTGGGCGAGGGTAGCGTTACCTTGGCGACTCCCTGGGACAGATGACGCTGGATGGCATGAAAGTTATCGACCTCAATGGGCTGCTTGTGACGAAGTGGGCCGACCACGCTCAGTTTTGGCGGAGCAAAGCCTTGCTGAGCAGACGTGGTATTGCTGGCGTGAATCGCGCCCGTAACCTCTACGCCGCCGAGCTGCTGTAGAAAGTCGAGGTGGAAATAGGTACGGCGGAATTCGCCATCGCTGATGCTTTTAAGGCCGATATCCTGTTGACGCTGAATGATGGCGGCAATGGCCTGATCTTCGATGTCTCGCAAGGTCTGAGCATCAATTTTCCCCTGAGCAAAGGCATCACGTGCCTCAAGCAAAAGCGTGGGACGCAACAAGCTGCCAACATGTTCGGCGCGAAAAGGAGGGTGGATATGGGCCATAAAACTCTCTCTGGAAGTTTGTGAGCACAGGGAAGTGTTTCAGCCTGACAGCGCGGAAGCTTGGGAAGCTGCAAGCATTGTCGTGACTGACTGTCTCCATGCTAGAAACTTCACTGACGTGCTTCAAAACACATCCTTCACGTTGATCTTCGAAATCATTCATGTTCACAGGAAGTGACAACGCTGCTTTGTTAAAACGTGGTTTTAGAGGGTGAAAAGGGCGGATTTTCGTTGATAAGTGTTCGCCAGATAACCAACGTGATTATCTGGCGAACAAAGAGTTGTATGTACTTATGGGTTATAAGTGGCCGGTTACGCTGAGTCTGCCCCGGTTAGCAGCAGATCTTCATCAGCACTGGCTCTCTGATGTGGTGTCATGCTGAACCAGAGGTAGCCCGCAATCATAAAGAGCACAAAGATCCCGGCGATAAGCAGGTTGAACCAGGTCATGGCGATCAGGCAAAGCACTGACAGTACCAGCGCGATACCTGGAACCACCGGGAAACCGGGCGCACGATAAACGCGCTCCAGTTCTGGCTCGGATTTGCGTAGTTTGAAGAGGCTTAACATGCTCATGATGTACATCACAATGGCTCCGAAAACAGCCATCGTGATCATGGCGGCGGTAAGGCTCATGCCTTGTAAGTTGATAACGCCATCACTGTAAATCGCGGCAATCCCCACAATGCCACCGGCAATAATGGCGCGGTGCGGGGTTTGAAAGCGTGAAAGCTTGGCGAGGCCGGGAGGCAGGTAACCTGCTCGCGCCAGTGCAAAGAACTGACGGGAGTAGCCAAGGATGATGCCGTGGAAGGAGGCGACCAGACCAAAAAGGCCAATCCAGACCAGCATGTGCAGCCAGCCGGAGTTTTCACCCACTACCATTTTCATGGCCTGAGGCAGAGGATCATTAATATTGGAAAGAGCGCTCCAGTTCCCGGCGCCACCGGCCATGATCATCACACCTAATGCCAGAACCACCAAGGTGAGAATGCCGCTGATATAAGCTCTTGGAATGGTGCGCTTGGGATCTTTGGCTTCCTCTGCTGCCATGGCAGCCCCTTCAATGGCCAGAAAGAACCAGATAGCAAATGGGATGGCGGCAAAGATGCCGGAAAATGCCGTCATGCTGAAGGTTTCGCTACCGGCCCAGCCATTCAGGACAAAGTTACTGAAGCTAAAGCCCGGCGCGACAACGCCCATGAATACCAACAACTCCAGTACAGCAAGCACTGTAACGATAAGCTCAAAGGTGGCGGCCAGTTTAACCCCGAGAATATTCAAGGTCATAAAGACGATATAGGCGCCAACGGCAGCGAGCTTCGGATCAAGGCCGGGAAACTGAACATTGAGATAGGCACCGATAGCCAGTGCAATAGCAGGTGGGGCAAAGACAAACTCGATCAGAGTCGCAAGGCCGGCAATGAGCCCGCCGGTTTCACCGAAAGCGCGCCGGCTATAGGCAAAGGGTCCACCAGCGTGAGGTATTGCCGTGGTGAGCTCAGTAAAACTGAAAATAAAGCAGCCATACATTAAGGCAATTATCAGCGCCGTGATTAAAAAGCCCAGTGTGCCGGCGACGCCCCAGCCATAACTCCAGCCGAAATATTCACCGGAAATAACCAGGCCAACAGCAATTCCCCAGAGATGGAGCGTCCCGAGGGTGGGTTTCAGTTGCGTGTTCATCATGACTCCCTTCAGAGCGAAGCCATCCATGGGCACTTTGGCCGCAGATGGCGGGTCAAGTGATGGGGGATGATTCCCTGTGAGAGGCAGGGACAGCCTGAAACCCGCCAGTCTTCAGGTATACCGTGGCAGGGAAGTAAAGCTCAACGAGTTTAAGTTCGGGTAACAGAACACCATTAGGCGAACTTATAGTGTGCCGATGCTGTGCGAAAAACAGTGTGTCGGAAGCGAAATTTTGCCAATTGCGTCGTTATCGGGCAGTTGGCTCTATTCTGGTGTGGGGTTCAGCCGCGGTGCCCTTGAGGGTGTAATGTTAGCCGCCAGAATCGTGCCTGATCATCCTGTGTCAGACCGGCCAGCTGCTCTGCCGTTTCGCCGCTGCCAAGGAACAGGTCCATCCGTACGGAGGACTTAATGGCTGCTCCACGATCCTGGGCAATAACCAGTCGATGGATCTGCTGTTGTTGGCCAAGCTCGCCACTGACAAGTACGGGGAGCCCGGGAATAAAGTGCTTCCAGTCCATCGCAGCACTGCGATAGGGGGTCAGGCCCTCGGCCAGACTCATGGCGCCGGGTGGGCCAACGCGGTTGGGATCATCTTCCTTCAGAGCAAAGAAGATCATACGCTGATTTTTCCAGTACACCTGATCCTGCGCTTTTTTGTCATGGCTCTTCATCCAGGCGCCGATGGCTTGCATGGAGATCTCTTCTTTTGAGATTTCACCCTGATCAATCAGTACTTTCCCAATCGAGGTATAGGGAAGCTCGTTCGTTCCTGCAAAGACAAAACGCACCTCTTTGCCATCACTCATCCTGCCAGTGCCACTGCCTTGCACCTGAAGCACAAACGCAGACCAGCGATCTGTGTAGTAGAGAGGCTTGAGGCCTTTTACCTTGCCACTTTCTATGGATTGCCGGGTGGCCGAGGTGCCATTCTCAGGCTGTGCATAGATAGGCCAGTTAAGCGATGCCGTCGCTTTTTCTGAGACTGGGATGGTGGGCTCGTAATAAGCCGTCAGCATCGGACGGGAGGCTTCGGCAACAACGGGTTCCAGTTGGAAATTGCGATCCAGCCAGCGCAAGTAATCCGCTTGCGTCGCCTGTCTGGACAGTAACGTCTCCAACTGAGCACAGCTGGCCAGATACCAGTCAAATTGCTTGGGTGTCATTCGCGCCTCGCCATCCAGACCCATCCGGGCAGGGTCTCGCAGAGATTCATAGCGCGCGCAGCTTCTGGCATAGGTTTGCGCCACTTCATGAAGATTATCTGTACGGATAAAGGCGGAAGCTGAGGGGGTAAAGCTCTGAGTGGCTTCAGGGGCTGGCGGACTGGTGTTCATGCCGAATGAGGCAAGAAGAGAGATCAGTAAGGAAATAAAGTCAGACATGAAAAACCGCAGAGTCAGCAGGATTAAAAAGAGGCGGGATGCGGGATCGAGTCCCGCTTTGGCTTATTGTGCTGCCTTCTGAATGGCGGCACCGCCTTTTTGGATGTCTTGCCCGAGGCCACTCATTGTATTGCAGCCTGCCAGACTGACTCCCAGAACCATCACAATGATAGCTGCGATTTTTGCCATGCTTCGCTATTCCTCATCAGCAAAAACAAACTTCAGTGCTGCTCGTATTGAAACGTCAGGCACTTTCAGACCGAGGTCCGAGGCCAAACAATACTTAACTTGTGACAGCGTCGTCCAGTGCTTAAGAGATCAGGGAAAGAAATCAGTAAAGATTGGTTTGCTGGTAGGGAAGTGTGGCTCTACCCCAATGAAAAAGGCCAGCTAAGCTGGCCCTTGTCACAATGATTCAACTCAGTAGGACTTGTTGTCCTGAGCTGAATCATGAATCGCATCACCACCGGCTTCGATGTCTTTGCCTGCGCCAGCAACGGTGTTGCAGCCAGCCATACCAAGTGCGAATGCCATTACCATAAACAGTGCGAATACCTTTTTCATCGTTCTCTTCCTTGTTCCATGTAGAAGGTCGCTTTAAAGCGTGAGCCCACTGGGCTGCAGGTTCGTCATCGACGTCCTGAACTTTTTTATAGGAGCGCGCCAATGAAATCTCAATGAGCAAAAGGGCAATGGAAAAAATTAGAAAAGGCCTGCAGTAATCCGAAGGAAATTCGTAGCAGACAAGCCAAAGCCAGAAACAAAAAGCCCGGACAATGCCGGGCTTGTTGATAATGCCTTGCCTCAGGAGAGACCGTGCACTTTCGTCAGTGCTTCGCGGTAGGCCTGGTAGGCTTTTTCATACGCGGCGACATTTTCTGCGACCGGCGTAACCTCACTGGACTCATCGACGCTGACACAGCGCTCACAAAGACTGTCGATAGACTCTCCTGTGACACACCAGGCTGCCTGAATGGCTCCACCCAGGGCGGCTGCTTCACCACTGACAGGGCAAACCACTTTGGCGTTCATGGTATCAGCGACGATCTGGCGCCAGATCGCACTTTTTGAGCCACCGCCGATCAAACGAATGGAGTCACCCTGCAGACCGGCCTCGCGCAATAAATCCAGACCATAGCGAAGACCAAAGGTTGTGCCTTCAACCACGGCGCGGCACAGGTTTGCCGTTGTCATATTCAGGCTGTTCAGGCCAAGGATGGACGCACTGGCCTGAGGCAGAGAAGGCACACGCTCACCGTTGAGGAAGGGCAGCATGACGACACCTTCCGCACCGATAGGAGACTTGGCCAGCTCTTCATTAAACTGGGCAATATCGAGCTTGAAGAGCTTCTGCACAGCACTGCTGGCACTGGTTAAATTCATTGTGCAGATCAGTGGCAGCCAGCCATTCGCAGAGGAACAAAACGCTGCGACACCAGCATTTGGGCTTACCAGAGGACTGTCGGAGTGGGCGTAGACCGTACCGGATGTGCCAAGGCTCATGGTGATGATACCTTCACGAATGTTGCCTGTGCCGATGGCGCCCATCATGTTGTCGCCACCACCACTGGCAACCTGAACATTGTCAGAAAGCCCCAGTAAGGCCGCAATTTCTGGGCGAACAACGCCAGCAGCGTCATGGGCCTCCAGCAGGCGCGGCAGCGCTTTCACAAGGCGGCCGCTGTTGTCATCAATATGGTTCAGTAGGGCTTCATCCCACTTACGGCTGCGGATATCAAAATAGCCGGTGCCCGAGGCATCACCATAGTCTGCGCAGCATTCGCCGGTGAACCAGTAGTTAAGGTAATCGTGGGGCAAAAGAATGTGTTCGATCTGTTCAAAAACTTCAGGGAAGTGACGCTTGGTCCAGAGCAGTTTGGATACGGTGTATCCTGGCGCGATGACCAGCCCCAGACGGTCAAGGGATGCCTGGGCTCCGCCCAGCTGCTCTAGCAGCTCATTATTTTCCGCTGTGCTTTCCGTATCACACCAAAGCTTGGCTGGACGCAGGGCTTCACCTGCCTTGTTTAGTAGCACCAGGCCATGTTGCTGGCCAGAGATGCCGATGCCCTTAATACTGCTGGTGGCAATCCCCGCTGCACTGACCGCGGTTTTGAAAGCGGCGATAAGCGCATCTGTCCACCAGCTGACTTCCTGCTCACGGCGGCCATTGGCCAGGCTTATCAGCTCATGGGCACTGTAGCCTTCACCGATCAACTGACCCTTCTCGCTGTCGAGAATGACGACTTTGGTACCCTGGGTACCACAATCAATACCAACGTACATGTTTAACCCTTCTTGTTCTTTCTGTGGTAACGCCCGGCAGCGAGCGGAGTATCTATACTGGTGCGCGAGTCAGGCAGACTTCACTGTTACTGATATTCGCCCGCTTTCAATGCTGACAGGCTTTCATGCAGATTGGCATGACGATAACTGGCAATACTAAAAGCTTCAGGCCAGGGGGTATGCGGATCTGGAATGGCAATAACTTTCATCCCAGCGGCCACGCCTGCTTTTACCCCATTGACTGAATCTTCCCAGACCAGACACTCGGCCGGGTCTGCACGCAGGCGCTCTGCGGCAAGCAGGAAGACGGCAGGATCTGGCTTGGAGCGTGGGACTTCGTACCCTGACACCAGTACATCCACCGCGAGACGATTTTCTCTCACTACCGTTTGAATAAAGTCCAGTGGCGAGGAAGAAGCGATTGCTACGGAATAGCCATTCTCCGCGACGTACTTCATCAGCTCGCGGGCACCTTTCATCATGGGAATCTGTGGTAAGCGAAGACGCATCGCTTCCTGAATTTGCTTAACAAAGACGGGCGGTTCGATAAAAGCCTGAGGATACTGCTCACTCAGACGCTGCCCGATTTCAGTGGTACTCATACCCTGCATGGACTTGAAGGTATCGACCGGGACATCCAGTCCATAATGACGTTTCATTACTGCGCCTTCGATATCCAGCCAATGAGGCTCGGAGTCGATCAGCAGGCCGTCCATATCGAAAATTGCAAACATCATTGAATCCTTATCTTGCATAAAGCGTATTGCCGCTGTTTGGGTCTCTGCACCTTTGTGCAGTTCATGGCAGGCAGACTCAATATTGTCGCCATGGCTTTACCTCAAACAAAAGCGGGGCCGAAGCCCCGCTGTTAAAAGCCCGTATTTACGCTACGTAGGCTTTCAAAGTTTCATCGACACCGTTGTCACGCAGGCTGTTATAGGCGCGCTCGAATTCGCTACGGAATTCTGCAGAACCTGCGATCGTTGGGCCGAAGATCTCATCCATCGCCAGGAAGTTATCAATGATGTTGGCTTCATCAGCAACAACTTCTTTCAGGAAGTCAGCTTTAGGATCAGGGATCTTGTAGCTGACACCAGTCTCGGTCACACCGCGCAGATACCAGGCCCAAGAGGCGACCAGCAAGGCAACACGGTCAAGTTTCTGGCCACGTTTGATTGCTTCGTTAACAGTCAGAATGACGTATTTCGGGAACTTGGCATAACCATCAGAGCAGGTGCGCTCCAGCTGGTCGCAAATTGCACGGTTAGAGAAACGATCAATCAGGGTTTGCTTGTATTCGGTCAGGTCGATACCTGGAACAGGATCCAGCTGAGGAGTTACGTCCAGATCCATAAAGTCGCGAACGTATTTCAGGATCAGTGCATCTTCCATGGTCTCATGAACAAAGGACTGACCTTTGGTGAAGCCAAGGTAAGTCAGTGCCAGATGGCTACCGTTCAGAAGTTTGAGCTTCATCTGCTCGTAAGGAGTCACGTCTGGCACGATCTGAACGCCGACTTCTTCCCATGCTGGACGGCCATTGCAGAAGTTGTCTTCCAAAACCCACTGAATGAAGGTTTCGCAGACAACAGGCCATGCATCCTCAATACCGGTTTTATCCAGCAATTGCTGTTTGTGAGCAGCACTGGTCATTGGCGTAATGCGGTCAACCATGGCGTTCGGGAACGAAACGTTGGCATCAATCCAGCCAGCCAGTTCTGAGTCCAAACGAGTGGTGAAATCCATCAGCGCTTTCTTGGCCACTTTACCGTTATGGGGCAGGTTATCGCAGCTCATAACAGTGAAAGGCTTCATGCCCTGATCGCGGCGCATTTTCAGCGCTTTGGCCAGATAGCCGAAAATCGTTTTCGGGCTGTCAGGGTTGTTCAGATCATGCTGAATCTGTGGCAGGTCGAACATGAATTCGCCAGTGGCGTCATCAACGCAGTAACCGCCTTCCGTGATGGTAAGAGAAACGATACGGGTTTCTTCGGAGGTCAGCTTGGCGATCAGTTGCTCAGGAGCGTCTGGAGCCAGAATAAAGTTCTGAATGGAGCCGATCACCTGAGTCTGAGTGTCGTCGGTATCACCCAACTCGAACTGGGTGTAAAGGAAATCCTGGCTCTTCAGCGCATCATTCATACCACGATCTTCAGGGCGCAGGCCTACACCACAGATTGCCCACTCTTTCGCTTTGCCCTGATTCAGCAGACGCTCGGTATAAATCGCCTGGTGAGCACGATGAAAACCACCTACGCCAACATGCACGATACCCTGTGTGCATGCGCTGCGGTCGTAAGAGGGTGCAGAAACGCCTTCTGGCAGCTGGTCCAGTGAGGAGGAAGAAAGTTTCATGGGATGATCCTGTTGCATGTACGTGGCAAAAAGAACTTGCCGTTTGGTCACAGTATCTGGATCGATGGTCTTATCACTGCCGTACATCGAGTCGGCCGCGACCCCCGCTGTGCTAAACGGTAGTTTGGGTCTTGGAGCGAGGAGCCTGCCGAGTGGCAGGCCCCAGAGTTATCAGGTCGCGTCTTTCGCCTGATTTCTAGCGATAGTGATACCGTCTTCGTTAAACAGGTGGCACTGGGAAATATCCAGTTGCAGGGCTGCTTTCTGACCGAAGTCGGCAACAAAGTCACCAGGAGCTCGCACGGTAAGGGTTTCACCGGACGAGGCTTTAACGTAGCAGAAGGTATCGCTACCCAGGTGCTCGGTCACATCCATGACAACTTTGAAGTCGCTTTCGTTTTCACCGACAACCTGGATGTGTTCAGGGCGAATGCCCAGAACCACTTTGTCGCCAGTAGAAACGCCAGCATTGTCACGTGGTAACTGGATGCTTGGGCCTGCATTGAGCGCTACCGTCACAGACTGAGCATCAACAGCCGCTACACGGCCATCCAGGAAGCCCATTTTCGGTGTGCCGATAAAGGCAGCAACAAACTGGTTCACCGGGTTGTGATAAAGCTCCATTGGAGATCCTACCTGCTCGATGCGGCCTCCATTTAATACGACTACTTTATCCGCCAGAGTCATCGCTTCGACCTGGTCGTGAGTAACGTAGATCATGGTGGCATTCAGGTCATGATGCAGGCGAGCCAGCTCAAGACGCATTTGCACACGAAGTGCCGCATCCAGGTTGGACAAAGGCTCATCAAACAGGAATACCTTGGGGTTACGAACGATGGCACGGCCGATAGCCACACGCTGGCGCTGACCACCGGAAAGTGCTTTTGGCTTACGCTCAAGCAGATGGCTCAGTTCAAGAATACGTGCTGCATCCTGAACCTTGCTTTCAGTTTCCTGTTTATCCAGGCCTGCAAGATCCAGTGCAAAAGACATATTCTTTTTCACTGTCATGTGCGGGTACAGAGCGTAGGTCTGGAATACCATCGCCAGATCACGCTTAGCTGGAGTGACATCAGTAATGTCGCGATCATCCAGGCTGATATTACCGCTGGTAACTTCTTCAAGGCCTGCAATCAGACGCAGCAGGGTGGATTTACCACAACCTGAGGGTCCGACGAATACGACAAACTCATGATCATTGATATCAAGGTCTACGCCTTTAATGATCTCAAGGCCATCAAAAACCTTGCGAAGCTTTCTTATTTTCAGATCTGCCATGTTTCTAAATCCTTTACTTCACCGCGCCGAAGGACAGGCCGCGTACAAGTTGTTTTTGGCTGAGCCAGCCGATGATCAGGATGGGGGCGCAGGCCAAGGTGGAAACTGCTGAGAGCTTGGCCCAGAACAATCCTTCGGGACTCGAATAAGATGCAATTAGTGCGGTCAGCGGAGCTGCTTTAGAGGCTGTCAGGTTCAGAGACCAGAAGGCTTCATTCCAGCTCAGGATCAGTGACAGCAGCATGGTAGAAGCCAGACCACCTTTACTGATAGGCAAAAGCACGCGACCGATTTCCTGCAAAGGAGTAGCGCCGTCAAGACGTGCTGCTTCCAGGATGTCTTTGGGGATTTCCTTAAAGAAGGAATACGCCATCCACACCATGATAGGCAGGTTGATCAGGACATAAATAATGGTCAGTGCCAGTCGGGTATCCAGCAGACCAGTCCACTTGCACAGCAGGTAGATTGGGACCAGCACGCCGACAGGCGGCAGCATTTTGGTAGAAAGCATCCACAGCAGGGTGCTCTTGGTGCGCTTACTTTCATAGAAGGCCATGGAGTAAGCAGCAGGTACTGCGATGATCATACCCAGGATAGTCGAGCCAAAGGACACCACCACTGAGTTCCATGCGTAATGGAAGTAGCCAGTACGCGCAGAGATTTCTTCATAGTTCTCCAAGGTAGGAGTGAAGAACAACTGTGGCGGTGTAGCAAAGGCAGCCAGTTCAGTTTTGAAACTGGTCAGGATCATCCAGAAGATCGGGAAGAACACCAGCAGACCAACTGCCCAGGCAAGTACACCCAGGAAGAAAGTACGCAGCTGGCGTGTTTGTTTCAAAGTCAGCATGGGGTTCTCCTTACGCCTTGTCCGTCAGGTTCTTGCCGATCAGGCGAATCAGGATGAATGCGGCGATGTTGGCGATGACAACAGCGACCAGACCACCTGCAGAACCCATACCCACGTCAAATTGCAGTAGTGCCTGGCTGTAGATCAGGTACGCAAGGTTAGTTGTTGCGTAGCCAGGACCACCACTGGTCGTGGTGAAGATTTCAGCGAAGACAGACAGCAGGAAGATAGTTTCGATCATGACCACAACCGCTATAGGGCGAGACAGGTGCGGTAAGGTAATGTGGAAGAAAATCGCTACAGGACCTGCACCATCAAGACGCGCAGCATCTTTCTGTTCCTGGTCGAGACTCTGCATTGCCGTCATCAGGATCAGGATGGCAAAGGGCAGCCACTGCCAGGAAACGATCATCACAATCGATAACATGGGGAACTGGCCAAACCAGTCAATCGGGGTTGCGCCAAAGAACTTCCAGACGGCGGCAAAAATACCCGACACCGGATGCAGCAGCAGGTTTTTCCACACCAGTGCACTCACAGTAGGCATGATAAAGAAAGGAGAAATCAGCATGACGCGAACAATGCCACGACCCCAGAAATCAATATCAACCAGTACGGAGATCAGTACGCCAAGGACGACACTGATCAGCAACACACTGCCTACCAGAATCAATGTGTTTAGGGCACCTGCGATGAACCCATCGTCGGTGAGAAAGTAGTAGAAGTTTTCAAAGCCAACAAAAGGCTCGTTGCCCGGATAGAGCAAGCTGTAGCGAAGTGTGGAGAAATAAATTGTCATCGCCAGAGGGACAATCATCCACACCAGTAGCAGCAGTACTGAAGGGGATACCGTCAGCAGGCGCAGTTTGTCTTCCTGTGCGGAAACACCACGCTTTTTGCGTTTGGTGTCTGCGCTCTGCGCTGTTCCGGAGTCCAGACTGGTAGTATTCATAGACTTGACTCTTATCGTTATCGTTAAAGACCGGGATATCCCGTCCACTTTTGCCGGCTACAGGCACTTAACTGCCGGCAGCCTGAAGAAACCGCCCTCCAGAAGGAGGGCGGTTTTGCAGGGTTGCTCTTGGAGGTATGAACCTGTAACCAGCTTGGTGGTTGTCAGTTCTTACTTGATGTAGCCGCTACGTTCCATTTCACGAGTAACGGACTTCTGAGCGGTATCCATTGCTTGGTCAACACTCATGTTGCCAACCAGAGCGCCAGCTACCAGTTTACCTACAGAAGTACCGATCGCCTGGAATTCAGGGATGGTGGCGAACTGGATACCAACGTAAGGAACAGGTTTAGCTGTTGCGTCCATTGGGTCAGCAGTCTGCATGGAGTCCAAGGTTACCTGAGCGAAAGGAGCAGCATCTTTGTACTCTTTGCTGTAGGTAGAGAAGCGGGTGCCAGGAGGAACGTTAGCAACGCCTTCTTTCTTGGCAACAAGCTGGCCGTATTCTTTGGAGGTAGCCCACTCGATGAAGGTGGTTGCTGCATCTTTGTGTGCGGAGCTAGCTGGAATTGCCAGTGCCCATGCCCATAGCCAATGAGAACCTTTCTGTGTGGTCTGGTAAGGAGAGAAAGCAAAGCCAACTTTGTCAGTTACCTGGCTCTGTTTCGGATCGGTTACGAAAGAGCCTGCTACAGTTGCATCAACCCACATGGCGCACTTGCCAGAGTTGAACAGAGCCAGGTTTTCGTTGAAACCGTTAGTGGATGCACCTGGAGGACCGTATTTGCCAAGCAGGTCAACATAGAAACTTACCGCGCTCTTAACTTCTGGGCTGGTGTATTCTGGTTTCCAGTCTTCATCGAAGTAACGGCCGCCGAAGGAGTTGATCATGGTGCCAACCAGCGCCATGTTTTCACCCCAGCCAGCTTTACCACGCAGACAGATGCCGTACTGCTCTTTGGAAGGATCGTTCAGCTTCTCAGCAAAGCCTTTGATCTGGTCCCAGGTGGGGTTTTCAGGCATGGTCAGACCAGCAGCCTTGAACAGATCTTTGCGGTAGTAAGTCATGGAGCTTTCGCCGTAGAAGGGCAGCGCGTACAGAGTGCCATCTACAGACAGACCATCACGGATGGTGGGGAAAATGTCGTCTACGTCGTAAGACTTGGGCAGGTCCTTGATAGGTGCCAGCCAGTTTTTCTCACCCCACAGGCCGGTTTCATACATGCCGATGGTCATAACGTCGAACTGGCCGCCGTTGGTAGCGATATCAGTAGTCATACGCTGACGCAGTACGTTTTCTTCCAGTACTACCCAGTTAACTTTGATATCGGGGTGAGCTTTTTCGAACTCACCGGTCAGGCTCTGCATACGAACCATGTCACCGTTGTTAACAGTACCTACGGTGATGGTAGTGGCAGCAGATGCCTGAGCGGACATCAGCATACCTGCAGACATAACAGCAGCGAAAATAGGGGTTACTTTCAGGCTGAGAGCTTTCATTCGAGTATCACTCCTCAACTGATCCTGGGACCAGCGCGTTTTTATCGTTGTTTTACCCGGTCATTCTGAAGTCGAGTTCAAAAGCCGGGAGAGTGTTGGCATCCGTATTACAGCTTTTGGACGTTGTTAAAACAAATAACAAATTTGATGATTAGGTATACTTTTTTGTACTTATGTTTGACCGCTCGGTTGAATCCTCCTTGGCTAAGAGTGGCTTGAATCAATGACTAAATACCGGAGAATCAGGCTTTTAGCCAAGAGTGATGACAAATATGTATTGTTTTTGTCAGCTTTTGGAGGCCTGAATTGCCATTAAATCCGTCGTTAAAGTATAGATTATCCTTTGGTCGAAGCTTTCAGCTCGCATGGCTCCAGCGTTCAGAGGCGCGCTCAAAAGTTTCCTTGCGATAGTCTGAAGGCGTCATATTCTTGGCGGCGATAAAGCGTCGATTGAAGTTCGAAATATTATTAAATCCCGCCTCAAAGCAGATATCAGTAATCGGCTTCTCGCTATTGCTCAACAGTTCGCAGGCCTTGCTAATCCGCAAACTTGTCACAAACTCTATAAAGCGGCGCCCGGTCGCCTGACGGAAAAACTTGGAGAAATACGTTGGTTTCATGCTGACGTGCTCCGCAACTTCTTCCAGAGTTACGTTTCGTGCGTAGTGCTCAACAATATAGTTCACGGCCAGGTTGAGCCGTTGGATGTTCTTTTCACCCGTCACAAGCAGATAGTTATTGCTGCTTAAAATTTTGTATTTATCGGCTTTGGCCAGCAGCTCCATGAGAATCAAAAAAAGTGACAGACGTGTTAAGCCTGAAGCTTCTGACATTTGATTCATAAGCTCGTGGGCGCGTTCGATGAGCTGGTCGCCAAAAAACTCGATGCCAAACTGAGCGCGCTCAAGCAGGTTGGACAAACTCTCCATTTCAGGAAAGACCTGTTTGGCAGACTGAACCAGTTCATCGTTGAAGGTGACGACTTTATCCCTGTTAGGGAATTGCTGCCCCTCTTCGGCATGGCTGATCCAGTTATGCGGGAGATTGGGGCCGACCAGTACCAGATGGCCCGGATAGAAGGTGCCGATGTAATCGCCGACAAAAACTTTGCCGGAGCTTTCGGTAATCAGGTGAAGTTCGTATTCGCGGTGATAATGCCAGCGCACCAGCGAGTGGGGAAAACCGTGCTCACGATACAGAACCGAGCACTCATGTTGCTCGTCAATTAGTTCGTAAGAGGGGTCGGTAAGTCTGCCGGAGTTGGACATTACAGCTGAACCATTTTGTTATTTTTAAGTGGTGATCGATCATCGCATAAAAGCGTACAACTTTTCACCGTGGCTGTTTAGTCCTGATTCAGTGCAGACTTTCCTTTGGTAATTCAGTTTTTCATTGGGTGGCGCTTCCTTCTGCTCAGTGAAATGAGTGCGGCAAGAATGGCTATCACCCAGGTAGGCCAGCTTCCCCATCGGCCAAAAGGGGTTTCTCCGCGATAGCCCTGAACTTCATGAACCAATACTCCAGCCTTGAACTGCTTGAGCTCTGCTTCAATTTTGCCCTTAGGTGAGATAAAGGCGGTCATGCCGTCATTGGTCGCCCGTACCATGGGGCGGCCAGTCTCCAGTGCACGCATGCGCACCATCTCCAAATGCTGATATCGGGCGAAAGAGTCGCCAAACCAAGTGTCGTTACTGACAGTCATCAAGATGTCAGCCTGATCAGCCCCAATGCGCATAAGCTCAGGATAGGCAACTTCGTAGCAGATGCTGGCTGCAATTTTATGACCCATTGTGCTCAACGGTGGCTGTTCTAGCTTGCCTTTGCTGAAAGCGGACATTGGCAGGTCAAAAAACTGGATAAGCCCCCGGAGCATGGACTCAAGCGGGACATATTCGCCAAAAGGAACAAGATGTCGCTTATGGTATAGGCCAAGTCCATCTCCCAGTACGACCAGTGAATTATGGTATTCACTGGTTCCATCTTTATCCACGCGGGTAGGGATGCCCGTTATCAGTGCAGACTGGCGTTTGGCCAGCTCATCGGCAAAGGGTGCCAGATACGCATAGGCGTTGTTTAACAGAGCCGGTACGGCTGTTTCCGGCCAAATCACCAATGAGGGCTCGCTCCAGGCTTTGCGAGTCATGGCCTCATAACGGTCAATTGTCGGAGCCGCCGAGTCAGGCTGCCATTTTGCATTTTGAGGCACATTGCCCTGGGCCAGCATAATGCGAAGTGGTGCTTGCTCAGTCGGCGTGGTCCAATCAATACGCTCAAGAATCCAGCCTGAAGCCAGTGTCAGAGCAATAAGAAAGGATGGCTTCAAACGCAAATCTGATTCACGAAAGATCGGGGGGATGATATTGGCCAGTGCCACTGCGCATATAGCCAGGATAGCACTGACACCGTACACACCCAGCACTGGGGCAAAGCCCTGCCAGTAGGTATCCATGCCGGAATAGCCCAGTAGGAGCCAGGGGAAGCCAGTGAACAGGTAGGTTCTGATGATTTCGCTGATGATCCAGACCGCAGGCAGGCTCAGTAATGCCCATCGGCCTGTTCTTCTGGTGTAAAAATGTAGGGCGGACTGTAATAAAAAAAACAGGGCCATGGCCATACAGAAGAGGGCGGTGAGCAGTGCGGAAAGAACAATGCCTGTGCCGCCATAATGATACATGCTTACCCAGACCCATGAGGTGCCTACACCAAAAAGACCGGTGCCAAAAAGCCAGCCTCGGGCGAGAGCCTGCCTTAGGGAGGAGGCTGTCTGCATCAGTACAAAAAAGTAGCTGACTGAGAGTAGTGTTAGTGGCCAGTAGCCGAATGGAGCAAATCCAAGAGGGTAAATGGCGCCCGCTATCAGGGCAAAAAGAAGCGGCAGTTTGCCTTTTGTTGTGGGAAGGCGATCAAGCCAGTGACGTTGAGCGTCTTGGGTCATCCTTGTGATACCGGTCAAAAGGCAAAGCCGACTGTAAAGGAGAATGTTCATTGCTGAGCTGGAGTCAGCATTTGAACATCAGGTAGTGAGTGATTGTGCCGACAAAATACGGCAGGTGGAATGCCTGCCGTGTGTCATTGTGATGCTCAGGCCTGAGGAGGGGTGACCTGCATCAAACGAATCCGTCGACCGTCAGCACTGAGTACCTTGAAGGTAAAGCCTGCCAGTTCAACCGACTCGTCGCGACGGGGTAAGTGTCCAAAGCGTTGAGTAATGATGCCACCAATTGTGTCGTATTCATCATCCTCAAGAGCCGCCTTGAAGAATTCATTGAAGTCTTCGATCGGGGTCAAAGCACGTACCAGATACTGCTCATTACCCATGGACTTAATGTGCACTTCCTCGGGATCTTCAGCATCGTGCTCATCTTCTATATCGCCCACAATCTGCTCAAGGACATCTTCAATAGTGACCAGGCCTGCAGTACCGCCATACTCGTCAACCACAATGGCCATGTGGTGATGGCTGTCCTGAAACTCTTTCAGCAGTACGTTAAGACGTTTGCTTTCGGGGATGACCTGCGCCGGGCGAAGGATGGTGTTCATGTCCAGATTATCCAAACCACCATCTAGCAGGCACTTAAGAAGATCCTTAGCCAGCAGGATACCCTTGATGTCATTGACGCTTTCGCCAATCACAGGGTAGCGGGAGTGAGCAGTTTCGATAATGCGGGGGAGAAAGCTGCGCCAGGATTCATCCATCTCAACAAAGGAAATCTGTGAGCGGGGAACCATGATCTCGCGTACCTGAAGATCACCGACGCGCATGGCGCCTTCAATGATTTGTAACGCATCATGATCAATGATCTGTTCGCGGCCGGCGTTACGCAGCATGTCGAGGAGTTCGTTTCTGTCCTGGGGAGCATCGTCAGAAAAGGCGTGTGCCAAACGCTCCAGCCAGGACTTGCTACTCTCCGATCGGTCTTCTTGCATGGGGGTCTCGCTACTCATCCAATGCGTAGGGGTCAGGGATATCGAGCTTGGCGAGCAGTTTTCGCTCAAGCTCTTCCATTTCTTCTGCTTCTTCATCTTCAATGTGGTCATAGCCCAGCAAATGAAGAATGCCATGGGTCACCATGTGTGCCCAATGGTGAAACAGGGGCTTGTTTTGCTCTTCAGCCTCATCTGCTACCACTTCGGCGCAGATGACCAAGTCGCCGAGTAACGATAACTCAACCTCGGGCGGTGCTTCAAATGGGAATGATAAGACATTAGTGGGCTTATCTTTGCCACGGTAGGTGAAGTTGAGCTGCCGGCTTTCGTCGCGATCCACAATTCGGATCGTAACTTCAAGCGCTGAGGGCTGTGTCGCAAGTACATTATCAGCCCATTGTTGCAGATCTTCGTCAGCGGGAAGCTGAAGGCAAGTCGATTCCCGCTGAATATCCAGTATCGCGTTCATTGGGCCTGAAGCTCCGCGTTACGTTGTTGCTTCTCCTGCTCACGAGCTTCTTCCCAGACATCGTAGGCTTCAACAATGCGCTGAACCAGCGGGTGTCGAACGACGTCCCGGGCCTCAAAGCGTGTGATGGAAATGCCATCAACATCCTGCAGAACATCCAGCACATGACGAAGGCCGGAGGGAACGTTACGCGGGAGATCGACCTGAGTGATGTCACCGGTAATGACTGCTGTTGAGCCAAAGCCGATACGCGTCAGGAACATTTTCATCTGTTCGCGCGTTGTGTTCTGGCTTTCATCCAGAATCACGAAAGAGTGGTTCAGGGTTCGGCCACGCATGTAAGCCAGTGGCGCCACTTCAATGACATTGCGCTCGATCAGCTTGGCAACTTTCTCAAAGCCCAGCATCTCATAAAGGGCATCATAAAGTGGGCGCAGATAGGGGTCGATCTTCTGGCTCAGATCGCCGGGCAGAAAGCCCAGTTTTTCACCAGCTTCCACTGCTGGACGAACCAACAGAATGCGGCTGACTTCTTCGCGCTCCAGTGCATCAACCGCGCAGGCAACGGCCAGATAGGTTTTGCCGGTACCGGCGGGTCCAATACCGAAGTTAATATCGTTGCGGCGGACTTTGCGGACATAAAATTGCTGATTCTCCCCACGAGGTTTGATCAGCATTTTCTTAAGGCGGATTACTGCTTCGTCCTGAAGGTCAGTCTTGTCGCTCAGGCTTTGTGAGGCAATACCGGATTCATGTAAGAAGAGATGCACCATGTCGCGCGTGATTTCGACATCATTGCTGGCTTCACGATACAGCTGAACCATCATTTTTTCCGCAGCCGCCAGAGCCGCAGGGTCTCCTGCCAGTTCAAAGTGGTAGGCGCGGTTGTGGATGGTGATGCCCAAGCGTTTTTCAATCAGGCGCAGGTGTTCATCAAATTGGCCGCTAAAGTTGGCCAGGTACTCCGGGTTCTCCGGGGAAAGATCAAAGGCGATGGTCGCTTGGAGGTCGGTGGTCAAAAGACGAAATCCTCAATGGTTAAGCATGTGCAGGGCATCATGTCGATGCCCTGAGTCACCTATTAATGAAGGGCATCCAGCTCGGAATCAACCAGCTCGCCGCGTAAAGAGTTTGGCAGCGCTTCAATAATCTTCACATTGGCAAATTTGCCAATAAGATCCGCATTGGTGCAGGAGAAGTTCACAACACGGTTATTTTCCGTGCGGCCTTGCAGTTGCCCTGGATCTTTGCGGCTGTAGCCGTTCACCAGAATGCGCTGGGTCGTGCCCACCATCTTGCGGGAGATGTCCAGGGCATGCTGAATGATGCGCTGCTGAAGAATCTGCAGGCGCTGTTTTTTCACATCTTCCGGGACATCGTCAGGCAGATCTGATGCGGGTGTGCCGGGGCGGCGGCTGTAAATAAAGCTGAATGAGGTATCAAAACCAATATCGTTAATCAGCTTCATGGTGGCTTCAAAATCAGCTTCTGTTTCGCCAGGGAAACCGATGATGAAGTCAGAGGAGAAACTGATGTCCGGGCGGATTTTGCGAAGACGACGCAGCTTGGATTTGTACTCAATCGCCGTATGGCCACGCTTCATGGCGGCCAGGATGCGATCTGAGCCACTCTGTACGGGCAGATGAAGATGGCTGACCAGCTCTGGAATCGTCTCGTAGGCATCAATCAGCGCATCGGAGAACTCGACCGGGTGAGAGGTGGTGTAGCGAATGCGATCAATACCATCAATCGCTGCCACATAGTGCATCAGTTCTGCTAAATCGGCGATGTCGCCGTCTGCAGTTTCACCGCGATAGGCATTAACGTTTTGTCCCAGCAGGTTTACCTCACGAACGCCTTGCTCGGCCAGATGGATAATCTCTTCAAGAACATCCTGGACCGGACGGCTGACTTCCTCGCCGCGAGTATAGGGAACAACGCAGAATGTGCAGTACTTGCTGCAGCCTTCCATAATGGAGACAAAGGCTTCTGCGCCTTCCACTTTGGGGGCGGGAAGCCGGTCGAATTTTTCAATTTCCGGGAAGCTGATATCCACCTGGGGCTGGTGGTATTTCACGGCTGCATTAACCATTTCCGGCAGGCGGTGCAGAGTTTGAGGACCGAAAACAATATCGACATAAGGTGCGCGGTCACGTATCGCTTCACCTTCCTGACTGGCGACACATCCACCGACACCAATACGCAGGTTGGGGTTCTTTTCCTTTAGCTTGCGCCAGCGACCTAGCTGATGAAATACCTTTTCCTGCGCTTTTTCACGGATAGAGCAGGTGTTAAGCAGAAGCAGATCCGCCTCTTCAGGGGTCTCAGTGATTTCCATTTCATGGCTCTCGCGCAGCAGATCAAGCATGCGTGAAGAGTCATACTCGTTCATCTGACAACCGTGAGTCTGGATAAATACCTTCTTGGACATGAAATACCTGGAGTCCCGCTAGGGAAAATGTGTTCGTTTGCCTTCAGCTCACTCACCTAAGTGACGCCATGGTAGCGCACGAGAGTGGCATCTGAGCTGACTGTGAAAAATCGGCAAAGTATATCGCAGGCGTCGTCTCAGTTGTAGCGTGTTACGCCGACAAAGCAGTGCGCTGGACGGTCTCTTCTTTGTGGGGAGCAAGGTCGAGACGAGTGGCGAAGCTATCTATGAAGTGATTTTTGAGTTTTTCTTGTGATTGAGGCTTTGGTCTTTGGGACGCGTGGCCGGTGATTGGTAGACCTGGTTGAGGAAAAACTGAAGGCAGAGTCTGCTGAGGTTAAATGCAGCGACATTTCAATACATTCGTTGATGCGCATTGATGAGGTTCTTAAGGAGGGGGTAGCAAAGATTAATCAGGCAATTGGCAGAGTGAGGCGGTTTCCATTCACGCTACTAAATTAATGCGGGTGGTAGCTCTTGAAAGGCGTGTAACTAAATGGCCGATGTAAAAACCAGTCGGCATTTATAGCTGGATAAGAAATGAAAAAGGGTGGGGGACAGCGCTTATAAAGGAAGAGTTGGCAGGGGTGGAAGGACTCGAACCTACGAATGACGGAATCAGAATCCGTTGCCTTACCACTTGGCGACACCCCTGCAACAGGGTCGACACTTTAGAGTAATCATTTTTACTTTTCAAGTATCTGAATATCAGGATGGTGGCTATGGTCGGATTTGAACCAACGACCTACGCATTATGAGTGCGCCGCTCTAACCAACTGAGCTACATAGCCTTAATGGCAGGGGTGGAAGGACTCGAACCTACGAATGACGGGATCAAAACCCGTTGCCTTACCACTTGGCGACACCCCTGTATCCTGTGCTTTTGTTCATGGTGGCTATGGTCGGATTTGAACCAACGACCTACGCATTATGAGTGCGCCGCTCTAACCAACTGAGCTACATAGCCTTAATGGCAGGGGTGGAAGGACTCGAACCTACGAATGACGGGATCAAAACCCGTTGCCTTACCACTTGGCGACACCCCTACAAAAGCGACTCGCATTATACATAAATCTTTGAAAAATCAAAGCCTAAGATCTTTCTGATTTCTGTATTGAACAGGGCTGTCAGTGAGAGCTTCTCAAGGTGACCTGTTCAGCGAGGCCGCGAATTATTCCTTGTCGTATTTCCTCTGTCAAGACTCTGCAAACCGGGATGTGCAGAGAGATAACTCTTGGCGAGATCTCGTGAGAATTTGTCGGAAGTCACGCAAAAAGCCCGCAATAGCGGGCCTTTATTGAGTGTGGGGGCTTATCGTCTGTCTTAGCCGAATGAGCCAGCAATGTAATCACGAGTACGCTGCTCGCGAGCGTTGCTGAAGATAGAGTGAGTGTCATCGAACTCTACCAGCTCGCCCATGTACATGAAGGCTGTGTAATCAGAGATACGGGCGGCCTGCTGCATGTTATGGGTGACAATCACAATGGTGTACTCCTCACGCAGCTGGGTGATCAGCTGTTCGATCGCCTGCGTTGCAATGGGGTCCAGTGCGGAAGTCGGTTCATCCATCAGAATGACTTCAGGCTCCAAGGCAACGGTACGGGCAATACAAAGACGCTGCTGCTGGCCGCCGGAAAGGGAACCTGCATCACGGTGCAGGTTGTTTTTTACTTCTTCCCACAAGTGAGCCTGGCGCAGTGCTTTCTCGACACGCTCATCCATCTGGCGGCGTGACAGGCGATCATACAGGCGAACGCCGAACGCGATGTTTTCATAGATGCTCATGGGGAAGGGCGTTGGCTTCTGGAAAACCATACCGACCTTGGAGCGCAACTCGTTGATATCGATTTTGCTGTCCAGAATGTTGCGATCGTCCAGCATGATAGTGCCTTCGGCATGCTGGCCGTTGTACAACTGATAAATGCGGTTCATACAGCGCAGTAGAGTGGATTTGCCACAGCCGGAAGGGCCAATCATTGCGGTGACACGGTTCTTATACACTGGCAGGTTAATGCCTTTCAGTGCTGCCTGGCCGCCTTTCTGATAGAAGAAACTCAGATCCTTGACGTTCATGCGTGGAGCCAGCATGTCTTGAACGACCGCAGTTTCCTGTTGCATATAAGCTACATTACTCATCGTTATTTCCTCTTCTTCGCCAGGCGTGGCAGAGCACGAGACGCAATATTCAGTAAAAGAATGGTTAAGGTGATCAACAGGGCGCCAGACCAGGCAAGCTGGTTCCATTCGGGGTCTGGACTCATGGCGAACATGTAAATCGTTACAGGCAGGTTGGCCATGGCCTCGTTGGGATCAAGACTCATAAAGCTGTTATTAAGTGCGGTGAACAGCAAAGGTGCGGTTTCACCACTGATGCGGGCAATGGCGAGCAGAACGCCGGTAATCAGTCCGGTCGCTACTGCGCGATAGCCCAGTTGGGTAATGACTCGCCATTTTGGCGTACCGAGGCCGCTACCTGCTTCGCGCAGGCTGGTAGGCACAAGTTTCAACATTTCTTCCGTGGTGCTGATGATGACTGGCAGGGCGATGATGGCCAGAGCGATAGCGCCAGCCCAGCCAGAGAAATGACCCATCGGTAGCACGACTGCTTCATAGACGAAAAGGCCAATCAGAATTGAAGGGGCACTCATCAGCATGCCGTTCAGGAAGCGGATGGTAGAGGCGACTTTGGAGTTCTGGCCGAACTCAGCCAGCCAGGTGCCACCAAGAATGCCGATGGGGGCTGCAATCAAAATACCGGCTCCGGTCATGATCACGCTGCCGACGATTGCATTGGCCAGACCGCCATCGCTGCCTGGGCCGGGGGTGGATTCGGTAAACAGTGCCCAGTTGATGCCGGCAATGCCTCGTGAGAATAGTGTCCAGAGGATCGCCAGTAATACGGCGCAGCCCAGTAGTGTGGCCAGGATGCACACAAGCTGGAAAACAATATTGGTGATTTTTCGACGAAGCATCATACCGTACGCTTCCTTTTCATCAGCAGGCGGGCTGCGGCCATCACAATAAAGGTGATAACGAACAGCAGCAGACCCAGTGCCAAGAGTGAAGAAATATGCATGTCGCCGGTAGCTTCGTTGAACTGTTCAGCAATCGTGGCTGATACCGAAGTGGCCGGCATAAAGAGTGAAGAGTTCATGTCCTGAGCGCCGCCGATCACGAAAGTGACGGCCATGGTTTCACCCAGAGCACGGCCCAGCGCCAGAATGACAGCGCCAACGATGGCACTACGAACGGCGGGCACCAGTACATGGCGGGTAACTTCCCAGCGATTGGCGCCGATGCCGTAGCTGGCTTCACGCATGACGTTGGGGACAGTGCTGAGTGCTTCTTTGATCAGCGCCGTCAAAATGGGCAGGATCATGAACGCAAGAATAATTCCAGCGGTCAGCAGACCTACACCCATGGGTGGGCCGCTAAAGATGGTACCGAGTACCGGGATGTCGCTCAGGTTATCCAGTGCCCACATCTGGAAGTGCTCGGAGAACCATGGAGCAAAAACAAATAAGCCCCACATGCCGTAGATGATACTGGGGACTGCGGCGAGTAGCTCAATGGCGGTGGAGGCAATATGAGCCATCCAGCTTGGTGCCAGTTCGGTAAGAAAAATGCTGATGGCCAGGCTTACAGGCAGGGCCAAAACTATGGCAATGAAAGAGGAGATGAGCGTGCCATAAAGGGCATTCGCTGCACCAAACTCTTCTGTGACCGGATTCCATTCCGTGCTGAAAAGAAAGCCAAAGCCAAACTCTTTCAGTGCAGGAGCTGCACCCATAAAGAGTGACACCAGGATGGCGGCCAACAGTACTGCAATCATGATGGCACTCACCCAGCACAAACGCTGGAAGATTGAGTCACTATTTTGCCATCTTGTTTTCATTGCCATGGTCGACATTGTCGTAATCCAAGTTGAAAGGCCTCTGCGCAGTCGGCCCTTGTAACGCTTAAAGGGAACGTCCTAATGGACGTTCCCGGATCTTGCGATCTGCTGGTTTTTTGATCGTGTGATCAGTTGAAAACCGCCTTGCCGCTTTCGTCTTTGATGTCTTTCTTCCACATGTCTTCAACCATGTTTACAACAGAGTCAGGCATGGGGATGTAGTCCAGGTTGGAAGCTGCTTCGTCGCCATTTGCATAGCTCCAGTCGAAGAACTTCAGGACCGCATCAGCGGTTGCTGCATCAGCCTGCTGGGTGTGCATCAGGATGAAAGTTGCAGCAGTCATTGGCCAAGAAGCATCGCCTGGCTGATCGTTCAGGATCAGGTGGAAGCCAGGAGCATTTGCCCAGTCAGCGTTGGCAGCCGCTGCCTGGAATGCAGACATTTCAGGCTGAACGTATTTGCCGGCTTTGTTCTTCATCTGGGTGTAGGTCAGGCTGTGAGCTTTGGCATAAGCAAACTCGACGTAGCCGATAGAGCCTGGAGTGCGGCTTACAAAGCTCGCAACGCCTTCGTTACCTTTGCCGCCCAACTGCTGGGCTTCTTTTGGCCAGGCCACTTCTTTACCTACGCCTACGTTGTCTTTCCAATCGGAAGATACGCGAGCCAGATAGTCGGTGAAGTTAAAGGAAGTGCCGGAACCATCAGAACGGTGAACGGTATAGATGGGTTTGTGTGGCAGGTTCAGGTCAGCGTTATCAGCCTTGATAGCGGCATCATCCCAGTACTTGATTTTGCCCAGGTAGATGTTTGCCAGTACTTCACCGCTCAGCTTCATCTGGCCAGCTTCCAGGCCTTTCACGTTTACTACAGGAACGATGGCGCCCATAACCGCTGGGAATTGAACCAGACCTGCTTTGTCCAGCTCTTCCTTGGTCAGAGGAGCATCGGAAGCACCGAAGTCAACGGTTTTGGCTTTGATCTGCTTGATGCCGCCGCCAGAGCCGATAGCCTGGTAGTTCAGCTTAACGCCTTCTGCCTTGTTGTACGCCTCTGCCCATTTGGAATAAACGGGGTAGGGGAAAGTCGCGCCCGCACCAGAGATCGCATCAACTTTAGCGAAAGCTACTGGAGCTACCAGTACGCTACCTGCAAGTAGAAGACCGTTAATAAGTTTGTTCATCTGCCATCACCTTACGTGTGTTTTGATGAGAATTTGAGAACCGTTGTCTCTTTGACGTGGGCTTAGAATAGAGGCGTTTGATGACAGAAAAATGACATGCCAAAGGTGAAGGAAATTTTTTGATAAAAAATACTTTAGGGGCTGGCAGTCGAGTGGCTTTTAAATTTTAAGTTATTGAAATTTAATGAGAAAAATTGATTTCTCTTGGTGGGGCTGCACTACGGGGTAGGTTTTTTTTAATCTGCTTCGCCATGCTAAAGCGTGCTTTTTGGCATTTTTTCCCCATGGAACTGTCATAAAAACCGTCCCGGCTTTCATAAACAAGCCGGATTTTTCATGTTTTCTGAGGAGAGCATCATGAAACGGAAGTTATGGTTCTTGGCGGGAGTTGTTGCGTTGGCGAGTTCGCAGTCGGTGCTGGCAGAGACGCTGGATGTCGACATGTATCGTGTAAGTAAGGATGGTATCGGAGAGCCGGTAGGGCATGTCCAGATAACAGAAACCCGTTATGGTCTGGAATTTACCCCTGACCTGAAAGGTTTAAAGCCCGGGCCTCATGGTTTTCATATTCATGCCAAAGGTAATTGTGAAGTGATGGCTGAAGGCGACAAGATTATTCCTGCAGGAGCCGCTGGTGGGCATTTTGATCCGGAGAATACCGGGCAGCATGAAGGTCCTTACGGCGAGGGGCATCTTGGTGATTTGCCATCATTGCTCGCGACTGACAGTGGTGAAGTGAACTATCCAGTGCTGGCGCCACGTATTCATAAGCTTTCTGAAATTAAAGGCTTGGCGTTAATGCTTCACGCTGGCGGTGATAATTATTCTGATGAGCCCGCCAAATTAGGTGGTGGCGGCTCGAGAGTGGCCTGCGGCGTGATTGGCGGACAGTGACTTTGTGGTGCTGAAGTAAGTTGCAGGTGCAGGTATCTGCTTTCGTAATAAAAAACGCCGCCTGATGAGCTGTCATCGGCGGCGTTTTCATAAAGCCTGCTTTCAATGTCGAGGCTTTCTCTAGTGAAGCCTTAAACGTTGAAGCGGAAGTGCATCACATCGCCGTCTTTAACGATGTATTCCTTACCTTCCAGGCGCCATTTTCCAGCTTCTTTCGCGCCTTGCTCGCCCTTAAAGTTCACAAAATCATCATAGGCAACAACTTCGGCTCGAATGAAGCCTTTTTCAAAGTCGGTGTGAATAACGCCGGCGGCCTGAGGAGCGGTGGCTCCAACTTTGACGGTCCAGGCGCGAACTTCTTTTACGCCAGCGGTGAAATAGGTTTGCAGGTTCAGTAGAGAATAGCCCGCGCGAATTACGCGATTAAGACCGGGTTCTTCCATGCCCATGCTTTCAAGGAACATCTGCATTTCTTCTGGGTCATCAAGCTCGGCGATCTCTGCTTCGATTTTATTGCAGACGGGAACAACTACTGCGCCTTCTTCTGCGGCGATGGCTTCCACCACATCCAGGAATGGGTTGTTCTCGAAACCATCTTCAGCCACGTTGGCAATGTACATGACTGGTTTGGTGGTCAGCAGGTGAAAGCTTTTAACCAGTTTTTTCTCTTCATCCGTCAGGTTCTTCACCAGGCTGCGTGCGGGTTTGCCTTCGGTGAAATGCGGGATCAGTTTTTCCAGTAGCGCCTTTTGTGCCACGGATTCTTTATCGCCACCTTTGGCTGCCCGAGTAACGCGCTGAAGCTGTTTCTCACAGCTATCAAGGTCAGCCATGATCAGCTCAAGATCAATGATTTCGATATCACGTTTTGGGTTGACGCTGTTGGAAACGTGAATAACGTTTTCATCTTCAAAGCAGCGTACAACGTGAGCAATAGCGTCGGTCTCACGGATATTGGCCAAAAACTTGTTGCCAAGGCCTTCGCCTTTTGAGGCGCCTTCAACCAGGCCAGCAATGTCTACGAACTCCATGGTGGTCGGCAGAATGCGCTGTGGATTTACGATAGCTGCCAGTGCATCCAGACGAGGGTCCGGCATGGGGACGATGCCTGAGTTTGGTTCGATGGTGCAGAAAGGGAAGTTTTCTGCGGCAATGCCTGACTTAGTCAATGCGTTGAACAGGGTGGATTTGCCAACGTTTGGCAGGCCGACGATGCCACAATTAAATCCCATGATGGAGTCCTGTGAGTTCTGGTTAAACAGGAAAATGACGAAAGAAATCCGTAATCTCTTGCGTCATTTGCCTGTCAGGCAGTGAAAGAGTGCAGTTGGTTCATGGCTTTGGACCAGTTGTCATCCAACCCTAGAGGAAGGGCGGCTAACGAAGCGTCTGTGGCCAATTCGATAAGTTGCTGTTCAGCGGCTGGTGCCTTGCCCAGTACATAGCCAGATACCTGGCTGGCGTGACCAGGGTGTCCAATACCCAGGCGCAAACGATGAAAATCACGATTGCCGCCGAAGCGTGCAATGATGTCTTTCAAACCATTATGGCCGCCATGACCGCCGCCTTTCTTAAAGCGGGCCTGACCTGGGGGAAGATCCAGCTCATCATGGACGACAAGAACCTGCTCTGGAGTCAGTTTGTAAAAGGCGCATAGAGCCTGGACTGCTTGTCCACTAAGGTTCATAAATGTCGTGGGAATAAGCAGATGAAGCGTGTAACCCTGCCAGTTCACTTTGGCATAGCGTCCGTGAAAGCGGGATTCCTGCTTAAAGTCTGCCCGGCACTGATAAGCAAGCGCCGACACAAGGTCGGCGCCAGCATTGTGCCTGGTTCTGTCATATTGGGCGCCCGGATTGCCGAGGCCGACAATAAGTTGAACCTTGTCACTCATCGTTCAGTATCGCTTACTTACGCTTAGCGACAACGCGAGCAACGGCCTGGTTGTGGTCTTTGCCCAGACGCAGAGCAGCAACTTCTACACCTTCAGGAGTAGCGATGTCGCTCAGGTACAGGTTCTGACCCAGTTCAGCGTTGGTCAGGTCAACAGTAACGTACTCAGGCAGGTTTTCAGGTTTGCACAGTACGGTAACTACGTTAACCAGAGTGAATACTTTACCGCCAGCTTTGGAGGCTGGGCTTGCTGCTTCGTTTTCAAAGCGAACAGGTACTTTAACGCTGATGGTCTGACCGTCTACGACGCGCTGAAAGTCAGCGTGCAGCAGAACAGGTCGGGAGGGGTGACGCTGCAGGTCTTTGATGATAGTGCGAACTTCTTTGCCATCAACAGCGATGTTGATGATGCTGCTGAAGAACTGAGAGTCTTCAGTCAGGTGCAACAGCTCGTCATGATCGATAGTCAGAGACTGTGGATCTTCGTTAGCACCATAAACAACAGCAGGGATGCTGTCATTCAGGCGACGCAGGCGGCGGCTCGCACCCTTTCCTGCAACTTCACGAACCTGAGCGTTCAGAGTATAAGTGCTCATTTATTTCCTCATTAAAGTAAAGAGCCAGACGACCGCGACCAGTCTCTGGCTTGTATGCCCGTTTGGGCGTTATCAGCGCTTGCCGTTAATTCTGTAGTGGATTAACGAAACATGGCGCTGATGGATTCTTCATTACAAACGCGACGAACGGCTTCTGCCAGTGTTGGCGCCAACGTCAGCTGTTCGATCTTCTCGCTGCTGGAAGCGGCTTTGCTGAGCGGGATAGTATCCGTCACGATCAGTTTGTCCAGCACAGAGTTGTTAATATTGTCGATGGCAGGGCCGGACAGCACTGGGTGAGTGGCATAAGCAATAACGCTGCGAGCTCCATGTTCTTTCAGGGCTGCAGCTGCTTTGCACAGAGTGCCTGCAGTGTCACACATGTCATCTACAAGAATACAGGTGCGGTCACGCACATCACCAATGATATGCATAACCTGAGAAACGTTGGCCTTTTCACGACGCTTGTCGATGATGGCAAGGTCGTAGTCCAGCTGCTTGGCGACTGCGCGAGCTCGAACTACGCCGCCCACATCAGGAGATACCACAATGGCATTCTCATAGTTCTGACGCTGGATGTGCTCGATCAGTACAGGGGAGCCAAATACGTTATCAACCGGGATGTCGAAGAAGCCCTGAATCTGTTCTGCGTGCAGATCGACAGTCAGAACCCGGTCAACGCCTACGCCGGACAGGATGTCAGCTACAGCTTTGGCGCTAATGGGCACACGGGCAGAGCGTGGGCGACGGTCCTGGCGGGCATAACCAAAATAAGGAACAACGGCTGTGATGCGCTGAGCGGAGGCGCGGCGCAGTGCGTCCGTCATCATGACCAGTTCCATCAGGTTGTCGTTGGTAGGAGCGCAGGTGGGTTGGATGATAAAGCAATCCTTGCCACGCACGTTCTCGTTAATCTGAACGGCAATTTCGCCATCACTGAAATGGCCGACATCGGCGTCGCCCAAAGGCAAGCAGAGTTGATCGACAACTTTGCGGGCGAGTTCCGGATGGGCATTTCCGGTAAAGACCATAAGTTTTGACACGGTGTTACCTTCGCTCTGGCAAGATTCGGGATAGCGATATCCATCTACGGGCCTAGTCACATCGAACTGCTCCCGAGAGGCTTCTCGGGCGGTGTGCTCGACATCCTGGCTGGCAGTTTTGATCATACTGGCGACGCCTGTCCTCTTCGGACGTTTGGTGGGTTTTCCCCTCAAAAAAAGGCGCGGAAATTTTCCATGAACCCCGGCTGATTGTCAATTAAACAGTGTCGATTTATTACGGCAGTATCTGCCACTGCTTAATCACCAGCTTGAGCCGCACCTTATCTTTTCTGGCCTCGAGCTTTCGCGGGAGCCAAAGAGTGTCTTGTTGGGTGAAGTCGGTGTACTCGATTCTCCAGCCATCTTGCTCAAGTGCCGCTATGCGGCCCTGCTGGTCATAGAGGCTGCCGGTAATCTTGCCCGGGGCTGGCTCGCCTTTGATCCAGTAAGTCAGCTGATTAACCGGAATGCTCAGTCCTGTTCTGTCCTGTAGCAGAGCTTCAGGGTCATTGGATACATAACGTCCTTCCGGTGTGAGCAGGATCATGCTGCGACTATCGCCCTGCATGGCCAGATGCCCCTGACCCATAGGGCCAGTCATCTGAACATTGTAACTATCCAGCTTCTGGACCCAATCCAGGGTCAGGGTGTTGTAGGTCTGATCATGCTGTAAGCCCGCTTTGGCATTGATTTGCCAATGATTGATATTGCCAAGCGCTGCACGCCAGGCAAGTTCAGGCTCTTTTTGTTGTTTGAGCGCAGTGTTACTACAGGCGCTGAGGAGTGCCAGCAGCAGGCTGATTCCAAGAAAACGAAAGCTCAGGTTGAGGCGTTGCATCAGTGACGAATTCCGTGTCGTTGCATTTCATCAAGAATGGGCTGGTAATCAGGCTTTTTCTTCAGAGCCTTCCTCCAGATTCGGGTCGCTTCCTTGTGCTGTTTGAAATGCCAAAGGACAACGCCCAGATGGTAGGCCACTTCAGGGTCAGGGAAAGAGGCATACGCTTGACGCAAAATGCTGAGGGAGTCGTCAAAGGCTTCGGTGTGATAATAGGCCCAGCCCAAACTGTCCTGAATGGCTGCGTCATTGGGCTTAAGCTCATGAGCACGAGTCAGGAGAGAGAGTGCTTCCTCATGGCGATCAGTCTGATCTGTCAGTGTATAACCCAGTGCGTTAAGAATTTGCGCGTTGTCAGGCTGCAATGCTGCCAGTGTTTCCAGATCTTCGATCATGGCGTCCAGATTGCCATCTTTTTCGCCGAGCATTGCGCGGGCATAAAGCAAATCCGGGTCACTTGGGCTTTCATCAAGAGCCGCGGTGTAGAGTGTCCTCGCTGAAGCGTAGTCCTGATTTTTGCTGTACCACTCACCTTCAAGCAGATACAGGCTGATGGCGTGATCAGGGCTTTCCTGACGAGAGTCCTCAAGCATCGGGCCGATCTGCTCGTCCATGTCCAGCTGATGCATCAGAACAATCATGCGACTTCTTGAGGTGAGAAACTCATCCCCTTGGCTGACTTGCTGGTAATAATCGAGGGCTTGTTGGGGCTGCTTCTGCAGTTCAGCCAGATAGCCCAGATAAAAAGCCAATGGTGAGCGGTTGGGTGCCATGTCCCAGAGCTCTTCAAACGTGTGTTTTGCTTGCTCGTAGCGTGCTAGTTGAATCTGTGTACGGCCGAGGCTAAAACGGGCTTCAAGATTCTCAGGTTGTTTCTTGATCAGTTTCTGCAGAACGGGAAGCGCTTTTTGCGGTTCGTTGCCCGCAAGGTAGGCGCGAGCCAGTAGATCCTGCAGTTGTGGGTCCGGGCGGGCAGCGTTCTCTTTCTTCAAAAAGCGTGTAGCACCTGCAAAATCCTTTTGATGAAAAAGGATGTCAGCTTTCACAAGAATACCCTGAGATAATCCCGGAGCAATGGCGAGGGCCTGGTCAATCTGGTCATGAGCGGCGTCCATTCGTTGCTGATGGCGTGCCACCAAAGCGCTGCTCAAGTGATAGAACGGATTGTTCGGGTGCTGGCGCAGTTGCTGTTTAAGCGCCTTTTCAAAGGTGTCCAGGCTTTCGCTGGGCATCTGTTCCACCCTGCTAAGCAGGATGGAATAGATCGCATCGTTCTTTTGCCAGTCGTACTGGTTGAGAATGGCGAAGGCCTGGTCGTACTTTTCTTCCTGAAAAAGTCCGTCCAGTAAGAGGTTGCTTGCAACGCGAGAGTCAGGTTCAAGTTGGTGCCATAATGTGGCTGAAGCGTTGATGGCTTCTGCGTCTCCCAGATACTGGGCGAGATAACTGGCCTGTTCTGCCAGCTCAGGTAGACGGTATTTTTGCGCGAGGGATGCGTAATGCTCATAGGCGATCTTGGGTTCGTCCCGCTGCATGGCGAACTCGGCCACCAGCAAAGAGTAGACAGGAGAGTCACCCAGAGGTTTGACCTCAGCTACCTTCAGTTTTGAAGGTGCGGGTTGGGTCGCGCAACCAGCGAGTGCGCCTAAAATGCAGACATACAGGAGATATCTTGGCATGGAGTCTGTTGTGATCAAGGCGGGTTGGTTACAATAAGCATCCCCGGCTGGAATGCTTAGCTCACGAGCAGGCCATCGGTCAGGGCGTGATTCCCTTATATTGCGTCATCGTTTTGGCTGTCACAAGGGAATTCACCCGGCAGTTACCGCCCTTGTGTTTCTTTATGTGTCTACATAAGAAGAGCCAACCGGCTTTTAGCCAAGGGTTGAGATCTCACTGCATCTACTGTGGAGCACAGCAACACCTATGCAACAGTCAATGGCCTTGCTAGCGCTGGGTATCAATCACAAGACTGCCCCCGTTGAGGTTCGCGAGCGTTTAGCGTTTGCGCCTGAGCAGCTGGGGCAGGCCTTGCAGGATGCCCGCATGCGAGGTGCGCTGAGCGAAGTCGCCATACTTTCCACTTGTAACCGGACTGAACTTTATGGTGTTGCGCCTCTTCATGAGGGGCGGGCCGTACTGGAGTGGCTGGCAAACTTCCACGGTGTGGATATTAATGAACTGAGTAAGAGTGCTTATGTTCATTGGGACCGTGAAGCTATCCGTCATATGGCGCGAGTCGCCTGTGGCCTGGATTCCCTGATTCTCGGTGAGCCTCAGATTCTCGGCCAGCTAAAGACAGCTTTCAGTTCTGCTCAGCATAATGGCAGTCTGGGTTCACGAATGAACCGCTGGTTTCAGCATACTTTTAATGTCGCCAAGCAGGTTCGAACACAGACTGCTATTGGTGAGAATCCAGTGTCTGTTGCCTATGCTGCTGTTTCTCTGGCGCAGCGTATTTTTGCTGAGCTCTCGGAAAGCCGGGCATTGTTGATTGGTGCCGGTGAGACCATAGCGCTGGTAGGGCGTCATTTGCGCGAAGCAGGCATCAAAGATGTCACGGTTGTGAACCGGACCCTGAGCCGGGCGCAGACTCTGGCAGAAGAACTGGAGGGGCGCGCTATTCCACTGGCTGACCTGGCAGAATATCTGCACGAAGCCGATATCGTTATTGCCTCGACCGCAAGTCCGTTACCCTTGATTGGTAAGGGGGTGGTGGAGCGAGCGCTCAAGAAGCGTCGTTATAAGCCCATGTTTATGGTGGATATCGCCGTTCCTCGGGATATTGAACCTGAAGTAGAGCGTCTTGAGGATGTGTATCTCTACACTGTCGATGATCTCCAGCAGGTGATCGAGGAAGGGGTCAAGGCGCGTCAGGATGCTGCCGAGGAAGCAGAATTATTGATTGCTCAAGGTCTTGAGCACTTCATGGAACAATTGCGTGCCCGTGATGCTGTGCAAACCTTGCGTGAAATGCGTTTTAACGCAGAGCAAATTCGTGATCAGGAAGTGCAGAAAGCGCTGCGCTATCTTGAACGTGGTCAGTCTCCCGAAGAGGTGCTGACTCAACTGGCGCGCGGCTTAACCAATAAGCTGATTCATACGCCCAGTATTGAACTGAAAAAAGCGAGTGCCGAAGGTCGAACCGATATGCTGGTTCAGGCCCGACGGCTATATGGCCTGGACAAGGCGCCCTCTGAAGATTGATTCCCTTCTTATGTTGAAACCTTCTTTGCTGGCCAAGCTTGAAGCTCTGGTCGAACGTCATGAGGAGCTTGGTATGCTCCTGAGTGATGCAAGTGTTATCGCTGACCAGCAGCGCTTCCGTGCTTTCTCCCGTGAATATGCAGAGCTTGAAGAGACTGTTCAGGCGTTTGGCGCATTCCGGCAGGCGCAGGATGATGCCGAAGAAGCCAAAGCGATGTTGAAGGATGCCGATCCTGAGATGCGTGAACTGGCAGAAGAAGAGCTGGAAACAGCCGCTGTAACCATTGAGGAGCTGGAAGGACAGCTGCAGCGACTGCTTATTCCTAAAGATCCTAACGACACCAGTAATGTGTTTCTGGAGGTTCGTGCAGGTACCGGTGGTGATGAAGCGGCAATTTTCGCGGGTGATCTTTTCCGCATGTACAGTCGTTTTGCCGAGACCTGCGGATGGTCTGTTGCCGTCGTGAGTGCCAGTGAGGGTGAGCACGGTGGTTATAAAGAGGTGATCTCACGGATTTCCGGCACGGATGTGTATAGTCGCCTCAAATTTGAGTCGGGTGCGCACCGTGTTCAGCGCGTTCCTGCGACTGAATCTCAGGGGCGTATTCATACCTCAGCCTGCACCGTGGCTATTCTGCCCGAAGTCAGCGAAGTGGAAGATATTGATATCAATCCTGCGGATTTGCGTGTGGATACGTACCGCGCCTCTGGCGCTGGTGGTCAGCACGTTAACAAGACCGAGTCTGCAATTCGTATTACTCATATTCCGACGGGAGTGGTGGTTGAGTGTCAGGAAGAGCGCTCTCAGCATAAGAACCGCTCCAAGGCGATGTCGTTGCTCGCATCACGACTCAAGCAGAGTGCTGTCGATAAACAAGCCAACGAACAAGCGGATAAGCGTCGTTTACTGGTGGGTAGTGGTGACCGCTCGGAGCGGATTCGTACCTATAACTATCCGCAGGGACGTGTTACCGATCATCGCATTAATCTGACGCTTTACCGGTTGGATGAGGTGATGGGCGGTGATCTGAACTGTGTCGTCGAGCCGCTGCTTCAGGAGTACCAAACCGAGATGCTGGCGCAACTGGCTGAGCAGGATGGTGTCTGATCACAGTATCCGTGCGGCGCTGGCGCTGGGCCGTCAGCAGCTCGCGTCGCTCTCCGAAATCGATCCTCATGCCGAAATTGAAGTGGATCTTCGCTACCTGTTGTCGGATCTGCTGAATAAGTCACCGGCCTATCTAATGGCGTTTGATGATGCCAGCCTGACTCCTGAGCAGTGGCAGCAGTGGGATGCCTGGCTTGCTCGTCGACAGCAGGGGGAGCCGGTTGCCTATATCACCGGATTCCGTGATTTCTGGTCACTTCGGTTGCAGGTTTCTCCTGACACGCTGATCCCTCGTGCCGATACCGAGCGCTTGGTGGAAGTTGCGCTGTCGCTTCCTGTTCCTGTCTCTGCCAAGGTGATTGATCTTGGTACAGGAACCGGTGCCATTGCTCTGGCGCTGGCGGATGAGCGCCCTCAGTGGCTGGTTACTGGTGTTGATCGAATCCCTCAAGCGGTTGAATTGGCGCGGCGAAATGCGCAGCGTCTTCATTTGCCTGTTGCTTTTTCTCAAGGGAGTTGGCTGGAAGGGATTACGGATTCTGTAGATCTCATAGTGAGTAATCCACCCTATATTGACGCTGCTGATGCTCACCTTGATCAGGGAGATGTGCGCTTTGAGCCGCATTCTGCCTTGGTTGCTGCTGAGTCTGGTCTGGCCGATATCCGCACCATTATCCAGCAGGCGGTAAAGTGTCTGGCACCTTCTGGCTGGCTGCTGTTTGAGCATGGTTGGAAGCAAGCAGAGGCGGTCCGTGACATGTTGGGCGCAGCTGCCTTCGGTGAGATTAAAACCTGGCAAGACCTGGGTGGGAATGATCGTGTGACTGGTGGATGCTGGAGAGGCTGAATCTTTGGCATCGCTCAATCTGTAAGTACTCCATTCTCCCTTAAACAATAAGGGTTCCTCTTTCATGAATGATAATCAGCTCCTGCGTTATAGCCGACACCTGTTGCTGCCTGAAATTGATATCGATGGCCAGCAAGCGCTTAGCGAAGCGCGAGTGCTTGTAATTGGTGTGGGTGGTCTGGGCTGCTCGGCAGCGCAATCATTGGCGGTATCGGGTGTGGGTACGCTAGTGCTGGTCGATGATGATGTGGTCGAGTTGAGTAATTTGCAGAGGCAGATACTGCATAAAGAGGCTTCTGTTGGAATGACGAAGGTCGCCTCAGCCATTGCCGCAATCAAAGAGCTGAACAGCGAGTGTCAGTGCGTTGGTATTGACCGGCGCCTTGATGAAGCTGAGTTGCTCGCTGAGGCCGCGCGTGCAGATTTGGTGCTGGACTGCTCAGACAACTTCTCCACCCGTTTTTTATTGAATCGGGTGTGCTTTGCAGTGAAAACCCCTTTGGTTTCAGGTGCTGCGATTCGCTGGGAAGGGCAGGTTAGCGTTTTCCCGGCTACAGATGAGTCTCCTTGTTATCACTGTTTGTATAAAGAAGGTGAAGAAGAAGGGTTGACTTGTTCTGAAAGTGGCGTAGCCGCTCCCTTAGTGGGTATGGTAGGGTGTACACAGGCACTTGAGGCTGTGAAGCTTCTTGTGGGTGCAGGAACACCGCTTTCGGGGCGCCTGCTGGTGCTGGATGCTTTATCCATGCAGTGGCGTAACTTCAAGCTTCCCAAAGATCCGGCCTGTCCCGTTTGCCAGTCAAATGAGCAAGACATGTAGTCGATTCATCACTCGGCGTTACATGTGTCTTATTGAACCAAGCGTGTAATTACAGGAGATAACCCCCATGCCGGGCGCGCTTAACAGCATGAAATACGATGACGAATTTCTGCGCGATATTCTTGAAGAAGTGAATGTAATTGCTCTGGTGGGAGCCAGCGCTAAGCCTGAAAGACCTAGCCACACAGTGATGAAGTACTTGCTGCACAAGGGCTATAGGGTCATTCCTGTGAATCCTAATGAAGCAGGCGGCGAAATTCTGGGGGAGACTGTCTATGCCTCTCTTGCAGATGTCGAGGAGGTTGTGGATATGGTTGATATCTTCCGCCGCTCTGATGCTGTACCGGAAATCGTTGAGCAGGCTATCGAGGCGAATGCCCGTATCATCTGGATGCAGCAAGGCGTTGTGCATACTGCCGCGGCGAAAGTTGCTGAAGAGGCTGGTCTTCGCGTCGTAATGGATCGCTGTCCCAAGATAGAATATGAACGCCTGGGGCTTGGCGCTTTCTGAAGCCAATACGGGACTTTGCTCTGAGTTTGACTGGGCTCTGAATACAACAGGCATGCCATGGGTGTGCCTGTTTCCTTGCTTCGCGCGTTACTTATTCTGTGCTTGTTGATGCTGTTTAGCGGCCAAGCATAAGCTTTCTGATGCGAATATCTTCTTCGCAGCGTTTTGCCAATTGCCAGCACTGGCGCTGCTCCTTTCCTTCCAGCTGACCCTCTTGCAGTGATGTGAATAAGCCTTTCTCGCAGAGCATTCGGATGCTGCTCTGGTAGCCACGCTGTATACACTCATCGACTAATGCCGGGTTGTCAAAACGGATGCTGTACTGATCCAGTCTGGAAAGAATGCTGATCAGCAAAGTGGGAGCGCTGTGTCGGATACTCGCCATTGGTAAGTCTAAGGAGAAAGGGCGAGACTCTTTTGCCTCAGGTTGATGCTTCATCAGTAGTCCAATCAGTTCGGCCGCTGCGGACGCGTGTGTCAGTGCTTCTTCGGTGAGCGTGGTTAGTTGTGAGCTTTCTACGGCAAGTCTTTCCAGAAGCCAATTGGCGCACTCTAGCGCCGCGCATGAAAAGGCTGTCTCTAAGGTTGTGCCGGGCTTCTCAGACTCTGCTCTCATGAGTCGCTTTTGCTGCTTGATCAGTTGGGCAAGATTATCTTCCTGCAATAAAGCTTGCAGCTTGTCTTGGGCAAGGGGGCGTGACCAGAAAATAACTCTTCTCCCTGAAGCTGCTCTTAATGGTGATGAGTATCGGGTTTGAGCCTGCCTATTTGGCAGGCTGCTCCTTCAGTGGCGCGACCATAGCCATCCGCCTGATTTTGCGGGCGCTTCTCAAGGAGTCAATGCTAAAAATTACCAGCGCGGACCAGATGAGTAGGAAGGGAATGAGGCGTTTTTCATCAAATGGTTCGTTATAGACCCAGATTGCCAGCTGCATGGTAATTGTGGGTGTCATGTACTGCCAGAAGGCGATGGTGGTCATGGGTAATCGCTTGGCGGCGCTGGCAAACCAGATCAGTGGCAGAATGGTAACGAGGCCGGTGATGGCCAGAAGGGCGTCCTTGGCTGGCGTCTCAAGCGACAGGCTCAAGGTGTTCTGGCTCCAGAGCCAGGCGAGATAGCCTAATGAAATGGGACAGAGCAGCAGTGTTTCTATCGCCAGGCCGTCAATCGAGTTCACGGTCGTGCGTTTTCTAATGGCGCCATACAGCCCGAAGCTCAGTGCTAAAGAGAGTGATACCCAAGGCAGGTGCCCCAGTTCAATAACTTGATATCCGACGCCAATGCAGGCCAGCGTCACCGCCATCCATTGGCCTCTGCGAAGCTTTTCTCGGAAAAGAGCGAGGCCAATCAGGATGTTAATAATAGGTGTAAAGAAATAGCCCAGGCTGGTTTCCAGAATGCGACCATCATTCACCGCCCAGATGAAGGTTACCCAGTTCACCGCAATCAGAGAGGCTGAGACAAAAAGCCACTTGCTCTGCTTAAGATCTGCCGTAAGTCTCAGAGTTCGCCAGAGTTTGCCGGTGAGTGCCAGAAAAATGATCAGGGTCAGCATAGACCAGGATATACGATGGGCCAGGATCTCCCAGGCAGGAATGCCCTGCAGAAACTTGAAGAAAACCGGAAAGGTTCCCCAGACGCCAAAAGCGGCCAGCGCGAACATATGGCCATGACGGATATCGTTATTCATTAGCTTTCCTTGCCAGGAAGTAGAGACGGCGAGTCTGCGTGCAGGCAAGGTCAAAGTGCCGGACTGGCAGGCGAGGCTGTCATATTTGTTTAATGATTATGCGATAGCTTAACGGGATGAATGTAGTAAACAATTTAGCTTTTCTAATGTATTGAATGCGTGTGGTGATCAGTCTTGCAGCGTTGAGTTTTTAAAGCGCGGTGTTGTAAAACTGTAAAACAATGTCATCTCTGTTCGTGACACTGTGAGCACATTGTGTGCTATATTCGAAGTCATCCTGTTGGTCAAAAAATGACAGGAAGGTTAAAAACAATAATGGAGGCATTAATGCTGAATAGTGAAAAGACTCCTCTGCGTCATGCAATGGAGCTAAGTCATCGGGTGAAAGCCCTGCATCTGGAATCCCGTCTGGGTGAACAGGAGCGCGATTATCTGGGTGTGATTGACCGTCTGGAAAGCCGCTACCGTATTAGTAAGTGTAATGACTTTCTTCGTTTGAACG
This sequence comes from Pokkaliibacter sp. CJK22405, assembly GCF_046614695.1. Lineage (NCBI taxonomy): Bacteria > Pseudomonadati > Pseudomonadota > Gammaproteobacteria > Oceanospirillales > Balneatrichaceae > Pokkaliibacter > Pokkaliibacter sp. CJK22405. The sequence goes on from NZ_JBKKHQ010000007.1 coordinate 257,137, forward strand.
CTCTGGAAATTAAAGCAGTGGAAGCGCTGGATAAATCACTTGCAGAACTGGCCGCCTAAAGCGCCAGTTCTGGGCTGGCAGGGTTCTCTGCTAGTGTCTTTACTTCCTCTCTACATCCTCTCGTGTAAATGAAGTCTCTGAAGTCCATCAGGCATTTGCCTGAAATGGACGCTCAGTAGGCCTTCAGATAATTCCCCACAGTCGAAGTAAATAAATACCGGTGCTCATGGTGATAATTGAGCCCAGTGTCGTCACCAGAATAATGCTGGCAGCAAGCTTCGCATTAGCTCCCATATTTTTTGCCATTACAAAGCTGGCTGCTGCTGTTGGGCTGCCCAGCATGACAAACAAGATGGCTGTTTGCATGCCTGTGAATCCGAGAAGCCAGGCAAGAGGGGTGAACACCAGCGGCATCCAGATCAGTTTGAATACTGAGGCGTGAAAAGTAATGCCTGATGAGGCGCGAAGGTCCTTGAGGTTAAGTGAAGCGCCGATGGTCAGGAGTGCTAATGGAAGCGTCATGCTGCTCAGAGTATGGCCTGTTTTGCTAATGACTTCCGGCATATGAATGCCCATTGCTGAAACGGGAAGAGCCACAACCGTTGCGATGATCAGCGGGTTTTTCAGGATCTGGATCATCGTCTTCCCCCAGGAGCGTGAGCCCGGCTGGCTAACGGAAAGGGCGATGATTGATAACACATTGAAGAGAGGGATCACCAGTGCCAGTACAATAGAAGCCTGGCCGAGTCCTGGCTGGCCAAACAGGTTGAAGCTTATGGCAAGGCCGATGATGCCGTAGTTGCTACGGAATGAGCCTTGTACAAAAGCGCCTTCATCCGCTTTTTCATATCCTTTCCAACGCGCCCAAACAGTGGCGCCAACATAGGTCAGAAAGACGGAGATGCCGGCAAATGCCAGTGTTGCCAAGTCAAAGACTTCTCGAATATTGGTCTGGCTGATACTGAAAAAAACCAGTAGTGGCAGGCATACCATAAATACCAGTCGTGAAGCGGTGTTAATGAAGGCTTCATCAATAATGCGGTAGCGAATGAGAACGATACCCAGAAATACCAGAAAGAAAATGGGCGCTACCATTTCCCCGGTGAATATCAGGGTGCTCCAGTAGAGAGAGCTCTCTGGCGTTACCATTGCTGTAGTCCTTCTGTGATGAGCTTAAGCCCGGTAAAAAAGAGGAAAATCATGATGATTCGGTAAAAAAGTGCTGGCTGGATGCGTTCCAGTAGCCAATAGCCGAGTAATACGCCAAGTGGCGCAATGGGAAGTAATGCCAGCGACGTTTCAAGGTTGGCAGTGCTGAACTGGCCGAGCAGCGAGTAAGGGATCAGCTTCAGATAATTGGTTGCGATAAAGAAAGCGCTGGAGGTGCCCATGTAAATTTTGGGGGAGAGTTTTTGCTGGAGCAGATAAATGCTCAACGGAGGCCCGCCGGCATGAATACCAAAGCTGGTGAAGCCCGCGATGCTGCCCCAGAGTGTTGCAGACCAGGAAGGCGTTGATTTTGATGAGCTTCTCCAGCGCTGTGTCAGCCGCTGCAACACAAAAAGTAGCGCGGTGGCGCCTATCAGAATTCTGATGCCCGCTTCAGGCAAATGGCTGAAAGTGAGCGCCCCCATGGTAATACCGATGACGGAAGCAGGTAGCAGTCGGCGCAGATGGTTGATATCCCATTGTCCCCAGTATTTTTTCACGGCGACAAGATCCATTGTGCACAGGATGGGGAGCATGATCGCCGCCGCTTGCGGAGGTGGGACCGCCAAGCTGAGCAAGGGAACGGCGAGCAGGGATAGTGTACCGCCAAAGCCGCCTTTGGCAATGCCAAACAGGATAACGGCGGGTATGGCGCAAAGATAAAAGAAAGGGTCTGTGATCAATGTCTCGGACCCGAGAAGCCGGAAGAGAGTGATGAGCTACTGGCGACAGTGCTTATCTCGAGTGGGGCAAACCGTGATGGAGACTTGGCTTTGGGTCGATCAAGCAGGCATAAGGTGCCGCAGTTATCATCCAGTTCTTGCCAATCGTTAATTTGCAGTTGGAGTGTGGCGATCGCCGCTGTTGGAAAGCGCTCCAGTGAGTGACCGCATAAAAGCTGTATAAGCTCCTGAATGCCAGGGTTGTGACCGATCATAAGGAGATGATTGACGCTATTGTCGCTTCCGCGCAGGCTTTCCAGTAATCGATAGGCGGATGACTCGTACAGTGCCGGATTCTCCAGCACGAAGCCTGAGCTTAGAATTTCTGGCATCAGGGCCAGTGTTTGTCGGCAACGCCGAGCATCGCTTAGGGTGATACCCTGTGGTTGCAGGCCATAGTGAAGAAGTCGCTGCTGCATCAGTTCAGCGGCATGGCGTCCACGTTCATTGAGTGGACGCTCATGATCAGACAGCGTGGGGTCGTCCCAGCTGGACTTGGCGTGTCGCATTAGCGTGAGCCATTTCATCCGAGTCTCTCCCGAACAAAGTCTGACGTGTGATGATTACTCGTGCTCCCAGGGCGGGGTCGTGTGATCTTCATTTTCAAGCGCATAGCGGCGAAGCTGATGTTTGAGTGATTCAGGAAGCCCCTGAATAATCAGGGTGTCGGTATCCTCGCGGTATTCGATATTTTTGCCAAGGCAGCCTGCTGCAAAACTGATTTGCACTTCGCTGCTTCTGCCATTGAACCGGACTAACTGACGCAGGGCCTGTTTTTGCGGAATGATTTCTTCGGGTAGAGGGCTCGGTTGAGCTTTTGCGTAGTCACTAAAGCGATCGGGCGCCTCTGGCGTAATCACCTTCGCCAGTTCTTCCAGGCGCACGGGCTCAGCCAGTTTTTCTTGCTCTACACAATAGTCATATACCGCAGAGCGACAGGCCAGCTGCTGATCGGCAGGAAGCTGCTGACTGAAATGGGCAACTTGCTCCAGTAGCTTTTCAGTTTGTTCTTCACGGTCAATAGAGGGCAGGCAGCCAACGGCATGGGCGAAGTGGTCTGCCAGACGTCGTTGGGACTTGCCTTGCGTGAAGCAAACATAACGCTCGCTATTTTCTTCCCATGCGGCTAAGTCAACATTGGCGGCCAGCTGTACCTTGGATAGGTCAAGGTAGCGTGACTGGGTCAGCTCCAGTTCATCGTTAACGGCCATGGCATCCGCGTTTTGTAGTAAGGCAATCAGCAGATGTTCTGAGGTTGGGGTTTCATAGTAGGCAAAGAGCAGATAGCCGCTCAGAGAGAGATCACTGTTATCCAGCTCGCGCTTAAACAGATTGAGAAACTCGAAGCTTAGCTTCATGAAAGGCATCGTGCCTTGTTTGTGTTCCCGAAGCAGGCGTGAGAACGGATAAAGCTCGCTGTCTTTCTGAAACCGACCATAATGGCGGCCTGCTTTGCTAAGCAGCTGGCGGTTAAGCTCGCTGATCAGATGCTCAATAGCGGGCGTCGGATGCAGGCTATCCTGACGCGGCAGCAGTTGGGTTTCACCGTCTTCGGTCTTCTGAAAGGCATGAATCGTTAGATGACGTACGGCCACAATGACACCTGATCGTTAGAGTAAAAAGTAACGTTGGAAAATATGATATCGCCAGTCGGTGCTTAGCCCAATGACGGGATGGCTATATTCGGGTTTCGCTTAACGTTTTAAAACAAGAGGGCAGAGCATGCCCTCTGTACTATCCCGTATACGATGGTTTCAGCAAGAAGCTTACTCTGCGGAGCTGCCTTGCTTCTCGGCGAGCTTCTTGCGCGCCAGATGTGCGAGGTGGACCAGCGCGTGACGAGCAGAAGAGAGGTCAAGGGCAGGCTCGGGCAAATCAATCAGCAGCTCTTGTGACTCGCCAGCGACTTTGACATCAAGCAGAATGCGCTCCTGATAGATGGCAATCAGTGTCGCGCTTTGTGGCGCTTCCAGATCACTGAATGCGTGCACATATTCCAGCAGTGTGTCGGCATGATCTTCATTCATATGATCAATCACGCGGTTTCCCTGATTGCGCTCCATGGGTTGGTCAGTCATAGCAGCTCCTTTGCACAAAGTAGTCGAGCCAAATATTGTACGTTGTCATGCCTTTTGATGCGATGCCAAGGGTGTTGCATAGCAGAGTGTTGAGTCATTCACTGGAATGCGAAGAAGGCAGAGCCCGAAAATAATTTGCTAAAACAGATGTTTAGTATTGACTCATAATCTCAAATCGTTATTATTTGCGCCGTCGAAACGGAGGGATGGCCGAGTGGTTTAAGGCAGCGGTCTTGAAAACCGCCGTAGGGAAACCTACCGAGAGTTCGAATCTCTCTTCCTCCGCCACTTCGATTGTTCCCTGATAGCTCAGTCGGTAGAGCAGCGGACTGTTAATCCGTTGGTCGCTGGTTCGAGTCCAGCTCGGGGAGCCACGGGTCGTTAGCTCAGCTGGTAGAGCAGTTGGCTTTTAACCAATTGGTCGCAGGTTCGAATCCTGCACGACCCACCAATTATCTTTAGCACGAAAGTGCACTGCGTTAGCCGGAGTATCCGGTATCAACGTGACAATCAGGTGAAACGTACGTTTCTGGGTCGTTAGCTCAGCTGGTAGAGCAGTTGGCTTTTAACCAATTGGTCGCAGGTTCGAATCCTGCACGACCCACCAACCTGAACCCTCTTAAGTGGGTCGTTAGCTCAGCTGGTAGAGCAGTTGGCTTTTAACCAATTGGTCGCAGGTTCGAATCCTGCACGACCCACCACTTTCTTATCCTTTTCCTTCCCTTGCTTAACGATAGTTTTTCTGTCGCTGATATCTGAGCTTCAATCCGTTTATCCTGTTGCTCATCATGTTATCGCTGTGCTTCCTCTCGTTTATCTGCGAGTTGAATCAAAAAAACCTTTATACGGTTAGCAAAATCCTGCCATTAACTCACCAAATCCGGTGCGAAGCCTTATCCTATGGTGATATGTTTCTGCTGACTGTCAGTAAGCATGTACAGTTTCTTGGGTAATTGCCGATAAACAAGTCGGGATTGGTTGCAGGTCAATGGAAGTCATGAAGCGAGCCATGATGCGTTATTGCGCACTCGTCGGAATGCTCTGGGTGATAGTGCTTGGCACTGTTGCTACGGCGCATGCCGCAAGTGCTGACGCCTCAACGCCCGCTTTAACCGAAGCAGAGAAAGTCTGGCTCAAGAAGCATGGCGTAATTCGCGTTCATAATGAGATGAACTGGCCGCCCTTCAACTTTAACGAAGGCGGCACGCCAACAGGCTTTTCGATTGACTATATGAATCTGCTCGCTGCCAAGCTCAACATGCCGATTCGCTATATTACCGGCCCCGAATGGGATGATTTCCTGCAGATGATCCGCAATGGTTCGCTGGATGTCATGCTGAACATCGTCAATACCCCCGGGCGCCGTGAATTTATGGCGTTTAGCGATCCCTACATCACCTCGCCCACCGGTATTTTCGTTACCCGGGATAACACCAATATCCACTCGCTGGATGATCTTAACGGTAAAACCGTTGCCATTCCGCGGGGCTTCTTCTTTGAGGAGATCCTCAAGAAGAGCTATCCCAGAATTAATCTGCTGCTGGAAGAGGATGCGTTGCAGAATCTGGAGTCGGTTGCTTTTGGTCGGGCGGATGCCACCATTGGTGAACCGGGTGTCATGAAGTACCTGATCGACACGCACTTTCTCACTAATATCAAGCTGGCGGGCCAGGCCTCTGACCGGCGTTTTACCAGTGACATGAGCCTTGGCGTCGCGAAAGATCAGACGACGCTGCTCGACATTCTGCAAAAAGCCGTTCGCTCAGTCTCCGCTCAGGAGCTACAGCAGCTGTATGCGCGCTGGAATCTGGATGCGACACGCCAGGAACAGGTGGTCGCGCTGAATGAGGCTGAAACGACCTATCTTTCCCAGTTAAATACGGTGCGTGTGTGCGTCAACTCTCGTGCCATGCCTTACGAAGGTATAGATGAGGCTGGCGTGTATGAGGGGATTTCCTCTGAACTGGTCAAGCTTTTGGGAAAAAGGCTGAATATTGCCTTTGAGGCCATTCCCACGGGCAACTTTAATACCTCGGTCAGTGCTCTTGAGGCGCATGTGTGTGATGTGATGCCGATGGTGCTGCCGCAAACGGCAGTGGATGCCAGGCTTCGAGATACCAAGCCTTACCTTAATGTGCCAGTAGTGCTGGCAACGCGAACCGATGAGATCTTTCTCGGCGATACTCACCAGTTAGCAGGTAAAACCATTGGTTATGTGCCGGGGATCTTTTCTGAGGAGCGTATTCACAAACGCTATCCGGATCTGAAACTTGAGGCGCTGCCTTCCCTCAAAGAAGGTGTGGCAATGCTGAGAGAAGGGCAGGTGGATGGCATTATGGATACCGTGGCAGCGCTGGCCTATGGCATGCAGCAAAATGGCTGGTATGACATGCGAATCGCCGGACGTTTTGATGAGCCGTTGATTCTCTCCATGGCGTTCCGCTCCGATGACCAACTCATGCAGGGCATTATCCAGAAAAGTCTGAACGCTTTGGGGCCGGATGCGCCTAAATCCCTTTATGATCAGTGGGTTTCGATCAAGTATGTACAGTCAGTGGACTACACTTGGGTCTGGCGTGGTCTTTTAGCGCTGGGTGTGGTGCTGGTTTTCCTCTGGTATCGCAACCGACAGCTCAGCCAGTTTAACCGGCGGCTGGAAGCAATTGCGGTAACGGATGCTCTGACGGGTATTCACAATCGTAAGAAGCTCGATGAGGTGTTGAAGTCCGAGTCCGAACGAGTGGAGCGGGATGGGGGCACTTTTAGCGTCATTCTGCTGGACCTTGATCACTTCAAGAAAGTGAATGATGCCTACGGGCATCAGGAAGGTGATGCGGTTTTGCTGGTTGTCTGTGATGCTGTTCGTCGAGCTGTCAGCCACCGTTTCACCTTTGGCCGTTGGGGTGGTGAAGAGTTTATGGTGATTTGCCCCGATACGCCGTTACTTGCCGCTGCATCTGCCGCAGAGATCATCCGCAGGGAAATCATGCTCGCGCCGCAAGGAGCCCCTGGCCCACAAACAGCAAGTTTAGGCGTCGGGGAATATCGGCGTGCTGAGGGAGTGCAGTCGTTTCTGCCTCGCGTGGATGAAGCGTTATACGAGGCCAAGCGGCAGGGAAGAAACTGCGTAATGACAGCAGAAAAGCAGGCGAGTCCTCGCCATCCTCACAATTCCGCCTATACCTTAATGTAAGCCTTGACGTTACTGCGCTTAGCGCCTTAGATGACGCCGTCTTAGGGCGCGTATCTGGCGGAACGTTGTCGGCGTGCTTTGTTAGGGTAAGAGTGTAAATTTCGGTCATGTTTGACCGTATTGTCTGGTGATGTGAGAAAACTGCCCTTGTATCTACGATTCCTGTTGCTGACATGCCTGTTCTTTTTGGGTATGAGCACTGCGCTTGCTGACTCCGGCGAGCTGGGGCTGACCGACCAGGAAAAACAGTGGCTCAGCAAGCATACGGTGCTCAGGGTCCATAACGAGCGCAATTGGCCGCCATTCAACTTCAATGAGAATGGCAAAGCTACAGGCATGTCTATTGATTACATGAACCTGATCGCGACCAAGCTCAATGTCGGTGTTCAGTATGTGACGGATGATGACTGGGAGCACTTCTTCGAGTGGATCCGTAGCGGCTCTCTTGATGTGATGCTTAACATTGTCAATACCCCGGCTCGACGTGAGTTCATGACCTTCACGGAGCCTTACCTTATTTCTCCTGCGGGTATTTTCGTTACCCGTGACAATCGCTCCATACATTCTCTGGATGACCTCAACGGTAAGGTAGTCGCTGTTACGCGTGGCTTCTTTATGGAAGAGATGCTGAAGAAGAACTATCCCGGTATTCGTTTGCTGGTCGAAGGTTCGACTTTGCAAAATCTTGAGTCGGTGGCGTTTGGCCGTGCGGATGCCACCATCGGCATTCCGGGGGTTATGAATTATCTGATTGACACCCACTTCCTCACCAACCTCAAGCTGGCGGGGCAGGCGAATGACAAACGCCTGAGTAGCGTGATGTCGATTGGTGTGCGGAAAGATCAGACGATGCTGCGCGGCATTCTGCAGAAAGCCATGAATCAGGTGACGCCGCAGGAAATGAAGCTGCTTTATGCGCGCTGGAACCTCAATGCGCAGCACCAGTCCTTGCCAGCAGAAATGACTGATGAGGATAAACAGTTCATCACTAATTTACCGTCGGTGCGTGTCTGCTATCAGGAAGCCGCGATGCCTTACATCGGTAAAGCCACTGGCGGCGGTTATCAAGGGATCGTGGCGGATCTGATGCGTCAGCTGGAAAAGCAGCTGCAGGTTAACTTTCAGTGGATTGAGCTGGGCGACAGTATGGGCTCCGAGCAGGCACTGAAAACCTCTTTCTGTGACCTTCTGCCCATGGTGACTGTGAATAGTGAGCGCAACAGCTTTATGCGCTACACCAGCCCCTATTTGCAGGTGCCGATCGTGCTGGCATCGCTGCATGATGATCTCTTCCTAGGTGATACCAGCCAGCTTAAAGGACAAACGATAGGCTATGTCCCCGGATGGCTGGGGCTTGAAAGTTTGCCACGACGTTATCCTGATGTGCACTTCGAAGAGGTTGCCAGTCTGGATGAGGGGGTGCAGCTGATGCGGCAGGGTAAACTCGATGGTCTCGCAGATACTGTGCCTGCTATTGCTTATGGCATGCAGCAATATGGCTGGTCGGATATCAAGATTTCCGGGCGCTTTGATGAGCCTCTACTGATGAGTATGGGAGTTAGTCAGCAGAAACAGCAGTTGCAGGCTGTCTTGCAAAAAGGATTGCTGGCGCTGGGGGATGAAGTGCCGCAACAGATCTATCGCCAGTGGGTTTCAGTGAAGTATGTGCAGCCCTTTGACTTTACCTGGGTATGGCGAAGTGCTGTAGGCATTCTCGTTATTTTGGGCTTTTTGGGTTATCGCAATAAACAGTTACGCCGCTTTAACCGTCAGCTGGAACGCATGGCGGTAACGGATGCGCTGACGGACCTGTTTAACCGCAAGAAGCTGGATGAGATTCTCGCTGAAGAGCAGAAGCGCTGGTCTGAGCCGGGCAATACCTGTGGGGTGCTGCTGCTGGATCTGGATCACTTCAAGCAGGTTAACGACCACTATGGCCATCAGGTGGGTGATGAGGTGTTGCAGCGCGTTGGGCAGGCCGTCTCCGCCGTGGTTGGCCATGGCCAGACGCTGGGGCGTTGGGGTGGCGAGGAGTTTATGGTGATTTGCCCGAGCCATTCCTTGGGCATGGCGAGCCGGCTGGCGGATATCATTCGTCGTGAGGTTGCGCAGTTGCCGCCTGGAGTCTCTGGAGTACAGACGACAAGTATTGGTGTGGCTGTTAGCCAGCCGGGTGAAACGGTGGTCGAGCTGGTCAAACGTGCGGATCAGGCGCTATATCGTGCCAAGCAGGAAGGCCGGAACCGTGTTGCCGTTGCCTCTATTTCAGTTGAATCGATGCATTCAGACATGCCCGCAAACATTCCGGTGGAACGAAGGGGCAGTGACGTACCCACTAAGTAGCTGCTTCACAGCGCACTCTTTTAGGCGCCATAAAAAAGCGGAAGAGTTTACACTCTTCCGCTTTTTTGTTTTCAGGTGGCTCTTACTTTTGGGTGGCCTCAAGCACTAATAGCCTTGTCTTCCTCGCTGGCACGAGGATCCTGAGTGCGAACGGCATAAAGAATGATATCGCGTAAGTCCTCAAGAAACAGTCGCTGTGCGCTCTGGGCGCCCATATGCTTCAAACTGATGTTCTGTACTCTTGTGAGCTGGCTGCAGGGCAGGGCGTGATGACTCCAGCCGCGACTACGCATTTTCTGGCGCACGTAACGAAGGTTCACCGGGCCGTATTCATCCAGAGCAAAGCACACCTGTTCTTGGGGGTTGTCGCTGGTGAGGACGCTGACGAGTGGCAGGTCGTTGAGATAATCACGGAACCAGCGATGTGGCGTCTGCCCTTCGATATTGACCAAGGTATCTCTGGACAGCTCAGTAGTAGCTTTCGCCGTCTTTTCAGCCGCCTGCAAGCGCTGGCATAGCCCATAATACTGGGGGATTAACTGCCCTTCACGTAACTCCGCGGAGGTTGAGAGTGCATGGAAAAAGGGCGCTCGTTCGTTGTCTTTCCATGCTAACCAGGAGCTGTGCATCCCACTACTCTGTCGCTGAATACCACGCAAGCTGATAGAGCTGATTGCTTTATCTTGGGTGATGCTATGCAGTGGTCCCAGTGTTTTGGACTGAATATCCAGATGCAATGGCAGGGTATCAGGATGCTGTGCCAGATAAGCTTTCAGCGGGCCGGTAAGGCACTCGGGGCTATCAACAGCAATGACCCCAATGACATGCTCGTCGGTAGCTAAACCCGCAATCTCTTCGTTTAGCGTCTCGATCGCCAGTGGCAATACATCCAGTCCAAGGCTTCGTGCAGCGCGCTGCCATTCCTGTTGATGATCACCTGTGATGATGACCTTGAGATCCATCTCTAACAGACCGGAGCGCTGGCTGGTGGATTGATGCAGTCGGTTCGAGGCATGAAAGTTTCGCCAAACGCTCAGCAAAATAAGACGAGCCTCTAATTCCTGCTGTAGTGCAATCGCATGATGAGACGGGGTTTCATCGGCAGAATTGCTTGGGCTCCACCCCAGGTAATATCCCAGTTGCCGGTTAAACGCAGGCTTTAGATAGCGAGGAGTTCCTTCAAGGCTGAAGGCCTGGGTGGCGTGGCGGGACAGTGGTGGATGAATTGTGCCCATGAGAGGCTCCTCCTGCTAAGGCTATGCAGTACTTCAATTGATCTGCCTTAGCAGGTCACAGTAGTAGTGTTAGAAATCTGCCGGTGCGCTATCGTCGATAGCCATGTCACCTTCAGAGAAAAATTCAGGCTGTTGTCCCTGCATAATCTGTCCCAGCTTCGAAAGCGCATAAGACGTCACCATAGGGCCAGCAAATCGCCAGACATGTTTGCCAAGATCACCGATCACTGATGACTTCTGTTCTTCAGCAACCAGGGGTTGTTCGGTTTCTGTTGGGGCGGCAACAACCACTTTTTTGCTGCCGGGGCGGAGCAGGCCAAGTACAAGGCCAGTACCAAAGCTGGTGGCAAGCACTTTGGGTTGAGCAAGGAAATCACCTGACTTGTCTTTACTTTCCTGCCAGTGGCGGGAAACCAGTTCACGGCGAATTCGGGCAGTTTTCAGTGCCAGATCAATTTCTTGCTGAATGCTGTCGTTGTAGCGCATCTGCTTATTCCCCAGTTGTTGTGGCTAACAATCCTTAAATGCTTGTGTTTAATCAGGATTGTTAGGACTTTGGGCGAATTGTCCGATAAGGCTTCGGGTACCTTTGAACGCCAGGTTTTCGCTTCTACGACGCAGCCGCATTACCAGATAAGCGACAGCCCCGAGATTACCCGCAATTAAAAGAATCAATGCTAAGGCCCAAGGCAGGCCAAGCGCGTTTAGCCCAATGCCAATCACGGCAAGGATGCCGATCCAGCTTGCAATCAGCAGCACGGCGCTGATGATGCCGAGAACCAGCATTTCAACCAGGCTTAATGCAGCAAGTCGTGCCTCAAGGGTGGCGACATCAGTAAAGCTTTCCCACTGCGCTACCAGGGTTTTCCACGTCAGTTTCCACTGGCTCATGACGTCTGACAGTGAGGGGGGAGCATCACCGCGGGGATTCTCTCCCCGCAGTTCTGTTGGCTCCTGTGGAGGAGTCATAAGCTATCCTTAGTGCTTGCGAAGCAGAGCGGACAGGACAACACCGGCACCGAATGCCATACCCAATGAAGCGACAGGATGCTTGCGAACATAGGTGCTAACGCCGTCGCAGACTTCTTCACCCTTGGCGCGTGCTTTCGCGTACTGAGCACGCATCTGCTCATCCATTTCACCTGCTTTAGTGCGAATACCTTCTTCTGCACGTTCTGCATGAACCGCAGCGCGGTCAATCGCCTCGTGAGCCTTGGCAGCGGCATTGGCGGTGGTAGAAGTGTCCTTGTTAGTTGCAGTGCTCATAACTATTCCCTCGGTATGAAAGTAGTAAAAGTAAGTTCAGCAGAGTAACGATGGTTCAGAATAACTATGGTTCTGAATTCGCTTATAAGTCGTGAATAATGGCTGCTGCTGATTTCAGAGTGTTGCCCCTTAGTGGCGCAACGTCTCTTTCAATGCCTTCATGCGATCATGTGTCTGATGCATGACGGTCAATTGCTCGGTAAGACGCTTCTCAAGTGTCGGATTCTCGATATCCTCGATCGCCACTCGCAATTCGCTGAGAGTTCGATCTTCAAGTTCTTCCAGCTGCTCCACCAGAACAAAGTTCTCATCTTCTTTGCCTTTAATGGCGCGCTTAGCATCCGTGTACCACTTATGAAGGGAGCCGACGATGGTGCCTGATTCATCGACTTGCTCTTCTGTACGAACTTCATATTCAGGCTTGAGCGCATTGATCGCAGAGATGCGAGTAGTTGCTTGCTCGATAAAAATTCGGCGCAGATCCTGGTTGTCAGTCTCTTCAGCGGCATGCTCGTAGAAGTTCTTGCCGTCCTCGCAAACACCCACAAACTTCTCAAGAGTGCGTGCATCTTCTCGGGAAATGGATTTGTATTGCATCTTACGACTCCTTCTTTTTCGACTTCCCTGTGTCGTCCTTACCAAAGGGCTTGCTATGGTTTCAGCAAGCCATCTGCAGAATGGCATCCGGCCATTCTGATATTGAATAAACAGGCTTCACTGCCTCTTACCCGTCCCTTGGCGAATGTAGCTTCTTCCTGAAGCGTGTCCTGTTAACAGCCCAGTCCGTGGCTGCCGGTTCCTTATGCTCCGAGAAGAGAGGCGCTTCCTATGCCTCAAGTCCCTGCCTTCCTGGCAAATTTTTCATCCTGAATGAAGAACCTTCCTGTTCTTCCGGTCATCCTGACCGTATCGCATCCTTGCGGCAGACTTCCTCGTAACGTCCCTATTTGCGCAGCTATCACATCCTGTGATTGATGGCCCTAATCCTTCCCTGGCCACTGCCAACATCATGTCAGCTCACTGCGCTTAGATCCTTGTGTGCCGTCCTGGCACTTAACGTCCTTGTCACTCTCTCTTCCCTGGAGCGGCAACCTTCAGGCTGCGCTGGAACAGGTTTCCTGATCAAGGTGAGCTTAAATCAGGAATTTTCTGCAGGTTTGGAGACCACCAGGTCATCCACAACCTTGGTTACTCCATCCACATCCTTGGTGGTAGCAACCGCTAAATCCTTTTCTTTATCACTGGGGATTGTTCCACTCAGGGTCACTACACCACCAGGCGCTGTTTCAACGCTGATATTGGTCGAAGTCAGCTCTTTTTGGAGAAACAGCTGGGTTTTGATGCTGGCTGTGGTAGTCGCTGCATCAACCTGCTGCATAAATGAGGTTTCAGAGTCATCACGCTTCTCAGCTTTACCATCAACCTTCAGGTTGTTAGTTACGGTGGTAACTCCTTCGATATCTTTAGCAAGAGAACCTGCAAGTTCTTTATCGATATCGGAATCAACAGTACCGGTTAAGGTAACGGCACCTTTTTTTACATCCGTGTCGATCTTGAATGGATTCAGATGTTCATTCATCAAATACATGGTTTCGATTTTTCCGTCGAGCCATGCGTCTTTTGCGGTGCCAGTCCAGCTTTGATTGCTATTGGCTGAGTCTGCAAAAGCGATTCCTGAAGTTGCACTTAATACGGTTGCCAGTGCTGTCATCTTTACTACGTGATTCATTTGATTATTCCTTCATCAGATTCACGATTAATATAAAGCATTCGCCGTGCCAACTTTTTAAGTTATTGTTTTTTAAAGGTTTTTTTGTTTTTCTATCATGATTTTTATTCCGTCATTAACTTATTTACCAAGTAGCTTTGTAATAGCGTTGAAGTTTTTTCAGGGTGGTTTTTGTCAGTATTGTTCGTGTTGAATAAGGCAAAAGTTTAATTGCTATCAAGTGTTACCTGAGTATTTCAAGGATGATTCTTAGGTAATAATGAGTGAGAGAATCTAAGATGCAGTGGGAGGCTTTTTGATAAGTAAGCTTGGAAGATAAAAAAAAGAGGTGTTACTGAAAGGTAGGTCTATTGAAAACTATTTTAGTTTTGAGGTGTGATTCTGAATTTTTTGTCGGGGTTTGAAAATAATTACTTTTATTTTTTAGGTGCTTATAAAGTAGAAAACCCATAGGTGATAGTTTGCTATCGCCTATGGGCTTTATTGGGCAAGGTATATTTTGCCAGAGCGCAGGATCTTAGATTGCCAGCTCTTCTTTAATTTTGTTCAGTTTGTAGTAGCTGAAGCGTTCCATGAAAAGGCAGATCGCAAATGTCGCTACAATGAATGTTAAGCAAATGCCAACTACATTCACGGAGATTGTTGAGAACAGGCCAATTGTCGCTGCAAGGGCTACCAGGGTTCCTACGAATAAGGTTAACAGAATCTCAATCATCGTCTTATCATCCATAATTTATTATCGGTTAGTTGTTTGTATATAAGCTAGATGTGTGCCAACTTTTTAAGTTATTGATTTGTAAGGTTTTAAATGGTCATTTGTTAGTTTTTCAAGCAGCTGCTTGTAGAAATTTCCTATCCCTTTGGCAAGTTTTTCCAGATCGGGTAATTTTTGGAAAAGCGTTGTAATGATGGAGTCGGTATTTTTTACGTAAGGCACCCGTTAAAAATTACATACTTTGAAATATGAGTTACTTCCGGAGGATGCGGTGCTCCTATGAAGTTTCGCAGCTGTATTCGCTGGGAAGCCAAACTAGCGAGGTCGTGGTTATGCATGTGTTGAGAATAGGCTTTTTAGCCAGGCTATGAAGGAAGGGAGCGGCTGCGAGATTTTCGTTTGGCAGATGAGAAGAGGCTGGATAAACGAAAGCCCCAATTAAGGGGCTTTCATTTTTTAAGGCAAGTAGGACGTTTTGAGGGAGGTGGTTTCATCAGTGATGCGTCCGCTTCATATCATCCTTGATCGACTTCATTCGATCATGGGCCAACTGAATAGTGGCGAGATGGCTTCCTAGTTTGCTTGCCAGCCTTGGGTTATGCAGTGATCTCACTGCCTGTTTCAGCTCATTCAAAGACCTTGTCTCGGCTTCTTCCAGCGCCACAATGAATTGATAGTCCTGGCTGTCTGAAAGTGATGCCCGAATGTCTGTATACCATTGCTGTAATGTGCCTGAGACGGTGCCATTATCGACTGGTGATCCTTCACGATGCTGAACTTCTTCTGTCAGCTCCTGAATTGCTTCCCGGCGAGCTTGCGCCTGCTCAAGAAACACTCTACGCAAAGATGCACTGTCAACCTCGCGAGCTGCATGCTGATAGAAGCTTTTTCCATCCTCACATACGGCTAGCACTTGGTTTAACACCTTTAACTCAGTCTTCTTTTCGTCTTTGGTCAACATAATAAAGTCCCCTCTTGGCTCGCTTTAATCCGACTATGGTGGTGCTGAGACGAAGTGCCGCATCCTGCGGACTGAACCTCATTCTTGAGAGTCTCAAACTCCAAAGATTGCTGATGTGTCATCAGCCGAGCTTCCAAGGAGTGGCAGTGCGTTTATGAAAACTCGCTTCCGCCTCTCTCCTTCAGTCAATGCTATTAGTTTGCAGTAATAGATAATGCATTTGCTGTGCCAGTTTTTAAGTTATTGTTTTATAAGGCTTTTTTGTTTTTATGATACGGTGGCAAGTAACTTTGTCAGGGCAGAAAGTAAGAGGGTGGCAGATATTACAGGGTGCCTTAATACACTGTATTTCATGCAAAAAGTCAGGATTTACCTGGAAGTTTTACCAGCATGCCTATCAGCATAAAGATGATGAATAGCCAGGCAAGCGGCAGCCCTGAGGCTGCCAGTGCCAAGCCCGGGCCCGGGCAAATACCGGCTAATCCCCAGCCTATGCCGAAGAGTAAGCTACCGAAAATCAGCGAGCGAGTGATGGGGTGCTTATCAGGGAGCTCTGCAGGTGTGCCATAGAGAGTTGCATCGCGCTGCTCGACCCAGTGAAAACAGGGAAAGGCTATGGCAATAGCTGCCACCATCACCAGAATCAAAGACGGGTCCCACTGTCCTGCGATATCGAGAAAGGCCTGTACTTTTTGCGGGGACGTCATACCGGAGATCATAAGCCCCAGTGAAAACAGCACGCCACTTACAAAGTTAATTCCTCTGCTCATGATGCTGCTCCTTCAAGTAAGCGAAGACAGGCAACGGTGATCATCCCCATCGCAATAAAGCTGAAGGTGGCTACCAGTGAGCGGGGTGAGAGGCGTGCATTTCCGCAGACTCCATGGCCACTGGTGCAGCCTGAGCCCAGTCTTGTACCTATACCCACTAATAACCCTGCGATTATCAGTAACCACCAGGAGGAATGAATGCTTTCTGTTTTGCTGATCGACCAGGGCGTCAGTGTCAGTAATGCCGGGGGAAGCATGAGTCCTGCAAGAAATGCGAGATTACTCCAGCGGGCTGGGCCTGTGGCCTTAATGCTCTGTCGGATCATGCCGCTGATCCCGGTAACGCGCCCTAATAGAAGTACGCGCAAGCCTACGGAAATGCCGATGAGTGCTCCGCCCACTAAAGCGGAATAAGGGGTGAAGCTTGCCCAATCAATCGTCATGAAAGCTCCTGATAGCAGCGGCGAAGTCGGAAGTGAGTACAAGATGATATGAACGGCTTAAGGCGGGCTTAACTCAATGCCGCCTGATCGGTTCGGTGCTGTTATTTTAGCGGGTTTGTTTTTGCTTATAAGTTTATTGCTAAAACATAAATGCTTCAGGGGTTGATACAAATCGTTTTGTTAATGATAATGACTTTCATTCTCTGCTTGTTCTTTCGTATTTTTGAAAGGCTGGCTATTTACCTGTTCAGACGTTTAGGGGATCCCGTGAAGAAATCGTTGCTCGCCTGTGCTGTCGCTTCTGCATTGGCTTCACAGATGGCTGCTGCTGCGGTCAAAGTTCAAGATACGACTTTTGCTCCTGCCGCAGAAATGCTGGCTTATACCGAGTTTGAATTGTCCGGTGAGCCACTGGCGGAATCACTGGGAATTGATCTGGATAGCCTGGATCCGAATCTGGTTAACGCTCCCCATGTATTCGATTACAAGGCCGGTATCGAGTCCTATGAGTACTCTGAAGAAGCCATGTATGCACTGAACTATCAGTCCAAGATGGGTATTCATCTGGTGAACGGGCCGCTTAATAAGGCCCGTGGCGGCTCGATGGAGGATTTTGGTAAGCGCTTTATCAGCATGGCGGACGCGGTCGGTTTCCCGGCCGAAGAAATTCCACTGAATATGTACCCTCTGTCACTGCCCTATGCGTCCGGCTCGCCCAAGCTGGCGGGTAAAGCCGATGAAACGCCGGTAAACAGTGATGAGCTGGATGGCACGACGGCCAAAGGTAACCCCATGAAAGGGGAGAGCAGCACGCCAGCCTATTTCCGTGATTACAAGTCACTGGCCTGGAATGCAGAGAGCTTTGATAAGTCCTTTGAGCCTGCGGCTATCGGCGGCATCTTCCTGAAAGAAGTCATGTGGTCTCAGGACTTCCTGGGTGGTATGCACGTTGCTGACAGTGATGAAGAAGTGGAAGCGGACTCTGCGACCATGGATCAGGATGGTGTTCATAAGCTCGGCGTATCTTCTGCCGATGGGATGAACGGCATGATCCTTACTGAGCAATCCATTGATAAGCTTCTGACCATGCAAACGATGCTGGGCTTTGATGGCAAGAAACTCGGCGCAGCGATTACCCCTGACTACGATCCAGCCAAAGGTGTGGTGTACTTCCCGCACAAAGTGGCAGTAAAGGAAGGTCAGGCCAATGGCGTTAACTCCATTGATAGCCTGAGCGTGTCCGATGCCAGCTCGACGCTGCGTGATACCTGGGAAATGCTCTGGCCGCTGTCTGAGTTCTACGCTTACTCTGACCAGCGCAAAGCGAACAGCAACCAGAACCCAGCCTTCCTGGCGGTGTTTGATGGTGCGCCTTTCGCTAAAGCACCTGAGAAGAATACCGATGACGATCTGAGTAATAACGTTGCCGGTAGTGATGCCTTCTCGCTGGCATCAAACCTGTCTCATTTCGAGTTTGCTAACTTGCAGGCGCTGCATTTCAACAAAGATGCAGGCACTTTTGTCGATCAATATAAAGATGGCAAACAGGGCAAGCATGTCAGCACCTTTGATGCGGCTTACACGCTAGTCGCTCTGCAGATCTTCCAGCGTGCCCAGGATGCACTGCCTGTAGGCTACGCCGCAGGTGATGATGCCTCGGGTCTGGAAACCGAAGCAGGTAAACAGGCACTGGCGCTGATCAAGCAGCAGGCGGATTACCTGATCAAACACCTGATCACTGACAATGGTCTGGTGGCTGATGGCGCCACTATCGGCGGAGCTGTGGATAAAGGTCAGAGTGTGGATGCGCAGTTTGCCGCGGTTCGTGGTCTGACGGCTGCCTTCCTGGCAACCAAGGACACGGCCTACCGTGATGCTGCGCGCAAGTTGTTCGCGGTGGCAGACAAAGCCTACTTCAATGCTGATGCTGGCACCTGGCTAAACGGTGACAGCACTGTTTACACCCCCTGGACTCAGGCGGCGATCTCTGGTGGCCTTCGTTCTGCGATTCAGAACCTGCGTAACCGTGGCTCTGAGAATACCCCTGCGCTGGAACTGCAGCAGCTGACCGAACGTTACGTTGCCTGGTTCAGCAATACCGTTAACGGTGGTATGCAGTTGGCTGAATGGCTGGGTGACTCTGGTGAAAACGTCATGGCGACTGGCAACACCGGTGACACCGATGAGGACGGCGTGCCTCAGGTCGGTAAAGCAGGTGTTGCTCCAGTGTTGGCCGGAAAGATTGAGATCTCCGGCAAAAAGTAATCTCATTTAAGGTTGAGATAACCTGAGTGAACTAAAAAGGCGGAGCTAAAGCTTCCGCCTTTTTTATTTCTGCCGACATCTCGGACGCAAGCTTGGGGCTTTGCCAGCCTGTCCAAAGGGCCTGATGTCACTCAGTATTTCTGCAGATGGCGCGATGCTTGGGGATCAGTCGTAACAAAAGGGTAGGAAAAATCCTTTTATGGCGTGATAATCAGCCCTAAAGTGGTAATAAGAATCAGACGTAATAACACCAAGACTCTCATCATGAATCAGGCAGTCAGACTGGAAAGATTACCGGCAGGTAAATCGCACCGGCACGGCAAAGGTCATCACCGCGGTGCGCACAAAGCGCAGGGGTCGGGTGAGTTTCCTATGTTCCGCCGGATTCCTCGTTTGGCCTATTTTCATCGTGCCTCCGAACTTTCTCTTTATCTCCTCTTGTTGACTGGTCTGGTCATGTGGACACCACTGTCCATCGACTGGTCTTTGCAACGGCTGGCAATGCCATTGCATGTACTGATGGGAATCACGCTGGGCGGAGCGGTGGTCGTTCGCTTCTGGTGGGCGCACAGGCAGTTACTGCGCAAAAGCCGCAAACGTTGGTTGCGAACCACCGGCCGGGTCATTGAGCTTAATCTGCTGGCGGTTTTGGTAACGGGCGTCATTTTGTTTCTGCATGGTAACCCCGGCGATATGCTGGGTCGGGTTGCTCACACTGTTCATCTGTACTCCAGCCTGTTGCTGACTTCTATGGTGGTTGTGCATGCATGGCGATGGAGTGTTCTTCGTTTTCGGCACAGGGGGCGTCGGTGACAGCAGTTCGTCATCTCCACCTGAAAAAAATCTCACATAGTCTTTTCCCGCTTTCGTTACTTTGCATTGGCGACGATATGGACAGCGGTTGGGCTCGTGGGCGCTACAGCGTGCTGGTAAGCACAGTGCTGTTAATGATGCTGCTTCTTATCAGCACCTTGGCCAATGCAGCTGTCAGTAGCTCGCCCTTTATTAGTTTCAACGGCAAGATCTACAGCGCGAATGCTGAGGCAGGCTCGGTCAGTCTGCTGGATGCCAAAAGCGGTTTACGTGAAGTCGAGCAGCCGCTGGGGCGGGATATTCGCGAAGTGGCGGTGTCTGATGCAGGCGTGGCATTGGCGACGTCCTACCTCGATGGCGAGGCGGTGCTGCTGGATGCGGCCTCTCTCTCTCCCAAAGCACACATCAAGCTGGGGCGTCGGCCTTACGGCGTTATCTATGATGCTGTTCACAAGGTGTTCTGGGTCACTCTCTTTGAAGATCATCAGCTGGTTGCGATCAATACCTCTGGCGATATTGTGCTGCGGGAAAACACCGCGGATACGCCGCGTGGGCTGGCATTGACCGATGATGGGCGCCTGTTGGTCAGCCACGCGATGACTGGCCAACTGTCGATTTATACGATTACTGATGTTGAGCAGAAGCTGAGCCTTTCTCTTAGTAAGCGGATTGATCTTGCGGTTGAGCAAAACCCGGATCAGACCGTCTCCCAGGGCTTGCCACGCTTACTGGACGATATTGCTATCAGCCCGGAAGGGGATCGTGCCTGGTTGCCACATGTACTGTGGAATTTTGATCATCCTTTCCAGTTTCAGAGCACGGTTTTCCCCGCAGTATCGGTGATAGACCTGACGCCGGGTGATGAGCAGGAGTTGCCGGAAGAGCGCAAGCAGTTATTTGAACAGATCAACCTGCTGACCAGCGCAAACCGTTCAGAGATCGTCAGTAATCCTTTTGCGGCGGTGTTCAGTGCGGATGGCAATAAAGTCTATGTGACCCTGGCGGGCAGTGAGGATCTGCTGGTTTTTGATCGCTCACGACGAGGTAAATTCAACAAGAAGCGCCATCGCTCCACCGGCGAGAAACAGGGCGCACGTGCCACCCAGTTGCTGCGACACTTGCCGGGCAGCAATCCGCGTGGGCTCTTGATCGATAAAGACCAGCTGCTGGTGCAGAATGCGCAAAGCCTGGATGTGACTGAAGTCACGACCGGTGGCGATGGTGCCTTTGCCCGGGCGCGAGTCATCAAGCCGGTCTGGGCAACGCTGGTTGAGCACGACGCTTTGTCCGCCGATCAGCGAGAGGGCCTGCGGCTTTTCAATTTGGGTAATACCCAGCGTGACCCTGAGTTCCCTATGGCAGGTGATAACTGGATGAGTTGCCAGTCCTGCCATCTTGATGGCTTTAACTTCACCAATAAATTCCTGCAGGATGCCCACGGACAGGTACCGGCAGACAATGCCATTACCGGCCATGGCGATATGAAGCACATGGTCTCGGGGGACTTCCTCTCCGAATACATTCGCATGGTCAAGGATACCCAAGGCGGTTTTGGCCACGATGATCGTGATGGCGCTATTGCTATCACGCCGGAAGCGCCTGAACCCAAGGCCAAGAAAATGATGGAAGACCTCCATCGTTACGTTATCGCATCTTACAACCTGCCGTTTCTGGCGAGCTGGTTGCGTCTCAATGGACAGGAGCAGTTGCCGCACCCTAAAGAGTGGCTGAACTCGGCCACCTGTGAGTCCTGTCATCAGGAGATTTTTGACCAGTGGGCGACCTCGAACCACCGTTTGATGGGGCAATCCAATCCCTATTATGTCGCCGTACTCAAGCTGGCGGAAAAAACGGAAGGCAAGGAGTTTGGTCAGTGGTGCCAGTCCTGCCACATGCCGCAAGCCGTGCTGAGCGGCATTAAAGAGCTGCCCGGCGAAAATCATATGTTGGAGCGCGAGGGCGAGTCCCTCAAAAAGGCGCTGGAAAATGGCCATCCGGTAGTTGAAGAGGGTACGGGGTGTCTGTTCTGTCACCGAGTGGAATCCGTCGAGGATGCTGGCGGTAATGCCTCGCTTACGGTCAATCTTTCCAGTCGTGAAAGCTACCTGTTCGAAAGTAGCGATAACGCGCTGGCTCGCTGGATTGGGCAGCGGATGATTAATGCCAAGCCGGCTGCCCACGTGGCGTCCTATTCCAGGCCCGTCTATGGTGATGCGCTCTATTGCAAAAGCTGCCATGACGAGTTTGCTCCGGGTACCGGCAGCAAGATCGTGAATACCTGGGAAGAGTGGTCCGTCTCCTCGTACGCAACTGCTGAAAATCCTGCTGACCGACGCACCTGCATCAGTTGCCATATGAATGCAGAACCCGGCAATGGTGGTGCGCCAGTGCCTGGACAGGCGACCAAAAACGGCCCGCTTAAAGACAATGTTTATACCCACCGCTTCCCCGGAGCTCAGCTGCATCTGGCCGGACTGCGCGACCCTGAACTTGCCGCCCAGACGCTGGCGTTATTAAAGAGTGCGACCACCCTAAACGTTCGCCGTGAGGGCGAAAATGTAGTGGTGCGAGTCAGTAATACCGGCGCTGGGCATGGTTTCCCGACCGGCGTGTCGGATTTCCGGGAGTTCTGGCTGGAAGTGAATGTCTGGGATGCTGATGGCAATGTGCTTGTCACGAACGGCCAACTTAATGCCCGGAATGAAGTGCCTGAAGACGCACATATGTTCCAGAAGGTCTTCGGCGATAAAGAAGGTCATCCGGTCGGGCTGCATTTCTGGCGATATGCCAAGTTGCTGAAGGATACCCGTATTCCGGCAGACGGTTATCGGGATGAGGCCTATCCATTGCCTGCTGAGGCCAAAGGGCCGCTGACGGTCGAGGTGAAAATGCAGTTCAGAACCTATCCCCAGTGGATTACGGATGTGGCCAAGCAGCAAAATCCGGCGTTAACAGACCCCGAGGTCGTTACTCTGGAGCGTGTTAAAACAACGCTGAACTAAATACTGAATAAAGGCTTTTGGCTGCACCCTGAATGCTGCTTAAAGCCAAAACACCGTGGTTGAAACCCTGTCTGGGAAGTTTGTCTACCAGACGCTCATTACCTGCAACGGTATCGAGGAGCATCATGTTTGCCAGTTTTTTGATTACATTGCGCGAAGGGTTGGAGGCATTCCTGCTGGTCGGGATCTGCTTGTCCTACCTCAGTAAACTCAACGCCTCACGCTTTAATAAGTATGTGTACGCTGGTGTCGGCGTCGGTCTGATTGCCTCACTGGTGGTGGCTTTCCTGTTCCAGGTGGTGATTGACCAGTTCCATAACGAGCACTACCGCAACCTGTTGATGGCGGGAATCCTGATTTTCGCGACGGTTGTGCTGTCTTCCATGGCCTTGTGGATGAGCAAGCAGGGCAAGAACAAAAGCGACCAGATGAAGGAAAACGTCGAGCAGCTGGTGAATGGTGAGAAAGCGCTGGGCCTTGCGTTTCTGGCGTTCCTGGCGGTGATGCGCGAAGGCTTTGAAACGGTACTTTTCTTCTCGGCACTGGTGTACTCCGGTCAGGGTATTACGCTGCAGTCCGGCATGAGCGGCGCCATTCTGGGTTTGGTACTGGCCTTCGTGCTGGTATGGGCTCTGATGCGCTCCACCCGTAAGGTACCGCTTCGCTCCTTCTTTAAATGGAGCAGCTTGCTGATCATGCTGATCGCTGCGGGTCTGCTGTCATCCGCCGTGAATATGCTGCAGGCTGCCAACTGGATTCCGATGGTCTATGCGCCGCTGTTTGATATCACACATGGCCTCGATCTGATCCAGCAATCGCTGCAATCCACGTTCGGCAGTAATGGCCTGACGGTGACCATCGATGCCGCGCTGCGCTCTGTACTGGATGATCGTGCGCTGATCGGGACTTTCCTGCGTGCACTCTTTGGCTATAACTCTTCTCCGGGCCTCCTGCAGTTGCTGGCCTGGGCATTTTATCTGCTGTTCTTCGGCGCACTATGGAGAAGGCAGTACCGATGACAGGCAGTCGTTCTTCAATGAATCAACACGAAATCGATGCTCCCATCGTCGTTCTTGGCGGTGGGCCTGCCGGTTTGATGGCCGCCTGGCAGTTGCAGGAGGCGGGTAAATCTGTGGTCGTGCTGGAAAAAGCCCAGGAAGCGGGCGGCATGTGCGCTACCTTGTCTTTCCAGGGTAAAGAGGGTGACTACCGTTTTGACTATGGCGGTCATCGCTTTATCACCAAAAACCCCAAGTTGCTCGACTTCGTCGATGAACTGATGGGGGAGTCTCTGTTGCATGCCGAGCGCAAAAGTGTGATTCGCTTTCGCAACCGCACTTATGACTATCCGCTCAGTGCCGGTAACCTGTTAAAGAATGCGCCTTTTTCCTTGTTGGCAGGCGCTGCTATCGACTGGCTGAAAATGCCTTTTCGCCGTCGCATTGGTAAAAACGAGGATTGCAGTTTCGCCGAGTGGATCACCAATCGTTTTGGCAAAACCCTGTATCAGCACTTTTTTGAAGGCTATACCCGCAAGCTCTGGGGGATTGAGCCGGCGACACTTTCCGCCGACTGGGCGGGTCAGCGCATCAGTCTGATTGACCTGAAAGATGTCGTACGTCGCTTATGGCAGCGCGGCCCGACAACCCCTCGTACTTACGCACGCAAATACCGTTATCCCAAACTGGGGTTCGGACAGATTTTCACGACCTTGCATGAGCGACTGGAAGCCGCCGGTGTGAGCTTTATCACTCAGGCCGATGTGTGCGGGCTGGAATACAACGACTGTGGAGTCACTGCAGTCCGTTACCTCAAAACCGTATCGGACCAGCCACAATCCAGCGAGCCGACTCAGGAGCAGCTTCAGCCCTGCAGCGCCGTCGTGGCGACGATTCCGCTACCGGAGGTCTGTCGCATGCTGTCGATTCCCTGTGATCTTAACTACCGCTCGCTGCGCTTTTTTAATCTGCCGATGAATCAGGAAAACGTGTCTGATAACACCTGGCAGTATTTATCCGATGAGGCGATTCTGGGCACACGCCTGCAGGAGCCGCGCCGGCGATCACCCTTTATGGCACCAGAGGGGAAAACCTCGCTGATGTTCGAGATTCCCTGTCAGAAGGGGGATCGTATCTGGAATAGTGATGAACCTGCTCTTCGCAAACAGGTGGAAGCGGATATGACTCATCTGGGTCTGGATGTCAGCAAGGCTGGCGATGAGCATTTTTCTGCCTGGTGCGAGCATGCCTATCCGATCATGGATCTGAGCTATCGGCAAAAGCGCGAGAATGCGATTCGCGCATTGATGCCCTATCGCAATCTGGTGATGGCTGGCCGTCAGGGCACCTTTCGCTATATCTTCACGGATACCGCGATGGAGATGGGCTTGATGGCGGCGGATATGCTGATCAGCGGTAAGGATGAGCGCCGTGCTATCTTCGATCATCGCAATGAAAATACTGTTATTGAAACCCAGAGTGTCGCCTGAGGAGGCCTTCATGAAGGTTTTTACTGTTCGATTTCTTACTTGCCTGAGCCTATTGCTGGGCATGCTGATCTCAAGCCAGAGCTTCGCCTACTCCTATGCTGCAGCCGGTAAAGAGCCACTGATTGATGGCCGGGAAACGCTGATGACAGCCTTGGCCAACAAGGACAAGTCGACGGCGACCACGACGCTGGATAGCCTCAATGATGAGCTGGTCTATCTCGAAGAGCACCATAACGTTGTGCTGATCAAGCCCATGCACGAGGCGGTAGATGCCTTGGACAGCGCCAGGCTCGATAAACTGCTGAACCTGGCCTACAAGGCTGAGATTGAGCGTCGTCTGGAGGGTGCAGGCGATAACCTCAGCGATTACCAGACAGCCAAGGTACTGGTGGTGAAGTCCAAGAAATTCCTGGATTTACTGCAGTCCGGTATTCCCGCCGATGACTGGAAGCGTGCAGAGGATGCACTAAGCCAGGCGCTGGAAAGTATCGGTAACCCAGGCGTGTTCGGTGTGGGTACCAAAGCGCCTGATCCCAAAGCATTTGAAGCAGCGGAAAAATCCGTGATGGATGCGCTAGGCAGCGTTCAGGGCTAATGGCTTCTGAGTGTCAAAAAGCCCTGCCACTGCTGGCGGGGCTTTTGTTTTTCCGGGCTGCAAGCTTATGAGCATGGTTCCTGGTATGAGGATGCTTTCAGGTCAAACATTCACCGGTTTTCACTGGCGGCCAGCTTTAGGGCTGATGTTGCTATGCCTGATATTTATTGGGCGAATGCTGCAGTTTCCATGGCAGCTGGATTCTGACGATGAGGTGAACTTTGCTCGCGGTGTGGTGAATTTCTCGGTGATCAGCGAGTCGCCTCACTTTCCTGGCTATCCCGGATTTATTCTTGCTGCGCGTTTTTTTTCGCTGTTACTCACGCCAGTTCAGGCCATTATTGCCACCAGCACTGCGGGAGTCATCCTGACCGCGATTGCGCTTTATTTTGCGTTGGTTACGCGACTTTCTCCGTGGCTGGCTCTTTGTGCGGTGGTGTTGGTGCTGTTACATCCGCTCAGTGCGGCGCTGGCGTTATCGGGCCTTTCTGACAGTCTGGCCATTGGGCTTTCTTTCTTAAGTCTTGGGTTTCTGCTGAGAGCCAAAAGCTGTCGTTATCTTCTTCTGGCGGCGCTGTTCAGCGCGCTGATGCTGACGGTTAGGCCCAGCTATTTTGCTATAGCCGCAGCGTTAGTGCTGATCGGGGCAGGGCGGGCAGCTTCGGGCGGCAGAGAAAGCTTTTTCTTGTTGTGGTTGGCAGTGCACCTGCTGATAGGCGCGCTCGTTCTGCTTTATGTGCTGTCGCGGGACGGGCTTGGCTATTTCAGCGAAGGTTGGCGTTTTACTCAGGGGCACTTTTTGTTGTGGGGCAATACCGCAATTGAAAGCGGTGCAGCTCAGGCTGTGAGCCGT
This sequence comes from Pokkaliibacter sp. CJK22405, assembly GCF_046614695.1. Taxonomy (NCBI): domain Bacteria; kingdom Pseudomonadati; phylum Pseudomonadota; class Gammaproteobacteria; order Oceanospirillales; family Balneatrichaceae; genus Pokkaliibacter; species Pokkaliibacter sp. CJK22405. Next base: position 283,817 of record NZ_JBKKHQ010000007.1, read on the forward strand.
TCAGAGCAGTGGCGGCAGTTTTTTGCGGGGATTATTCCGTTATGGCTCTGGCCGTTACTGTTGTTTGGCGGCTTTGCAGCTCGCAAGCAGCATGGCTGGTTGTGGCTGGGTCTCGGGGTTGTGCTTCTCTGGACTTTGCTGGGGCAGAACCCACGTAACTTACGCCATGGTGCCTGGCTGTATTACATGCTGTTGATGCTTGCGGGGTTGGGTTGGGCGAATGTACTTGACGCCAGGGTGACGGGTGTTGCGCATCGCCAGAAAATGATGACTCTTGCTGCCGTGCTGTTTCTTATGCCCGCATTGCTCTGGTGCTTCACTCTCTCTGCTCCCAGACCCTCGGCGCTTCGGCAAGCGCTGTCCATGGCTGAGCAGGAATGTACGGCTCTGGTCACTCAGTACGGGATCAAAGTTGCCAGAGCGACTTCTGCGCTACCGGTGGTCGATGCCTGGTACAACGGCAGCGCCCAATGGGCACTGCGGCAGGGGAGCTGTCGCCTGAGTAGCGAGCCTTTACCTCAGGCGCGGAGCTTTCCTGCACGATTTGTTGGCGAACCACCTTTTTATCTGAAACTGGCGCCTTAGTGTTCAGCAGCTTCAAGGAAGTTGACGCAGAGACGGACGAAATCACTCGGTGTCAGGATGCCAAGTAGTCGATCCTGTTCATCCAGTACCGGCAAACAACCGTGTTTATTTTCCAGACAGTAGCGACCCGCCGTCAGCAGAGAGGTGTCGGCGCTGGTGGTAATCACATCGGTCGCCATAATTTCCGTCACCCGGATGTCTTGCTCTCGCGCCGTCAGGCCCGCTAAACCCGTCTCCGCCACCAAAGCGAAGGACTGGCGCAGCATATCGCGCTGGTTGACGATGCCGACGAAGCGCTGACTTTCCGGGTCAAGAATGGGCACGTTACGAATACTGTGCTGACGCATCAGTTCCCGGGCATCAGCAATGCTCGACTCTGTCGTCAGGCTGTGGAGTTGGGTAATCATCAAATCGGCTACGGTTTTCATTCTTGCTCCTTTGCTTCAGTACGCCTTTCCTGCCTTGAGTATAGGAAGTCTCCCCTCAGGCGCCGCTTTTTCAGTATGCTAGTGCCGCAGCCTGATGCTTAAGTTGTCGCCGGATGCTTGATCAGCGTACTTTTCTGATTGTGACCCAGAGGTCGGTTTACTCAACGTGATGTGTATCAATAACGAAGACGAAAAGTGGATGCGTCGTGCCATGGCGTTGGCAGAGCAGGCGGCTGCCGAGGGTGAGGTGCCGGTTGGGGCGCTGGTGGTGCTGAATGGCGAGGTTATCGGCGAGGGCTACAACCGTCCTATTGGCAGCCATGATCCGACAGCCCATGCAGAAGTGCAGGCATTAAGGCAGGCAGCGGCCCATCTGGAAAATTACCGGCTCGTTGAAGCGACGCTCTATGTCACGCTTGAACCTTGTACCATGTGTGCCGGAGCCATGGTGCATGCGCGGGTCAAACGTCTGGTGTATGGAGCCGCAGAGCCTAAAGCCGGCGTGGTGGAGTCGCAGGGGCAGCTTTTACAGGCCCCTTATCTGAATCATCAGATTGAGGTGACCGGCGGAGTGCTGGCGGAGCTGTGCAGTCAGCAACTGAGCGCCTTCTTTAAGCTGCGCCGGGATGAGAAAAAACGACTGAAACAAGCGCAGCAGGCGGCTCAGCAATAACCTCCAGCTGTTGCGCTTTTTGTCACAGTGTTGGTGGGATGCGATCAAAGACCTTGAAGCGCGGCGTTTCCGGCAGGTCAGAAAGTTCTGCTTTATAGGGCAGATTTTCTAGGCGCAATATCTCGCGATACAGACGAATATTTCGAACGTAAATCACCGGCTCCCAGCCTCGGGCATAGCCGTGATTGGTTTGGGTATACCAGCGTTTCAGCGCCAGTTTCGGCAAATACTGGCGTACATCACTCCAGCGATCCGGATCCAGCCCGGCATTTTGGGTCAGAATTCGCGCATCTTCCAAATGCCCCATTCCTACGTTGTAGGCGGCCAGAGCCAGCCAGGTTCGGTCCGGATCGGGGATGCGGTCCGGCAAAAGGTTGTACATCCGGCGAAGATAGCGGGCGCCGCCCAGAATGCTCTGCTCAGGATTGTTGCGATCATCCACGCCCAAGGAGCGAGCGGTATTCAGCGTCAGCATCATGATGCCGCGCACACCCGTATGGGAAACCGCGGTGTTGTCCCATTTTGACTCCTGATAGCCCAGGGCAGCGAGCAACTCCCATTCCCATTCATATTTGTCAGCACCTTCTTCAAACCAAGGCTGATATTCACCCAGACGGGTTTTGATGTGCTGGCGAAAGGCGCGGATACCAATAAAGTCGTAACGTTGAGTGTGTTCGAAGTATTTGTCATAAAGCTGACTGATCAGCTCCTGCGTGGAGCGTGACGCCAGAAAGGTATTGATTGCGGCGCGCAGGCTTTTATCTGCCGTCGGCGCGAGATACCAGACCAGCGGCTGGGGGGCATCCAGTGTGAAGGCTTTGCGCATACTGGTATACATCGGCTGGTAGAGTGACAAGGACATGTTATCGCTGATCAGATAGTCGGCATCGCCGTTTTTCAGGAGCTCCAGCATATCGGGAAGGTCCATGTCTTCGGTTTCTTCCCATTCCAGTCCGGGTAAGTCCTGTTTCAGCTCCTGCAGCCGCTCTGCGTGGGCACTGCCAGCCTGAACCAGTACCCGTTTACCAATGAGATCAGCCATGGACTGGGCGGCATTGCCCTCAATCTTGTCGCCCAGATACACCACCTGCGAGACGGCAAAGGCGTAAGGATCTGATGTGGGGAAGTTGGCCTCGCGGGCGTTACTTTGAAATAACGAGGCGGCGGCCATGTCGACATTGCGCTGTTTTAAAAGATCAAACAGGTCACTGCGATTGCGAACAATGGTGAGTTCAAGCTTGAGGTTGCGCTCTTTGGCAAAGGCGCTGAGAAGATCGTACTCAAACCCGGCCGGGCCCTGGGCGTCTTCATAGTAGGCAGTGGGAATATTGCGAGTGGCAACGCGTAAAACACCACGATCATCAATGCGCGATAGCTGACTAATTTGCTGCTGGGCAGCGATCAGGGGGATCGATACGACCAGGGCCAGATAGACCCAGAAAAGCCAGGAACGATGATGTTGCATCCACATGCGTGACAACCTTACTGCGTGTCTTGACGAAAAACTGTGTCAGTCATTGGAAACCCGTCACGGTGCTTGCGCAAAAGAGCAGGAATATCTCACGAACTGGCTGTATCCGCTGGCGCTTTTTCAGTATCATTTGCGCCCTCAGAATCTATCCCCCAGTGCGTTCATCGATCAGCACTCTGGCGGATAGGTTTTCCCCAGCTACCGGTTCTAACTCCAGAATCTCCTACAAGAGGCACGATACTGTCATGCTTATCCTGCGTGGAGCGCCCGCATTATCACCCTTCCGTCGCAGCAAACTGCTGGCCACTTTACAGGCTGACGTTGCCAGTGTCACGGATGTCTATGCCGAATTCCTGCACCTGGTGGATGTCGGCGAATCCCTGGAATCCGACGAGCAGGATGTGCTCGGCCGTCTGCTGACCTACGGTCCTGCGGCTTCCAGCGAACAGCCTGAGGGCGAGCAGTTTATCGTTGTGCCTCGTTCCGGCACGATTTCTCCCTGGTCCAGCAAAGCAACCGATATTGCTCGTAACTGCGGCCTTGCCAAAGTGAAGCGTATTGAGCGTGCCACCCGGTTTGTGGTTGCCGGTGGTCCTTTCTCTGCAGAAGAAAAAGCGGCGCTGGTTACTCAGCTGCATGACCGTATGGTGCAGTCTGTTTTCACCGAAGAAGCTCAGCTGAGCGCGATGTTTGAAGCGCATAAAGCCAAAGCCTTCACCACGGTGGACATTCTCGGTGGCGGTCGTCCTGCCCTGGAGAAAGCCAACGTCGCACTGGGCCTTGCGCTGGCCGATGATGAAATCGACTATCTGGTCACAGCCTTCACCGAACTTGGCCGTAACCCCGTAGATATCGAACTGATGATGTTCGCTCAGGCCAACTCCGAGCATTGCCGTCACAAGATCTTTAATGCCAGCTGGGATATCGATGGCCAGCTGCAGGAAAAATCCCTGTTCGCCATGATCCGCAACACCCACCAGTTAAACGGTGAAGGTGTGCTGTCGGCCTACAAGGACAACGCGGCGGTGATCGTCGGCCATGAAGCACCACGCTTCTTCCCGAACCCTGATTCCAAAGAGTACACCCGTCATCAGGAGCCGATTCACATCCTGATGAAGGTGGAAACCCACAACCACCCGACGGCGATTGCGCCTTTCCCCGGCGCTGCGACCGGTGCTGGTGGTGAGATTCGTGACGAAGGCGCAACTGGCCGTGGATCCAAGCCCAAAGCAGGCCTGACCGGCTTTACCGTATCTGATCTGAACATTCCAGGCTTCAAACAGCCTTGGGAGTCCAGCTACGGCAAGCCTGAGCGCATCGTATCGGCCCTCGACATCATGATCGAAGGCCCTATCGGTGGTGCGGCATTCAATAACGAATTTGGCCGTCCTAACCTGAACGGTTATTTCCGTACTTATGAAGACAAAGTCCAGACCGTTAACGGCGAAGAAGTTCGCGGTTATCACAAACCCATCATGCTGGCAGGTGGTCTGGGTAACATCCGTGAAGATCACGTTGAGAAAGGCGAAATCGTCGTTGGTGCCAAGCTGATCTGCCTTGGCGGCCCCGCTATGCTGATTGGTCTGGGCGGCGGTGCGGCGTCTTCCATGGCTTCCGGCTCCAGTGCTGAAGATCTGGATTTTGCGTCTGTGCAGCGTGATAACGCCGAGATGGAGCGCCGCTGTCAGGAAGTTATCGACCAGTGCTGGCAGCGTGGTGATGCTAACCCCATTGCCTTTATCCACGATGTGGGCGCAGGCGGTCTGTCGAACGCCTTCCCTGAGCTGGTAAAAGACGGCGGCCGTGGTGGTAACTTTGAGCTGCGTCGCGTCAATAATGACGAGCCTGGCATGTCTCCACTGGAGATCTGGTGTAACGAGTCTCAGGAGCGCTATGTTATGGCGGTTTCTCCTGAAAATCTGGCTGTCTTCGAAGAGATCTGCCGTCGCGAACGCTGCCCTTATGCCATCGTGGGTGAAGCCACTGATGAGCAGCATCTGCGTGTGGGTGATGAGCTGTTTGAAAACAACCCCGTTGATCTGCCGATGAATGTGCTGTTTGGCAAACCGCCACGCATGCACCGCTCCATCGAGCGCAAGACTTTTGAGCGCCAGGCACTGCAGCTGGACGGTATTGAACTGTCGGAAGCGGCCAAGCGTGTTCTGCAACTGCCTGCGGTCGCCAGCAAAAGCTTCCTGATCACCATCGGTGACCGCACCATCACAGGTCTGGTTAATCGTGATCAGATGGTTGGCCCCTGGCAGGTGCCGGTTGCTGACTGCGCTGTGACCGCTTCTGCTTATGATGTTTACACCGGTGAAGCGATGGCAATGGGCGAGCGCACGCCGTTGGCCGTCATTGATGCACCTGCATCCGGTCGCATGGCGGTGGGCGAGGTGATTACTAACCTGGCTGCTGCGCGCATCGACAAACTGAGCGACATCAAGCTGTCGGCTAACTGGATGTGTGCCGCTGGCCACGCCGGTGAAGACGAAGCACTGTATGACACCGTTCATGCGGTGGGTATGGAGCTGTGCCCTGAGCTTGGCATCTGTATTCCTGTCGGTAAGGACTCCATGTCCATGCGTACCGTCTGGAAAGATGGCGATGAGCAAAAGAGCGTCACTGCGCCGCTGTCACTGGTCATCACAGGTGTTGCGCCTGTGGCGGATATTCGCCGTTCACTGACGCCGCAACTGCGTACCGACAAAGGCGAGACTTCCCTGATTCTGATTGATCTGGGTCAGCAGCGTCTTGGTGGTTCTGCACTGGCGCAGGTGTTTGATCAGGTCGGTAGCGAAGCGCCTAACGTTGATGATGCAGAGACTCTGAAAGGTTTCTTCGATGCGATTCAGACGCTGAATCAGGAAGATCGTCTGCTGGCATACCATGACCGTTCTGACGGTGGTCTGTTCGCGACGCTGGCAGAAATGGCCTTTGCCGGTCACGTTGGTGTTGATGTTGAGCTGTCTGCTGTTGTCACTGACAAAGGCATTCTGACTGCACTCTTCAACGAAGAGCTGGGCGCTGTGATTCAGGTGCGCAAGAGCGATGCGGATGCCGTGCTGCAGATTCTGTCTGCTCACGGTCTGGCAGAAGAAAGCCAGGTGATCGGCAGCCTGAATGATGATGACATGGTTCGCTTTACAGTTGACGGTGAAGAAGTGCTGGTCGACAGCCGTGAGGAATATCATCGCCTGTGGGCTGAAACCAGCTTCCGTATCCAGTCACTGCGTGACAACGCTGATTGTGCGCAGCAGGAGTTTGAACGTCTGCAGGATGAAAACGACCCCGGTCTGCATGTCGCGCTGAGCTATGACGTGAATGAAAACGTCAGTGCACCGATGATCGCCACAGGCGTTCGTCCTCGTGTGGCGGTACTGCGTGAGCAGGGCGTTAACGGTCATATCGAAATGGCCGCTGCCTTTGATCGTGCTGGCTTTGCCTCCGTTGACGTGCACATGAGCGATATTCTCTCAGGCCGCGTTTCCCTGAAAGACTTCAAAGGTCTGGTCGCCTGTGGTGGTTTCTCCTACGGTGACGTACTGGGCGCCGGTGAAGGCTGGGCGAAGTCGGTACTGTTTAACGCCATGGCGCGTGATGAGTTCGAAGGCTTCTTCCACCGCGAAGACAGCTTTGCCCTCGGCGTGTGTAACGGCTGCCAGATGATGTCCAACCTGCATTCGTTGATTCCAGGCGCCGCCAACTGGCCGCACTTTGTTCGTAACCAGTCTGAGCAGTTTGAAGCGCGTCTGGTCATGGTGGAAGTGCAGCAATCACCTTCTGTATTCCTGCAGGGAATGGCCGGTTCTCGCATGCCAATCGCGGTAGCGCATGGTGAAGGCTTTGCCGAATTCAAGCAAGGTGATCTGGCCTCATTGCAGGGTAAAGGTCACGTGGCGCTGCGTTATGTCGACAACTACGGTCGGCCGACAGAAATGTACCCGGCGAACCCGAACGGTTCACCAGAAGGTGTCACCGGCATCACTTCTGCAGATGGCCGCGTGACTATCATGATGCCGCACCCTGAGCGTGTATTCCGTGCTGCTCAGCATTCCTGGCGTCCTGATGACTGGCAGGAAGACGGTAGCTGGATCCGTATGTTCAGAAATGCGCGTGCCTGGGTGAACTAATCCGGATTTTCGCCAACATATAAGGTGGAGTAGCGCTGGCTGCTCCACCTTTTTTATTGCGCGGATAAAATTGCGTTTCTCAGAACAGAATTTTTTACCGGTTGGGCTTGAGACTCTGATTCCAGCCCATACTATAGCGCCGGACCAAAACAGATTGCGGGTAAGCAAGGAGATTGTGGCCGTGACTCCTGATCTGGTCTGGGTAGTCGTAAGTGATATTGGACAAGATGTGGTCTCTGATCATACTTAGCGGACTTGGATCTGTGAGTGGGTGTAGAGACGATGAGGGGGAAGCATGAGCACTTTTGGTTCCTTGCAGGCTCAGTTAGAGCGCCTGAAACAGGAAGGTAAGGGCGGCAAGTCAGAGAAACGTACAGGTCTTCGTACCTTCGTTCCTGTCTATGCACCTGCCAAGCCACAGGGCAAAGAGGAAGACGAAACCACCGATAGCGATACCGAGGATAACCTTGAAGGTTTCACTATGGGTGATGATGGTAGTGACTACGATGACGATGGCAATGTGATCGAGTCAGAAGAAGAGTCAGAAGATTCGGATTCGCAGCAGTATTAATGTGTGAATCAGGCTCTGGTGGGTGATCAGTACTCAGTAAAGCCGCAATAAAAAAAGGGGATGATAAGCATCCCCTTTTTTGTTTTCTGTTCTCAGGCTCAGAACCAGTCGGTCATGCGCTGGAACCAGGAACGGTCTTCTTCTTCGTTGCCGGATGCAGCCGGTGTCTCAACTGCAGGCTTGGCAGGCGCCTGAGTGTTGGCCTTCACTTCCGTCGAGAAGTCAGGCTTGGCATCAGACTTACGGAATACGCCGAAGGAGTACTTATCGATAATGCTGGTTTCATCCAGAATATTTTTGCTGTAGCCCGGGTAGTTCAGATCAAGAACATCCTGCGCTGACTTGGCCAGCTTTTCCTCACCCAGCGCATTGTAAGAAACGATCATCACCGCCAGTGCGTCAGAGACGGCAGGCGTTTCCTGAAAGTTCTCCACCACATAGCGACCACGGTTTGCCGCCGCCAGATAAGCGCCACGCTTAATGTAGTACTGGGCTACGTGGATTTCATAGCGGGCCAGACGGTTACGCAGATAGACCATGCGGTTTTTCGCATCGGAAGCGTAAGGGCTGTTGGGGTAGAGACGAACCAGTGTGGCGAAATCGTTGTAGGAGTCTTTCGCAGCACCGGGGTCACGCTCGGTTTCATCAGTGGGCAGGAAGCGGGAAATCAGACTCTGATCCTGCTCGAAGGCGGTGAGTCCGCGAACGTAGTAGGCGTAGTCGATATAGTTACTGTTGGGGTAAACACGGATGAAGCGATCCGCTGCTGCGCGGGTTTCGTCTTCCTTGCCATCCCGGTAGTAGGCGTAGATCAGTTCAAGCTGGGCCTGTTCGGAATAACGACCGAAGGGATAGCGTGCTTCGAGTTTTTCATACCAGTCAGCTGCCTGATCCCAGAGGGCGTCATCCAGTGCAGTGGTGGCCTTGTCGTACATCACCTGCTCAGAATAGTCTGGCTCTTTAGGTGCTAGGGCTGAGCAGCCTGCCAGGGCAGTTGCCATGGCGACAGCTAGCAGGAGTTTACCTTGTCGCATCAGGTTACCATTGCCGCGTTCAGTGACTTTGAGGCCGTTATTCTAGCGGGATTCCATCTGGTGTACAGTGCGCGAGCTGAATAAGGCCGAATAAGCAGCTATACTTGCCCCCTTTTCAGCGGCCCCTCCGACGGAGCAGGCCCGGTAATCAGGCAGGTTGAGTAAGCCAGATGAGTGAAACAATCAAGCACCGAGAGCAAGTGCCCGTCTCTTCGGGTGGAATGCGACTGGATCAGGTCGCGGCAGAGCTTTTCGGGGATTATTCCCGCTCCCGGTTGCAGGAATGGATCAAGGAAGGCGCGCTGCTCGTCGATGGCAAAACCTGCAAACCCCGCGAGAAGTTGCTCGGCGGTGAATGGCTGACGCTGGAGGCGATCCTGGAGGTTCAGGAGCGCTGGGAAGCCGAAGATATTCCGCTACCGATCATTTATGAAGACGAACATATTCTGGTACTCAACAAGCCCGCAGGTCTTGTGGTGCATCCGGCCGCTGGCCACAGCGAAGGTACGCTGCTGAATGCCTTGCTGCATCATGCGCCTGAGCTGGGGCATGTTCCGCGTGCCGGTATTGTTCACCGTCTGGATAAGGACACCACGGGTCTGATGGTGGTGGCAAAGACGCTGCAGGCCCAGACAGATCTGGTCGCGCAGCTGCAGGATCGCTCCATGGGGCGTGAGTATGAAGCCATTGTTCAGGGCGTGATGACCGGCGGCGGTGTCGTCGATGAGCCGATGGGGCGCCACAGCCGTCACCGTCAGAAAATGGCCGTCGTCGCTCAGGAAACCGGCAAGCATGCGGTAACCCATTACCGCGTGATCGAGAAATTCCGCGCTCATACTCATATTCGCTGCAAGCTGGAAACCGGCCGCACCCACCAGATTCGCGTGCATATGTCGCACATCCATTATCCGTTGGTGGGTGATCCGCTTTACGGTGGCCGTAACCGCCTTCCCAAGGGGTGCACAGAAGAGCTGCAGGATGCGTTGCGTCAGTTTCAGCGTCAGGCCCTCCATGCCAAGCGTCTTGAGTTGAGCCATCCGGCGACGGGTGAGTGGATGGAGTGGGAAATTGATTTGCCTGAGGATCTGATTCAGCTTCTTGATGTTCTGGATACTGACCGTATAGGTTTTGACCACTACGAATAAGCCGAAACTCATCGCAGAGAGAGCCGTGACATGTCCTACGTATTTCCCGACTGGCCTGCGCCAATCAATGTTCGCTCAGTCTGTACGACGCGTCTGGGAGGTGTCAGTCAGGCACCTTTCGACAGCTTTAATCTTGGCGATCATGTGGGTGATGACCCTCGCGCTGTGTTTGCCAACCGTGCTCAGCTTTGTGATGAGTTGCAGTTACCCTCCGAACCTTTCTGGCTTGAGCAGGTTCATGGTACGCAGGTGCTGGCACCCGGTCAGGTGAGATGCGGTGATGCCAGCATTTCCTGTGAAGCGGGTGAAGTCCTGAGCATTATGACCGCGGACTGTCTGCCGGTTTTGCTGTGTGATCAGGCTGGAACGGTGGTGGCGGGGGCTCATGCTGGCTGGCGCGGACTCTGTGAAGGCGTTCTGGAAAATACCGTCAGCGCCATGGAGTGCGATCCTGCCGAGATTATGGTCTGGCTAGGCCCGGCCATTGGCCCGAATGCCTTTGAAGTGGGTGATGAGGTCCGTGAAGCATTTGTCGCTCATGCGCCCATTGCGGGTCTTGCCTTTACGCTGGGCCGCGAGGCCGGGAAATGGATGGCGGATATCTATCTTCTGGCGCGCCAGCGACTGGAAGCGATGGGGATTACCGCCATTTATGGCGGTGAATACTGCACCCACACGCAGGAAGATCTGTTTTATTCCTACCGCCGTGATAAAACCACAGGCCGTATGGCCTCGCTGATCTGGATGGCTTCCTGACATCAGCGGTTGAAAGCGGCCTTTAGCAGGCCGCTTTTTTGTTCTCTTCTTCATTGCTCACCCATCTCTCTGCCACAGATCAGCGTGTTAATCAGGCTGGTAACTTCTCTTCAGGCTTTACCCTTTCTTTACAGTTCACTCTTTTTGTATCTGCTGATTGCCGGGCTGGCACGTAGCTTGCTCATACCCCTCAAAAGGTTTTGAGGTAGGCACCATGTCAATGGACAGAGCACTGTACCTGGCAATGTCAGGGGCAAAGCAGAATCTCTGGGCTCAGGCGATTCATACCAACAACTTGGCGAACGTTTCTACTGGCGGCTTCAAGAGCGATTTCGAGCAGGCGCGGGCGATGCAGGTCTTTGGTGAGACCTTTCCGTCCCGCGTGTACAGCATGACAGAGAACCCCGGCACGAACTTCGAGCAGGGTGCGTTGCAAGAGACTGGTCGTGACCTCGATGTGGCGGTGGATGGCTCCGGTTTTATTGCGGTTCAGCGCCCTGACGGTTCCGAGGCTTATACCCGCTCTGGCGATCTGCATATTGATCAAAACGGCATTTTGCGTACCGGCAAGGGGTTGCCGGTACTTGGCAATGGCGGGCCGATTGCCTTGCCACCGGCAACCAAAGTGACCATCGGCGGCGACGGTACTATTTCCGTTCAGGCGCAGGGTGATCAGCCGACGGATCTGGCGGATGTGGATCGTATCCGCATGGTCAACCCCGATATCCGTGATGTGGTTAAGGGTGAGGATGGCCTGTTCCAGCAGGAAAATGGCCAGCCTGCCGCCCCCGATGTGAATACGCGTATGGTGTCAGGGTTTCTTGAGGCCAGTAATGTGAATGCGGTCGAAGAGTTCACCAACATGCTGTCGATTTCCCGGCAGTACGAGCTCAACGTCAAGGTCATGCAGGCCGTTGATGAGAACGCGCAACAAGAAAATCAGCTTCTCCAGGTGAGTTAAGGAGTTAATCCATGTTGGCATCCCTCTGGATCGGCAAGACCGGTCTTAGCGCACAGGAGACCGCGCTCTCAACCATTTCGAATAACCTGGCGAACATCAGTACGACAGGTTTTAAGAAGGATCGTCCGAACTTTGAAGATCTGCTTTATCAGATCAAGCGTCAGCCAGGTGGACTGACCAGTGAGAACACCCGTTTGCCTTCAGGTTTGCAGATCGGTAGCGGTGTTCGGGTAGGCATCAACGAAAAGATCTTCACTCAGGGGGATCTGGAAACGACGGATAACTCGCTGGATGTGGCGATTAACGGCGATGGCTTCCTGCGGGTACTGCTGCCGGATGGCACCATTGGCTATACCCGTGACGGCAACCTGAGTCTGGATGCGGATGGCAACATCGTTAACCAGTCGGGCTATCCCATGGATCCGCAGATTAACGTCGCGGATGCAACGCAGATCACTATCAGTGGTGATGGCCAGGTTGAGGTGGTGATCAACGGCGATACGGCGAATCCACAGGTCGCCGGGCAGTTGCAGCTCACCACTTTTGTTAACCCGGCCGGTTTGCAGGACATGGGTGGCGATATCTACAAGGAAACGGTCGCCAGTGGCGCACCCAATGACGGCGTGCCTGGTGAGGATGGTCGTGGCACCCTGATTCAGGGCATGCTGGAGTCTTCCAACGTTAACGCGGCTGAAGAGCTGGTAAACCTGATCACCACTCAGCGCGCGTACGAGATGAACTCCAAGGCCATATCGACAGCGGATCAGATGCTGTCCTTCGTAACACAGCAGCTATAAGCGCAGTTTCAGGTGACGTTGATGAGTAAGCGTGCATTACAGGCGGTTTTCGCAAGCGTGCTGATGTTGGTGCTGGCGGGATGTATGAACAACGCCAAGCCTAATGATCCCGAGTATGCGCCCGTGACTGCGCAGGATCTGCAGCAGCCTCGTGAAACCAATGGCGCCATTTATCAGGCCGGTTCTGAAATGAGCCTGTATGGCGATCGTCGTGCTCATCGGGTCGGCGATATTATTGTGATCAACCTGGAAGAGACGACCCAGTCGAGCAAGTCTGCATCGTCTTCAGCTGATAAGTCGGCCTCTGCCAGCATCTCCAACCCGACCGTGCTGGGTAGCCAGTTCGGTGTTGCTGGCCTGTCACTGGACTCCAGCCTGAGTGGCTCCAGCAACTTCAGTGGCAGTGGTGATACCAGTCAGGCCAATAACCTGGCAGGCACCATTGCCGTCACCGTATCGGAAGTGATGCCTAACGGCATCATGAAAGTGCGTGGGGAGAAGTGGCTGACGTTGTCCACAGGGGATGAATATATCCGCATCACCGGCATGATTCGGCCGGAGGATGTCACACCCGAGAATGAGATTTCTTCTACCCGTGTTGCTGATGCGCGCATTACCTACAGTGGTAATGGCCAGACGCAGGCAGCGGCAACCATGGGCTGGCTGAGTCGCTTCTTTATCAGTGCGATCTGGCCATTCTGATTTCAGGAGCTGAGTGATGATGAAACGTATCCTGTCGCTTTTTCTCTGTCTGTGGATCGCCATGCCCTCGGCGCAGGCGGCAATTACTCAGCGCCTGAAAGATATTGCTCAGGTGGCCGGTGTCCGTACTAACCAGTTGGTGGGTTACGGTCTGATTGTGGGTCTGGATGGCAGCGGTGACAAAAGTAGTGCCGCCTATACCTCGCAGACCTTCAAGAACCTGCTGACCCAGTTCGGCATATCTTTGCCGAGCGGCACCAACCCTCAGTCGAAAAATATTGCCGCTGTTGCCGTTCATGCGGATTTACCGGCCTTTGCCAAGCCAGGTCAAACCATTGATGTGACCGTGTCTTCTCTGGGGGATGCCAAGAGTTTGCGTGGCGGTTCGCTGCTGCTGACACCGCTGAAAGGTGCGGACGGTCAGGTCTACGCTATGGCGCAGGGGAATCTGGTGGTGGGTGGCTTTGGTGTCGATGGGCAGGATGGCTCCAAGATCACCGTTAACGTGCTTAACGTTGGCAGGATTCCTGCAGGTGCCACCGTAGAGAAAGCCGTTGCTTCCGGTTTCAATACAGGTGACTCACTGGTGTTCAATCTTAACCGCCCCGACTTTACCACGGCCAAGCACGTGACCGAGCAGATCAATAATCTGCTGGGCGCCGGTGTGGCTGAAGCGATGGATGCAACCTCCATCCGGGTGCGTGCGCCTCGGGATCCTTCTCAGCGTGTGTCTTATCTCTCCGTGTTGGAAAATCTGGAAATCACCGAGGGTGATGAGCGTGCCAAGGTCATCATCAACTCCAGAACCGGAACCATCGTTATTGGTGAAAACGTGCGTGTTTCACCGGTTGCTGTCACTCATGGCGCTCTGACAGTCTCCATTACGGAAAATCCTCAGGTTAATCAGCCTGAACCGCTTTCCGGCGGTCAAACTGTGGTGACACCGCGTACCGGTATTGAAGTCGATGCAGGCAGTGGTCACATGTTTGAACTGTCTCCGGGGTCCACCCTCAAAGATATCGTCAAGGCCGTTAACAGCGTTGGTGCTGCACCGGGCGACTTAATGGCGATTCTTGAGGCGCTTAAACAGTCAGGTGCTCTGCACGCTGATCTGGTTGTGATCTGAGGTACTTATCATGATCGGGCAGGCTACTGCGCAATCCCAGCTCTATTCCGACCTTGGTCAGCTGCAAACGCTGAAAAACCAGGTCAAGGATGGCAAGGATGCCTCGCCCGAAGCACTGCAGAAAGTGGCGCAGCAGTTTGAGTCGCTGTTTATTAACCAGATGCTTCGTACCATGCGTGAAGCAGACCAGTCCTGGAATAAGGATGGTCTCTTCAACTCGCCGGAAATGAATCATTTTCAGGACATGCTTGATCAGCAGCTGGGTGTGGAAATTGCCAATGCCGGTGGTATTGGCCTTTCTGAGTTTCTGACTCGCCAGCTGAGCAAGGGCAGTAATGGCAGTACGGATGGCCCAACAATTGGTCAAACCCTGACGAGCAGCCGGCTGGCGGATACCCGGCGTCAGGTGGACAGCAGCATTGATGCGTTTCTGGCGCGCCAGGAGCGAATTTCAAGTGGTCAGAGTTCACAGTCCGCTAACAGCACGTTGTCTGACACCGCTGGAGTGAGTGCATCGTCGACATCTTCCGATGGCAGTGAAGGTTTTGATTCCCCGGAAGACTTTGTAGCTACGCTCTATCCCGCAGCAGAGAAAGCAGCGGCCACCATGGGGAGCGATCCCCGTTATCTGCTGGCGCAGGCGGCCTTGGAATCTGGCTGGGGCAAACGCATGATTCGTAATGAAGACGGTTCTAACAGCTACAACCTCTTTGGTATCAAGGCGGACAGCAGCTGGCAGGGTGATAAGGCGCTGACCTCAACGCTGGAATACCGAAATGGCACGCCAGTGCGCGAAAATGCGTACTTCCGCTCCTACAATTCCTACGAGGAAAGTTTCTCTGACTACATGAGCTTCCTCAGCCAGAACCGTCGTTACGGTCAGGCATTGCAGCAAACCTCGGATGGCGATAGCTATGTTCAGGCGCTGCAAAATGCCGGATATGCGACAGACCCGCAATACGCCAGCAAGATCAGTACGATTGCTCGCGGGGATCGTATGTCTCAGGCAATCCTGCAGCACAGTACGCTGTCGCTCTAAGTGACGCCTGAAGGCTCTGAATCAGGAGCTGTTGCAGTGAATAGAAACGGGCGCTGCGATAATCAGCGCTCAAGTCTTTTGCGCCTTGGCCGATACGTTGCCCATTAGGGGAGTAAAGTTATGTCCAGTTCATTGTTGAGTATCGGTTCCCAGGGCGTTAAGGCCAGCCAGGCTGGTCTCACGGTGACCAGTAATAACCTCACCAACATTAACTCTGAAGGCTACAGTCGCCAGCGCGTAAACCAGTATGCGCAATCCGGCTATGGCGTTACCTATACAGATATTGAACGTGTCAGTAACCAATACGCGGTGAAGGATCTGCAGACCCAGACGTCGGTCTACAATGAGTCTTCCACCAAGCTTCAGTTTGCCAGCATCCTCGACAGCCTGATCTCCGGCGACACCACTTCAATCAGTGATGCGCTCTCCAATTTCTTTGGCAGTGTGAACGATGCTCTTGCCGATCCTTCGGATACGACTCAGCGTAATCTTGTGCTTTCCAGCGCGGATGAACTTGCCAGCATTTTTAACCAGACCAACGATCTTCTGGTGGATCAGCAGAAGAATGTGAACGACACCATCACGGCGTCGGTATCCAGCATTAATGATATGACCAGTTCTCTGGCTGAGCTGAACACGCAGATCGCCAACCAGTCGAACCTCGGTAATAGCGTGGCAGACCTGCAGGATCAGCGAGATGAACTGATCCGTCAGCTCTCCGAGCAAATCGGCGTGTCTACGGCCGATGCTGAAAATGGCATGACCAACATTTATCTGAGTAATGGCACGGCGCTGGTTTCAGGCGGTACGTCCACCCAGCTGAATGTGGTCTCTGGCGAATACGACGGTAGCCAGCTCGATATTACGGCGGGGAATTCCAAGACGGTTATTTCCTCGTCAATCAGTGGCGGTAGCCTGGGCGGGGCACTGGAATACCGTGATGAAATTCTTAACCCGACCATTAACCAGGTTGGGCAGCTGGCAATGGCGTTTACCCAGAATGTGAACTCCACCTTGCAAAACGGTGTGGATCTGGACGGTAACGCCGGTCAGTCGCTGTTCGAGCCAGAACTGTCTGGTAGCTACACTGTCTCTAACCGTGTTTTGGCCAGTTCCAATAACACGGGCACAGGCTCCGGCGTCTTGTCGATTCCAGCAGGCTCTGATCTCTCGACCCTGACATCAAGCGATTATTCCGTTCGTTATGATGCGACCTCCGGTAACTACACCATTACCCGAGCCAGTGATGACACCACGGTGGCCACCGGTGCCGGCCCGAACTTTACCGTCGATGGTCTGGATTTAAGCTTTTCCGGTACGCCGGGTGATGGCGATACTTTTCTGATTCGTCCGACTTACAACTTTGCGAGTGAAGTGAGTACCACTGGGTTGAGCGAGCGAGAGCTGGCCTTCGCTGCCAGTGGCAGTACGACGAGTGTTAATGGTGATAACACCAATGCCACAGCCTTGGCTGAGCTGCAAAATACCAAGCTGCTGAATGGCGGTACACTGACATTCGAGGGTGGGTATTCACAAATCATTGGTGATGTTGGCGGCTATGCCAGTAAGGCAACAGCAGCAGAGGCCAGTAACAGTATTCTGCTTGAGAATGCTCAGAATCGTCGTGACTCGATCTCTGCGGTCAGCGAGGATGAGGAAGCGGTCAATCTGACCAAATATCAGCAAGCCTATCAGGCAGCCGCACAGGTTATCGCGGCGGCCCAAAGTACATTTGCCACATTGATTTCTGCGATTAGCTGAGGGGAGGGGTTATGCGCATTTCTTCTCAACAACTTTATCGTCAAGGCCTGACGTCCATCCAGAAAAATCAGGAAGAGCTGTCTAGAGCCAATGATCAGCTCAGTACGGGGATGAGGGTGCTCACTGCAGGGGATGACCCCGCAGCGGCAACTCAGGCCAGCCGGCTGGAGAGCAAGCTAGCTCAGAGTGGGCAGTATCAAAAAAACACCACTTCACTGGTTAACTCTCTTGAGTATGAAGAAAGCATCACCGACAGTGTAAACACCTCGATGCTTCGCATTAAGACCCTGCTGATTCAGGCCGGTAATGGCGGTCTGGATGATACTGACAAGCAGGCGATTGCCACCGAGTTACAAGAGCGTCTGTCCGAAATGCAGGACCTGATGAACGCCAAAAACTCCTCGGGAAATTATATTTTTTCAGGCCACGCGACCGATACGGAAGCATTCACTGCAGATAACCCTTCACTGAGTACTACCTATCAGACCTATTCCTATCAGGGTGACAGTGGTCAAAATGAAGTGCCACTTTCCAGTTACGTTTCTCTTTCCAACGGTGATGCTGGCGATAGTGTTTTCGTCTTTGACGAAGTAGATGGCAGTGGTAATGCCACGGGGAACAGTACCAACATCCTCAATGTCATCAGTGAGGCTGCCACAGTACTGAATGATCCGACCCAGACCGCAGATCTGGATAAGTATCTGAACAATCTGGAAAGCGCCTATTCGCAGCTGCAACAGACACAATCCAGTATCGGCGCCAGGCTGAATGTCGCGGATGATGTGCAGAGTTCTGCCGAAGCCAGTGATATTACAGATACCTCCACCAAGGCCAGTCTGGTCGAGGTGGATACCTACGAGGCGATTACTAATTTAACCACCCGTACCAATGCTCTGCAGATAGCGCAGGCCAGTTATGCCAAGGTGCAGGGCATGAGTCTTTTTGACTATCTCTAGGGATTGGGCTGTCTGGGTAGAAGAGGGCACATGCCCTCTTTTTTATTGCCCAAATTCACCAAAAAATAACTAAAGAAAATTCGTGAGGGGTCGATAACCTAAATATCAAAGATGCAGATATAGCATCGGATTAAAAAAGAATTTAGGAGAGACCCAAATGTCCATTTATGTAAATACCAATACCTCTTCCCTGAATGCCCAGCGTCAGCTGATGAATTCAACCAATTCCCTGTCCACGTCCTATGAGCGTCTGTCTTCCGGTTACCGGATCAACAGCGCCAAGGATGACGCGGCGGGCTTACAGATTTCTAACCGTATGACATCCCAGGTTCAGGGTCTGAACCAGGCGATCTCTAACGCGAATGACGGTATCTCCGTGGCGCAGGTTGCTGAAGGCGCGTTGCAGGAAACCACCACTGC
>NZ_JBKKHQ010000008.1:0-191818 GCF_046614695.1 Pokkaliibacter sp. CJK22405
ATTCGTGATACTGACTTTGCTTCTGAAACAGCGAACCTGACCCAGAACCAGATTATCCAGCAGGCCAGCTCTTCCATCCTGAGCCAGGCTAACCAGGTACCACAGATTGCCCTGTCCCTGCTGGGAGGCTAATAGTCGATTGAAGGTCGCTGATTAAAGACGCGTTTTATTATTTAGCGCCGATTTGTTAGTTATTTATTAAGAAAGTCTCCTTAAAGTCTTTATTTGTATAGCCAGGTTTTTACCTGGCTTTTTTATTGTCTGCTTAGTAAAAACTTAAAAGAAAGAATTAAAGAAAGTTTGTGCAAGGTCGATAACCTAAATATGAA
Organism: Pokkaliibacter sp. CJK22405; assembly: GCF_046614695.1. Lineage (NCBI taxonomy): Bacteria > Pseudomonadati > Pseudomonadota > Gammaproteobacteria > Oceanospirillales > Balneatrichaceae > Pokkaliibacter > Pokkaliibacter sp. CJK22405. Next base: position 330 of record NZ_JBKKHQ010000008.1, read on the forward strand.
AGATGCATGCATTTGCACCTGATTAAAAAAGTATTTAGGAGAGCTAAAATGTCTATTTACGTTAATACCAATACTTCTTCCTTGAATGCACAGCGTCAGCTGATGAATTCAACCAATTCCCTGTCCACGTCCTATGAGCGCCTGTCTTCCGGTTACCGGATCAACAGCGCCAAGGATGACGCGGCGGGCTTACAGATTTCTAACCGTATGACATCCCAGGTTCAGGGTCTGAACCAGGCGATCTCTAACGCGAATGACGGTATCTCCGTGGCACAGGTTGCTGAAGGCGCGTTGCAGGAAACCACCACTGCGCTGCAGCGTATCCGTACTCTGGCAGTTCAGTCCCAGAACGGCATCAACTCCAGCTCTGACCGTGCAGCACTGCAGAAAGAAGTGACCGCACTGAAAGCGGAAATCAGCCGTATTGCTCAGACTACCCAGTTTGGTGGTACTGATCTGCTGAAAGGCGGCTACTCTGCCAAATTCCTGGTGGGTGCGAACGCAGGCCAGACTATCAGTGTGAATATCTCTCAGGCCGGTGGCTTTGGTGCATCAGGTCTGGGTATCGGTACGCTGTCCATTTCGACCACGGCGCTGGCGTCGGCTTCTCTGGCTCAGCTGGACTCAGCGATTAAAACCATTGATGGCAAGCGTGCTGACCTGGGTGCGATTCAGAACCGTTTTGAATCGACCGTTCGTAACCTGAGCAGCATCGTGGAGAACGTGTCGGAAGCCCGTTCACGTATTCGTGATACTGACTTTGCTTCTGAAACAGCGAACCTGACCCAGAACCAGATTATCCAGCAGGCCAGCTCTTCCATTCTGAGCCAGGCTAACCAGGTACCTCAGATTGCTCTGTCGCTGTTGGGCTAATAGTCAGCAAAAAGAAACCTGCTAACAGATCGGGGAGGCTTAGGTAGGAGTTTCCGATCCGTTAGCAGGCAGTTGCTCGATCTCTCCTAAAGATGAGCATGCGATTGGCCAGGTTAATACTTGGCCTTTTTTGTTTCGCAAGACCTCTAATGCAGTTCGTGTGCCACTTCGAGCGCGTCGTCCTGATTAAACTTTGTGCTATAACGCTCCAGTCATTTCCCCGTCTCACCTCCCACTTCCACACCCTGATTCATCTCGCAGCTGGCAGGTTCTTGCCACCGATAGCGTCATCCGTTGCCACTTTTATGGCAATTCTTTGCCTCTTGTGAAAAAAGTTCTCAAGTTCTTCAGATCGAGGTCGTTAACCCATCTAGGTAGGAAGTTTGTAATGAGACAGTGGCTCTGTCTCGTTGCACATTTGACCGGTTTTTCCGGTCTTTATTGTGGCTACGTAGGAGTGGCCGCGTTTAAATTTGGAGGCTAACCATGTCCTTATACGTAAACACCAACGTGTCATCGTTGAATGCGCAGCGGCAGTTGATGAACTCCACCAACTCCCTGTCAACGTCCTATGAGCGTTTGTCTTCCGGTTACCGTATCAACAGCGCTGCTGATGATGCTGCCGGTCTGCAGATCTCTAACCGTATGACTTCTCAGGTTCAGGGTCTGAACCAGGCGATCTCTAACGCGAATGATGGTATTTCCGTTGCTCAGGTGGCTGAAGGCGCCTTGCAGGAAACCACCACCGCACTTCAGCGTATCCGTACTCTGGCTGTACAGTCTCAGAATGGTATTAACTCCAGCTCTGACCGTGCCGCATTGCAGAAAGAAGTGACTGCGCTGAAGTCTGAAATTAGCCGTATTTCGACCACCACTCAGTTCGGTGGTACCAACCTGCTGGACGGTACTTTCTCTGCTAAGTTCCTGGTCGGTGCCAACGCAGGTCAGACCATTAGCGTTAACATTTCTCAGACCGGCGGTTTCGGTGCTTCTGGCCTGGGTATCGGTTCACTGTCAATCTCTACTGCGGCGCTGGCTTCTGCTGCGCTGGCTAGCATTGACTCTGCAATCAAAACCATCGATGGCAAGCGTGCTGACCTCGGTGCGATTCAGAACCGTTTCGACTCTACCGTTCGTAACCTGAGCAGTATTGTTGAGAACGTCTCTGAAGCCCGTTCACGTATCCGTGATACTGACTTCGCTTCTGAGACTGCTAACCTTACTCAGAACCAGATCATCCAACAGGCCAGTACTTCCATTCTGAGCCAGGCTAACCAGGTACCACAGATCGCTCTGTCGTTGCTCGGTTAATCAGTAAGTAAGATCAAGTAGGGCCAGAGCTTTTAGCTGGCCTTACTATCTGCTCTTACTGACGTAAATAAGAGGTAGTTGGTATGGAAATTGAAACTTCAGGAATTAGCCGGGCGGGCTATGGAAAGATGCCCGAATCCATAGCGGCTGATAACGCAGTCAAAGACCCTGCAAATGCACCCGATCAGTCTAAGGACGATAGCGCTGCAAATGATGTGGTGGGTAACAACAGTGGAGTGTCATTGCAGGATTCTGTGGATGAGATCAACTCCATGATTCAGTCTCAGAATCGTTCCTTGCAGTTCAGTGTCGACGACAGCACAGAAACTCCTGTGATTAGTGTGATGGACTCTGATACGGGTAAGGTCATTCGTGAAATTCCGTCTGAAGAAGTTCGGGCACTGGCCAGTCGTATCAAAGACTTGCAGGACGCTCTGGGTCAGGCCACCGGCGTAATGCTGAACAAAACAGCCTGATTGATCAGGGCTGAGGAGTAATACCATGTCTACAGTAACTTCACTGGGTGTCGGTTCCGGTCTAGACCTTGAGAGTCTTGTTACTCAGTTGGTCTCTGCCAGCTATGACTCCAAGTTTCAGACCATCTCTGACAAACAGGATGCTATTACTGTTCAGCTCTCTGCGGTCAGTCAGGTTAAGTCAGCACTGGAAACCTTTCAGGATTCGCTGGCAAAACTGAAATCTGCCGATTCGCTGTCTGAGCGTCAGACCACCGTAACCAACCCGGACGACATCGAGGCGTTCACTGCCGAGGCGACCAGCTCTGCCTCCGTCGGTAATTACAAGATCGAAGTGCTGGGTCTGGCTAAAGGTTCTGTGGCGACCACTCAGGATGGCACCTTCTCTTCTTCCAGCGATGTAGTCTCCACCACTGATGGTGTGATGACCTTTTCCGCAGGGGATGAGACCTTTGATGTCAACGTCACTGCAGGTATGACGGTCAGTCAGTTGCGTGACGCCATAAACAAAAGTGCGTCCAACTTCGGTGTTAATGCCAACATCATCAACACCGGTGATTCGACCGTTGGTACCAAGCTGGTTTTTACGTCCTCCGTGACGGGAGATCCGCTGACCAATAACCTGACCATCACCAACAACAACTCCGAGTTGGACAAGGTCTCCACGGTGGCCTCGGGTGGTGGTTCAACCATGTCTTTGAAGGATTCCCAGCAGGCGCATATCACCATCGATGGTGTGGATGCCTACAGCGATTCCAACACCATGGAAAACGTTATCGCTAACGTGACCCTGGAGCTGAATGACGTTACCGATACTGACAGCCCCTCAACGCTGAAAGTGGGTACTGACAGTGATGATATCGAACAGTACATCCGTGACTTCGTCGACAGTTACAACTCCATGATGAGCACCCTGAAGGATCAAACTTCTTCAGGGACTTTCAGTTCTTCAGGTACTGCACTGACCGATGGCGGTGCTTTGCAGGGTGACGCGACGCTTCGTGGGTTTATGAACCAGATGGCGAGTCTGGTCTCCAATGTGGTTCAGGGTGCATCGCCACAGCTGAATACTTTGTATGCGCTGGGTATTTCGATGAATTCGGACGGCGAGCTGGAGATCGAGACGTCGAACAGTTACGGTGGTGAATCCGGCGAAGATCGCTTGAGCAGTGCTCTTGAAGATAACTTCGACGATATTGCTGCACTGTTTTCTGGTGATAACGGTATTGCTACCCAGATGGATAGCTTGCTGGAGCAGTATACCCAGCGTGGCGGTTTGCTTGATCAGAAGACGGATACTTACAATGACCAGCTGGATGATCTCAACAAGCAGGAAACTGATCTGAGCGATCGCCAGACCAGTTATGAAAGTACGCTGCGTTCCCGCTATACCGCGCTGGATACGGCGCTGGCTGAAATGAACTCGTCCTCTTCTTATGTTTTAAATCTGCTGGCCAGTCTGTAACGGTCCGGGAGGGCTCTATGTATCAACGTGGTATTGAAGCGTATAAAAAAGTCGGAGTGACGAATACGTTGTCCTCTGACTCTGATCCCCATTTGGTTATCCAGATGCTGTTCCAGGGCGCTCTTGAAAAAATGGCCTATGCTAAAGGCTGTATTGAGCGAAAGGATATCAGAGGCAAGAGTGAGCACATCACCAAGGCTGTTTCTATTATCTATTCCCTTCAGGGTTGTCTGGATATGAGCGTGGGTGAAATTTCCGACAATCTTTATCGGTTGTATGACTTCATTGTGGATCGTCTGACCTCCGCGATGATAAGTAATGACATCAGTAAGATCGATGAAGCGATTCGCGTTTTAATCCCCATTAAAACCGGCTGGGATAAAATCCCGGAGAGCGCCAAGCTCGAAGGCTATGCCTTACGTGCAGAAAAGGGCGCATTGGAGCATCTTTCAAATGTCCGTGATGACTGATCAGCTTGATGACGAAAGTTTGCTGCTGGCGCTTGAGGAAGTGCGTCATCATCTGACCGAGTTGACGCGTACCCAGGAGTTTGATGAGAAGGATCTCCAGGGTTACGTCTCAACTCACCAGCGTTTACTTGAAGCTATGGTGAGTCGGGAATCACTGCAGGGGCAGAAAAAGCAGCAGCTGGAGTTATCTCAGCAGGCATTGCGCGAATGGCAGCCTCAGGTAGAGGCCAGTTTCAAGCAGACCCAGGTTGATCTTAAACGAGCCATGAAAGGCGGTAAGATGCTTAAGGCTTATCGGAAAAGAGGTTGATTTTCATCAGTTTTTAAGACGTAATGCCTGAATCCTTCTAGGTGTCGCTTGTTTGAGGTTAAGTGCTAAAAGTGCTTTGAAATCAACCCTTTAAAATAAGATATTCCTATGCTTCGAAATATCAGCCAGCAGGTTCTCCCTAATGATGCCGAGCAATCGGAGCTTGAGGAGGTACTGGCCGGTCAGCTCTCCGAGCGACGCAACCGAAGCATTCAAGCCATCCTGAACTATCTCCCCCATCTGGCACCTCACATTAATGATGTGGTGCGTGATGATTGCCTCTCTATTTTTTGTACACGCGAAAGTCAGGCAAATCTGGTCGATTTTGCCACCGGTCGTTGCTGGTATACCGCTGATCCCAAATCCGAAGTGGCTGAAGAAATCGCAGCCTTTCAGCAGTGCGCCTATCGCATTGCTCTGAATGAAGAGGAACTGCCCAAGGGGCCTGACTCCATTCAGCAGCGTGGTGTGCCCTTTATCAGTCCCCAGGCCTGGCAGATGCACAGAAACGCCGGGCGCAGCCTGCCAGAACATGTCCCTCTGATGCTGATGTTTGGTATGGGGCTCGGCTATCAGCTTGAGGTACTGAGTCAGCAGCATGATGTCGATTGCTGGTTGATCTACGAACCTCTCGAAGATGTGTTTAATGCCTCTCTCTATGCCTTTGACTGGGATGTGTTCCTGAGTCGATGTGTGGAGCAGGGAAAGCAGGTGTATTTACAGATCGGCAATAATGCCGAAACTCTGGATGCCGATCTGCTGGCACTGAAAGAGGCCCATGGTCTTGAGCATGCCTGGGTCTATCGCCACTACAGCCATCCTCAGATGGATGCGCTTTATCAGTATGTGGTCTCCGCTTATTACCGCTGGGATGACCTGATGGCGGGCCGGATCGAAGTTCATCCCTTTGGCCATTTGTGGGATGAAGTCTCGCCCCGTGCCGTGCCTGTGGAGTATCTGGCAACGGCTGATATTGCTGTGGATGAGCTTCAGCAACGTTGGCAACAGGCCAAAATGCAGTATGCGCAGAACATGGCCGTCTTTTCTGAATACTATCCGCAGATTGCCGAAGGCTTCTTTCAGTATCGCCCACAGGCATGGCATCTCTTTCTGGATGATCAGCTGCAGTGGAACCTTTTTCATGAGGGGCGGGGCGTATCGCTCTACGGCAGAAATCCTGAGGGCGAGTCTGATGCGCATTTTGAGCATTTTCAGAACTTCCCGAACAAAGATGATGTTCTTCTCAATGTAACGGGCGGCAAGCTTGCTCACTACGGTCACTTCCGTTTTGTTCGCGAACTTCGCCAGCTCTTTACTGATAAAGGCGCAAAAACAGAGAAGTTGCCTGAGCGCGTCAACTGTATGGTGCTTTTCGGTATGGCGCTGGGCTATCAGTTGAGGGATCTGCTGGAAGCTACGCAGATTAACCACCTGTATCTCTGCGAGCCGAATCACGACTTTTTCTACGCCTCGCTTTATGTGCTGGATTGGCGCGAGATTCTGGAGCGTGTGGATGAGACCAAATCCTCGCTTTTCCTGAACCTTGGGGATGATGGCTCTAACCTCATGTCTGATCTGCTCAGCCAGTTCTATCGCATCGGCCCTTATAACATTGTTAATACCTATATTTATCCGGTCTATCACCATCCGGTGATGCAGCAGGCGGCTTTCGATCTGCGGCATGAGTTCAAGGTGGTGGTGTCCATGGGCGAGTATGTGGACCATGTCCGCTATGGTCTGTCCCATATGAAAGGCTGCTTTGAGCGTGAACTGGTGCACATGGCACGAGCGGATGTGGCCAAAACGATGGCGGACTATAACGATTACCCGGTGGTCATCGTCGGCAATGGCCCATCGCTGGATCACTGCATTGATTTTCTAAAAGCCAATCGCGACCGCTTTATTCTTATCTCCTGCGGTACCGCGCTAAAGCCTTTGTATGTGAGCGGCATTACTCCGGACTTTCACGCTGAGGTAGAGCAGAACTTCAATACCTACAGCTGGATTTCATCCATCAAGGATCCGGACTGGCTGAAAAAAATCACCATGCTCACTATCAGTGGTGTGCATCCGGATACCGCGAGCCTGTTTGGTGCCACTGCGATGGCATTCAAAAATGGCGAAGCCTCGGCTCACGCCTATCAACAGGCTCCCTTTTTTCCTGAAGATGAGTTTCTGTCAGTCAACCATGCTTATCCCACAGTCTCGAATGCAGCGCTTTCCATGGCGCTCACCATGGGATTCAAAAATCTGTATTTGATGGGAGTCGATCTTGGTTATCGCCAGATTGGTAAACACCACTCGTCACTGTCGGATTACTATGTGAAGGATGCCGCAGGGCAGACCAAGGAAACCTACGATTATGTTCGTGAGCATGGCCTGCAAACCGTTCGGGGTAACTTCGCGGATTTTGTCTTCACCAAACATGAGTTCAGTGTTTCGGCCAAGAGTCTGAGTCGTGCGCTTGCTTCCTTCCCGACGGCGACCTGCCATAACTGCTCGGACGGTGCTGCGATTGACGGTGCGATTCCATTACCTCTTTCAGCACTTGAGCTGCCAGAGCAGGATCAAAAGCCGTCCTATATCGTGCAGAAGCTTATGAGTGATGCCTTTGCTGACCCTGCTGAGTGCGCGCGCCGCGCGGCGCCTTTTGCTGACAAGTTCAGCGAGGAGCAGTTAGCTGAGGATATGGCTTCCATGCTGGAGTGGCTGGATGAGCAGGCGCCTGATAGTCGCGAAGCACTGGACAAGATGATTCATGAGCAGCGCCAGCGTATTGAGATTACCTATCTCAATCAAAACTCGCTGTTCTACTATCTTTATTGGGGAAGCATGTCGTATGTCTCCTCACTGCTTATCAAGATGGCTAACCTTAGCAATGATGAAGAGGCATGCATGGACGTGGTTCGTGAAGGCCTGGAAATCTGGAAGCGCTACTTGCGGGAAAGCTTTGAAGATTACCGTCAGGACCCTGATCGCGTGGAGCGCACTCCGGCGTTCAACCCCAACTGGTGACGAGGAATGTCGATGTTTAATAACAAGTCCGTATTAATCACAGGGGGCACCGGCTCCTTCGGGCATGCCTTTGTCAGACGTCTGCTCGAGCATTACAACCCCAGTAAAGTCGTGGTGTACTCCCGCGATGAGCTGAAACAGTACGAGATGGGGCAGGTCTTCCCGGATAGCCGCATGCGCTTTTTTATCGGTGATGTGCGTGATCTGGACCGCCTGAAAGTCGCGATGAACGGCATCGACTATGTCGTTCACGCTGCCGCCCTGAAGCAGGTGCCAGCGGCGGAATACAACCCGATGGAGTGCATCAAGACCAACATCATTGGTGGTCAGAATGTGGTGGAGGCGGCGATTGCGGCAGGTATCAAGCGCGTGATTGCGCTCTCCACGGATAAGGCCGCCAACCCGATCAACCTCTACGGTGCGACCAAGCTTGCCTCGGATAAGCTTTTTGTGGCCGGAAATAACATGTCCGGTCGTGATGGTCCGCGTTTCTCCGTCGTGCGCTACGGCAACGTTGCGGGCTCACGCGGTTCTGTGGTGCCGCTTTATCAGAAGCTGGTCGCAGAAGGGCGTGAGCGCCTGCCGGTCACGCATCCTGAAATGACACGCTTCTGGATTACCCTTGAGCAGGGCGTCGATTTTGTTATCAAGAACTTTGATCGCATGCACGGCGGTGAAATCTTTATTCCCAAAATTCCTTCCATGCGTGTTGTTGATCTGGTCGAAGCCATGACCGGCAGCCGTGATTATGACGACATCGGTATTCGTCCCGGCGAGAAACTGCACGAAATCATGGTGCCCGGTGAAGTCTCGCACCAGACCCTCGAATTCCATGACCACTATGTGATTACCCCGGCCATCGCCTTTTTTGATCGCGAGCTGGATTACCACACCAACCGTCTGGGCGAGAAGGGCCAGCCTGTTGCAGATGGCTTTGAGTATCACTCCGGTACCAATCCGGACTTTCTGGATATTGATGCGCTTAAGGCTCTGCTGTGATCCCTTATGGTCGCCATCAGCTGACCGAAGAGGACATCAACGCCGTTGTTGATGTTCTGCGCCACCAGCATTTGACCCAGGGCGCGCAAGTGCCTGCCTTTGAGGCGGCGCTGGCAGGTTATACCGGCGCGACACACGTCTGCGCCGTTAACTCTGCCACCTCGGCACTGCATCTGGTATGCCTTGCGCTCGGTATGGGGCCGGGGGATGTGCTCTGGACCAGTCCTCTTTCTTTTGTCGCCTCTTCCAACTGCGCCCTTTATTGCGGTGCTGGTGTCGATTTTGTCGATATTGATCCTGCGACCCTAAGCATCAGTCTGCCGCTTCTCGAAGAGAAACTGGCGCAAGCGCATGCCCGGCAACAACTGCCCAAAGCACTGATTACGGTTCACTTCGCCGGGCTGCCGACAGATATGCAGTTGCTGCATACCCTGTGTCAGCGTTACGGCATTGCGCTGATTGAAGATGCCTCCCATGCGGTAGGGGCCGATTGTCACAGCGCCAAGGTGGGCGAATGTCGCTGGTCGGATGCGGCGATCTTCAGTTTTCATCCGGTGAAAATGATCACCACCGCTGAAGGTGGAGCCGTGCTGACGCCACATGAGTGGCTGGATGCTCGGGTACGTAAACTGCGCACCCATGGCATCGTGAAAGATGCAGCGCGTGTTGCCTCCGGCGAATTGCCTCCGTGGTATTACGAACAGGAAGCGCTGGGTTTCAATTACCGGCTGACGGATATGCAAGCTGCGCTGGGGTTAAGTCAGCTCACGCGTCTGGACAGTATTCTGGCGGAGCGTCGGCGGCTGGCCGCTCGCTATCGGCAGTTACTGGCGGACTTGCCGCTGACCCTGGCGCCGGTCTCTGCAATTGAGGGCACAGAAAGCTCCTGGCATCTCTACGTTATTCAGCTTAATGACGCCGATCGGCGTCTTGGCTTGTATCAGGCCTGTCAGGCGGCAGGCATTGGTGTGCAAATCCACTACATCCCGATTTACTGGCAACCCTATTATCAACAGCTGGGCTTCTCGCAGGGGTATTGTCCACAGGTGGAAGAGTACTATCGCCGGTGCCTGACTTTACCGCTGTACGTCGGGCTGACCGATGCCGAGCAGGACAAGGTGGTGGCGGTGATCCGGGCGTTTTTTGAGCACACCTGAATCTTTCCTTTCGATTAACCACAAGGCGCTGATGTGATGAGTTCCCGAGTGGCTGTGATTCCTGCCCGTGGTGGCAGCAAGCGAATTCCCCGTAAAAATATTCGTCCTTTTGCCGGTCGTCCGCTGATCAGTTATTCCATTCAGGCGGCGCTCGATAGCGGCGTTTGCGACCGCGTACTGGTGTCGACGGATGATGAAGAAATCGCCGAGGTTGCTCGCACCTGCGGTGCCGAGGTGCCCTTTGTCCGGCCTGCTGACCTGTCTGATGATTTCACCGGCACAGGGGCGGTGGTGAACCATGCACTGCGCGAGCTTGAGCACAGCGGCGTTGCTATTGACTACGTCTGCTGCATTTATGCCACTGCGCCGCTGATTCGTGCTGAGCGGGTTCGCGCGGCGTTTGAGGCGTTGGCGCAGGCACCCGAAATGTCCCACGCTTTTTCGGTCGGGCGCTATGGTTATCCGGTGATGCGTTCACTGGTCAGTGAAGGGCAGGGCGTGCGAATGCTGTTCCCCGAACACATGGGCACGCGCAGTCAGGATTTGCCTCCCGTGTTTCATGATGCCGGCCAGTTTTACTGGTCCAGACGTCAGGCCCTTGCTGACAATGTGCTGATGTTCAGCCCGCACTCTATCCCGATTGAGCTGCCCGCGTGGGAAGTTCAGGATATTGATACTCCAGAAGATTGGCGTCGTGCCGAAATACTCTATGAGATCCTTCAGGCAGAGCGCACATCATGACCTTTCAGATTGGCAAACATCATATTGGCCCAGGCCACGAGCCTTTTGTTATCGCCGAGCTATCGGGCAACCATGATCAGTCGCTGGATAAGGCGCTGGCGATGGTCGATGCTGCCGCCAAGGCAGGCGCTCATGCCATCAAGCTGCAAACCTACACCGCCGATACCATGACGCTCGATGTTGACCGCCCCGAGTTTCTGATCGCCGATGCGGATAACCTCTGGAAGGGCAACACCCTGCATCAGCTTTACCACAAGGCACACACGCCGTGGGAATGGCATAAGGCCCTGTTTGACCGTGCGCGCGAGCATGGTGTACTGGCCTTTAGTACGCCCTTTGATGCCAGTGCCGTGGACTTTCTCGAAACCCTCGACGTCCCTTGCTACAAGGTCGCCTCCTTTGAAAACACTGATCTGCCGCTGATTCGCAAGATTGCCAGTACCGGCAAACCCATGATTATGTCGACTGGCATGGCCAGTGCCGGTGAGCTGGAAGAGTCGGTACGTGCCGCGCGGGAAGCAGGGTGCCAGCATCTGGTATTGCTCAAATGCACCAGCGCCTATCCCGCGCCGGTGGAGGAGGCGAATCTCCTGACACTGCCGCACATGTCGGCGCTGTTTAATTGCCCGGTCGGGCTGTCGGATCACACCCTTGGGCTGGCGGCGCCGCTGGTCGCGGTGGCTCACGGAGCCTGCGTGATTGAAAAGCACTTTGTGCTGGATCGCTCTGAAGGCGGTGTGGACTCGGTGTTTTCGCTTGAGCCTGAAGAGTTCGCAACGCTGGTGCGCGAATCGGCCAATGCGGCCAAAGCCCTTGGGCAGGTGCGTTATGGTGGCAGCGAGGCGGATGAAGTCTCAAAGAAATACCGCCGCTCTATCTATATCGCCACCGACCTTGCCGAAGGCGAGGTGCTGAGCGAGGCCCATATCAAGATTATCCGCCCGGGCCTTGGGCTGGCACCCAAATACCGCGACTCGGTGCTCGGGCGAACCCTGCGCCGTGGCGTTGCCAAGGGCGAGCCACTCGACTGGTCAATGCTGGACTGACCCATGCGTGTGCTTTTCCGGGTAGATGCCTCAGGACGGATGGGCGGCGGCCACTGGTTGCGATCCATGGCGCTGGCACAAGCCTGCCTTGCTCTCTCCTCTAACTGCGAGTCTGCGGTTTTCTGGTGTTTTGCCGAAGGCCCGCAAGGCTTGCAGCAACGGCTGGTATCCCTCGGTATTCAGCCCTACGCCTTGGCGGTCGAACCTTCCTCCACGGCAGATGCTGAAGCGACAATCGCGCTGGCGCGCTCTTTAAATGCCGACTGGCTGGTGCTGGATGGCTATCACTTTAGTGCTACCTATCGGCAACAGCTGACGGCGGGCCTTCATCCCGCCTGTCGGGTACTGTGGATTGATGATCTCTTTGCCGCTGAAGAAGCCCATGTCGACTGGGTGCTGAACAGCACGGCTCTCGCGCAAGAAGACGACTACGGTCAGGCGCGCGTACTGGCAGGCCTTGATTACGTGCTGCTGCGTGAGGACTACTGGCAGCCACCGACTCCAGCCGATGATTGCCGCTCTCTGTTTGTGAACTTTGGCGCGACCGATGCTTTTGGCCTGACACTGCCGGTGATTGAGCTACTAGGCAGGGCCGGGATAACGACGCCGGTGGAAGTGGTGACGGGGCCGGGCGTTGAAAATGCGCCTGAGATTGCCGCACGTTGCGAGGCGCTGGGCTTTATTCATCACCATGATTTGCCGAGCCTGACGCCGGTGCTGGCGCGCAGCCAGCTGGCACTCACCGCTGCAGGCTCGACGCTGCATGAACTGGCGTACTGGCAGATTCCGAGCGTGCTGTTAATCGTGGCGGATAATCAGCTTGCCTCCGCACACTGGCATCAGGACAAAGGCTGGTGCCAGAGTTTTGATGCGCGAAGTGAAGGCGCGCTTGTTGAGGCGGTGGCTACCGCGAGCCATCTGCTGGAAAACACCACCAGGCGGCAGCTCATGCAAAAGGCGGCTCACGGCATTATTGATGGACAGGGCGCGCGGCGTGTCGCGGCCCTGATGCAGGAGGCCATTGCGCGATGATGCACAGCGTGTTGGAAGCCTATCGTGTTCGGCTGGTGCCTTTTCTTGGTTTGATTGCCGAGCAGCCTGCTTTTATCGAACACGTCCGGCAGTGGCGAAACCATGAAAGCGTGCGCCAGCACATGTTTACCCAGGAGGTGATCAGTGCTGAGCAGCATCAGCGTTGGGTGGAAAAGCTGAAAACGCGCGAGGATTTAACGCTCTTTGTCGCCTTTTACGGAGATGATCCGCTGGCGGTGGCCAGCGTGAGCAGTATGGATGATCAGCCACTGGCGCTGAGTCAGCATCTGGAAGCGGCGATTTATCGTGTACCACCGATGCCCGCGGCGACAGGTGAGATAAGCCCTCCGGCCAGTCCGATGCTGGCCTTTGCGCCGGCTATGGCACTGAATGACTGGTGCTTCAGCCTCAATGACAAGATTGTGCTCTGGGCGCGTGTGCTGGAGGCCAATACCACGGCGCAGCGCTTCAATGACAGCATGGGGTACGAGGTGGAGCGCTGGGTGGAGGCAACGCCTGAGTTGCCTTATCGTCATGTGGTGCAGCGGCTTGACCGTGATGCTTATACTAAAGCCAATAAAATCAAAGCTTTACTAAGTAGAGTGCGCTGAATTAGCCTGCTCTGATACGTTTTGTCTGCCGTTCAGTGTTGAGCTTGTGCGGCCAAGAGGAAAATCTCCATGAGCGATATTGCCTCCCTGCATGAGGTTTTTGCCAAGGCGCTGAATGTGCCCCTCGATACCATCAGCGATGAGCTGGCTTACAACACCATTCCGGCGTGGGATTCCACGGCGCACATGATTCTGATCGCTGAGCTGGAAGCCACCTACGATGTCATGCTTGATACCGATGACATCATCGATATGAGTTCGGTGGCCAAAGCCCGCGAGATTCTTGCCAAGTACGGAGTGAACGGCTGATGTCTGCTGGCATTGCGTTGGTAACAGGCGCCAGCCGTGGGCTGGGTTTTGCCGTTGTCACGCGATTGCTGGCAGCGAATTACAGCGTCTGGATGCTGGGGCGCGATGAAGACTCCCTGACACAGGCAGGCAAGGCTCAGCGAGAACAGGCAGGTTTGCCTGATGATTCTTTGCGATTGCACATCGCCGTTGCCGATGTCACGGATGAAGCCGCGCTGAAAAGTGTTTTTCAGCGCATACACAAAGCCCACGGTCGGCTGGATGTACTGGTGAACGCGGCGGGCATCATGACCGAGGCGCCCCTTGCCATGACCCGCGCTGCCGATGCGCAAAAGCTCTGGCAGGTGAATGTCGAGGGTACGCGCCTGTGCTGTCAGTACGGCTCACGGCTGATGGCGCGCGGCAAGCAAGGCAGCATTATCAATTTCTCCAGCGCGGTAGCGCAGCAGGGCGCGGCGGGGCAGTCAGCCTATTGCGCGACCAAAGCGGCGATTGAAGGGCTGACGCTGGCGCTGGCCCGAGAGCTGGCGCCGAATGGCATTCGGGTGAATGCCGTCGCTCCCGGTTTTATCGCCACTGATCTTACCCGCCACTATGAAGGCGAGCGCCTGCAACAGGTGATCGAGCGTATTCCCCTGGGTCGTGCCGGTGAGGCCGACGAAGTTGCGGCGATGGTGAGCTTTCTCGCCAGCGACGATGCCCGCTATGTGACGGGGCAGGTGATTGGCGTCGATGGAGGCCTGCGCCTGTGAACAGCTTAAACCGCGACCTGTGCGCTGACTGGTCAGACTATGCCGAACAACAGGCGGTGATCACCCCTGCCGGTGAGGTGCTGACCTATCAGGCGCTGGCAGAGGCGGCGGATAGCTATTTCCCCCAGGCTGCAACAGGTACTAAAGAGCTGGTGGTGCTGGTTGCCGATAACTCGTTGACCGCGCTGATTGCCTATGTGGCGTGCTGGCGCAGTCGCCGCGCGGTGATGCTGCAACCGGCCACTCTGGATGAGGCGTCACTGGCAGCGTTGCTCGAAACCTATCAGCCCGACTGGCTGATTGATCCACGGCACGCGAAGATGCCTGAACGTCTGACCCATTCCGACAGCTCGGGCGCGCAGATTCATTCTGAACTTGCGGTACTGCTGTCCACTTCTGGCAGTACCGGCTCCCCCAAACAGGTGCGCCTGAGCTATGGCAATCTCAATGCTAATGCCCGCGCTATTGCTGAATATCTGGCGCTCGATGCCAGCGAGCGGCCTCTGTGCCACCTGCCGATGTCCTACTCCTATGGCCTGTCGGTCATCAATTCTCATCTTGCTGTAGGGGCGACCTTGCTGCTGACGGCAGATTCGATGATGGCGCGGGAGTTCTGGAATTTCTGCAAGGAAGCCAGGCTTACCAGCCTGCCGGGCGTGCCTTATCACTATGAAATGCTCGAGCGTCTGCGTTTTGAGCGCATGGCCTTGCCTTCACTCAGAACCCTGACTCAGGCCGGTGGACGCCTTGCGCCAGAGAAAATTCTGCACTGGCGCGCATTCTGTGAAGCCAGCACCTGCGACAAGGGTGAGCGGCGTTTTATCCCCATGTACGGGCAAACCGAAGCCAGCGCGCGGATCAGCTATCTGCCATGGGAGCAGTCTGCTGCGTATCCGCAGTGCATTGGCGTGGCGATTCCGGGGGGTAGTTTGAGCCTTGAGGAAAACGGCCAGCCGGTGACAGGCACTGATGAGCCCGGCGAGCTGGTATACCGTGGCCCGAATGTGATGATGGGTTACGCCCAGTCGCGGGATGAACTTGGCAAAGGCGCTGAGCTTGAGGCGCTGCACACCGGTGATATTGCCTGTCGTAATGCGGCGGGGCTGTTTTATATCGTCGGGCGCAAGAAGCGTTTTATTAAGCTCTTTGGTTTGCGGGTCAGTCTGGATGAGGTTGAAAGCCGTCTGCGCCAGCACTGGCCAGAGGCTGCGCTGGCCTGTACCGGTGAAGATCAGCGGCTGGACATCTGGTGGGTAGCGCAGGGCGCTGCAAGCGTTCATAATGCTGCAGCTTTGCCTGAGGCTGAAAGCATGCCTGACGCCGCGGCCTTTGCCTCCGTGCTGAGTTTTCACCCCAGTGTGATTCGCGTTAATGCCGTGGCCAGTCTGCCCTATAACGCCAACGGCAAACTCGACTATCAGGCGCTGCGTGCCGCCAACGAGAAGGCAGCGCCATGACGAACCGTGAACCGCTATCCCTCGATATTCCGGTGTATGACTGGCCTCATGCGCAAAAACAGACGTGGCTGGTCAACCGGCTTAATCAGCTGACGCTGCATCATCGCGCCTACTGCGAACCCTATCAGCGCTTGTTGTCAGTACTGAATACGCCAGAGCTGAGCCATCAGCGAGAAGATTTTTATCCACTGGCGGTACGCCTCTTCAAAGAGAAAGCGCTGAAAAGCATTGCGGATGAGGAGCAGTTTCGTGTGCTGACGTCCTCCGGCACCACCTCGCAGCAGGTTTCGCGGATTATTCTTGATAAGACCACGGCGGGTTATCAGTCCAAGGCGCTGGTGCGCATCATGCAGGAATGGCTGGGGCGTGAACGCCGACCGATGCTGATTATTGATCACCCCGGCGTCATTCAGGACCGCACGCAGTTTTCCGCCCGGGGCGCGGGTATTCAGGGCATGCTGATTTTTGGACGCCAGCCTGTCTATGCGCTGAATGAGGATCTAACCCCCAACTGGGAAGTGATTGATGCCTTTTTTGCGCGCTGGCAGCAGGCGCCTGTGCTGATGTTCGGCTTCACCTTTATGGTCTGGCAGCTGATCGAGAAATTACACAAGGCAGGTAAAGCGCTGCCGGACAACGGCGGCGTGCTGATCCACAGCGGTGGCTGGAAAAAACTGCAGGATCAGGCGGTGGATAACCCCACCTTCAAGACTGCCGCACGCCAGCATCTGGGCGTTGGCAATATCCATAACTTCTACGGCATGGTCGAGCAGGTCGGCTCGGTGTTTGTCGAGTGTGAACACGGCCATCTGCACACGCCGGTCTTTGCCGATGTGATTATCCGCGATGCGCTGACGGGGCAGGCGTTGCCCGCGGGAGCCACCGGCGTGATTGAAGTGCTTTCGGCACTGCCGGAAAGCTACCCCGGTCATGTCTTACTGACGGAAGATCGCGGTCGCTGGCTTGGGGAAGATGATTGCCCTTGCGGTCGTCAGGGTCGCTATTTCGAGGTGGCGGGCCGAGTGCCGCGTGCAGAAGTCCGGGGTTGCAGCGATACCGTGGCAACGCCATCCGCGCCGTCACCTGTAGCGGAGGCGGCTGTATGAACTGGCTATTTCCTTCGCAGGCGGGTGCGGTCACGCCGCAAAGGTCACTGGATAATACGGTCGAAGCGCTGCTGGCGGAACTGTCGTCCCTCTGTATGGCGAGCCCGTCGGCATCGCTCAAGGCACTCGGTTTCTGGCTGCGTCCTGCCCACCTTAAGCAGATGAAAACGCTGGTCGCGGGCCAGCGGCTTCGCCCCCGTGGTCATGTGCTACAAGTGGCGCCGGGCAACGTCGATACGCTTTTTATCTACGTGTCCTTACTGGCACTGTGGATGGGCAATGTAGTGACGGTGCGCTTATCCTCCCGTGAAAGTGAGGATGAGCGCCTGCTGCTGACGATGCTGAATACCCTGAATCAGCACACGCAATGGCAGAGCGCTCTCGCCAGATTGCGCTTACTGCGCTGTGATTATGACGACCCGCAGTGGCTGCGGCAGTTGGCGTGCGCCGATGTGCGGGTGTTCTGGGGCAGTAATCAGACGCTGGCGCAGTTGTCGCAGTTACCCAAAGCTGCGCACTGCACCGAGTTGCTGATGGGGCATAAACATTCCCTCTGCCTGATCCATTCCGCTGAGCTGCTGGCAGATCAGGAGATGCGCTGGGCCGAAGGCTTTATCCGCGATACGCTGGAGTTTGCCCAGCAGGGCTGCGCCTCGCCACGTACCCTGATCTGGCTTGGCAACGACGAGGATAACCGTCAGGCACAGGCGCGCTTCTGGTCGGTGATTGCCGAGAAAAGCGCTAAAGATTCTGCCGCTGCCAGCCGCTACCCCATAGACGAGGCCGGTGCGCTGGAGCGCCTGTTGCAGCTGCAATCCCTGACGATGGACGGGCTGATTAGCGCACCCTGGCAACAAAGCGGCGCTTTTGTGCGGTTGCCCGTGTCGGGGCTGAATCAGGCGCAGGAAGCACGGCATCCTGCTCAGGGCGTGATCTTCGAATGGCAGATTGAGCAGCTGGCGTCACTGGCAACGGAGCTTCGCCCCTGGCATCAGACTCTGACCTTTATTGGCGGTAGCCGTGAGGCGTTGGTGGACTGGGCACTCAGCGAGGCCGTGCCGGGGCTGGACCGCATTGAGCCAGTCGGGCAGGCGCTGGTGTTTGACCCTGTTTGGGATGGCCATTCATTACTGCTGAGTCTGGCCCGGTTGCTGCGATAGCGCTTGCGCTGAAAAAGTACGCCGCTTCTAACATTGCTAAATTGAGAGACGCCATGAAAGTCAGTGTGCTGGTTCCGGTCTACAATCTTGAGCGTTTTGTCCTGCCTTGTCTTGAAGGCTTGCTGGCGCAGGAGACGGATTTTGACTTTGAAGTCATCGCCGTTGATGACTGCTCACCGGATAATTCCCATGCGCTGATGCTGGAACTGGCGGCCCGCGAACCGCGCCTTAAGGTCTATCGTAACGAGCATAATCAGGGGCTGGCAAAAACCCAGAAACGTCTCTTGTCGCTGGCTTCCGGCGAGTATCTGGCGTATCTGGATGGCGATGATCTGGCACTGCCCGGTAAGTTGCAGCGTCAGGCGGATTATCTCGATGAACACCCCAGCTGTAGCCTCTGCTACCACGAATCCGAAATGTTTGATGATGAAAGCGGTCGCTTTCTTAAGCATTTCACCGAGGATTACTACAACGCGAAATACCTCTCGAATATCGCTGGGGTAGAACAGCTGATTCGCTACGGCGCCTTTGTGAACGCCAGCTCCATCATGTTTCGCCGTCATCCGAATCTTGCCGATGCCATCGATGAAGGCTGCAAGATCATTCTTGATCACACTTGGCATATCCTGATTCTCTGCCTTGGTGGCGGCACCCTCGATTTTATTCCCGAGGTGCTGGGCCGTTATCGCGCCCATGCCGGAAGCTTCGGTGCCCAAACCTCTCGCTCTGCTGCGCGCCGTGAGCAGTCGCTGGCGGATCTGATTCGCGCCTGTGACAACGCCCTGAACTACGGTGTTGATGCGCTGCTGGTGGCCAAAGGCCGTGCTCATCATTATTACTCGGCTGCGCTGTATTTCCTGTTCCGCGAGGATGAAGCGCGTTTTGTGCAGTTACTGGAACAGGCGAGGGCGACGCTGCCGGCGACGCATCAGGACTGGTATTTCGATGCGCGCCATCGCTTTGCTTATGAGCACCGGCAGGATGCCGGCGCGGTTCGGCAGTTTTTAAAGGCGGGTGGCTGATGCAGGGCGTTGATATGCGTTCTTCTGATGCCGCATCGTACGATGCGATCGTCATCGGCGCGGGGATTTCCGGCGCGGTAATGGCCGAGCGGATGGCCAGTCAACTGAACTGGCGGGTGCTGGTGATTGATCAGCGCAGCCACATCGGCGGTAACTGCTTTGATGAGCTGGACGCCGATGGCATCCGTATTCATCGCTACGGGCCGCATCTCTTTCACACCGACCGCGAAGACGTCTGGCAATACCTCTCCCACTTCACCCGCTGGCAACCCTACGAGCACCGTGTGCTCTCCAGTATTGATGGCGAGCTGGTGCCGATTCCTTTTAACCTCACCAGCATTGAGCGCTGCTTTCCGGAAGAAAAAGCACAACGGATGATCAGCGCCCTGATCGCGCGCTTTGGCGAAGAGGCGCGAGTGCCGATTCTGGAGCTGCGCAAAGAGGCCGAGCCACTGCTGGCGGAGCTGGCGGATTTTATCTACCAGAAGGCCTTTGTGAACTACACCAGCAAGCAGTGGGGCGTGGCGCCAGAGGCCATTTCCCCGGCGGTGACGGCGCGTGTGCCGGTGGTAGTGAGCCGTGATGACCGTTACTTCACCGACCCCTGGCAGGCGCTGCCCGCAGACGGCTACACCGCGATGTTTGCCGCCATGCTGAACCATCCTGCCATTGAGGTGCGCCTCTCTACCCCAATGAGCGAGATGCTGCGCTTTGACTGGGAGAGTCAGCGAATTTATCGGCGAGAAGGCGGTGAAGAGTCGCTGTTTACCGGCAAGGTTATCTACACCGGCATGATTGACCAGCTCTTCGCAGCGGACCGCGGCGCGCTGCGTTATCGCTCCCTGCGCTTTAGCTTTGAGCGTAAGGATCAGCCCTGGTGGCAACCGGCCACCACGGTGAATTACCCCAATGATCACGACTACACCCGCATCACCGAATTTCGTCACCTGATGCAGCCAGAACCTGCCGCTGCAGCCACCACGGTGGTGTATGAGTTTCCCAAAGAGTTTGATCCGGCAGCGGGGGATGAACCCTATTACCCCGTCTTCACCGAGGAGGGTCAGCACCGCTTCGATGATTACGCCGCGCGCGCCAAAGCGATGAGCCAGCTGCACTGTCTAGGGCGCCTTGCCCAGTACAAATATTTCGATATGGATGATGCCGTGGCCAATGCGCTGGAGGCGTTTACGGCGCTTGAAGCTGCCATTCGCAGCAAGTCAGCCGGCGGTGAGAGCGTGCCACATGGCTAAGGTGATGAGCATTGCGGATCTCAAACAGGCGCTGCAGCACACCTCGGCGCAGGTGATCTCCTGCGATATGTTCGACACGCTGATTTTCCGCCGAAGTGGCACGCCCCATGGATTATGGCGGCGGATAGGCGAGCAGGCCTTTACCCTGGGTTTATGGCCGCAAGAGGATACCGAAGCCTTTGTCCGTTGCCGTCAGCAGGCGGAAAGTGATGCTCGCAAGCGCAAGTTTGCCACCGCTCATCATCGCGAAGTGACGCTGGAAGAGATTTATGCCTGTTGGCCGCGTATCGACGCCGCTCGCCTGATCGCACTTGAACAGCAGATGGAAGTAGAGGACTGGTGCCTGAACACTGCCCTGATCGAGATGCTTGCAGTGCTCCAGCAGCAGGGTAAGCGGCTGATCCTCACTTCGGACATGTATCTGCCCACGTCATTGATTCGCGCCTACTGGCAGGAGCATTGCCCGTCGCTTTCGTTTTCTGACGTGCTGGTATCCGGCGAGTGTGCCGGGAGCAAAACCGATGGTTTGCTCTATCAGCAACTGATTCGGCGAGCAGGCGTTCTGCCCGGGCAAATCCTGCATCTTGGTGATCATCCTGTCGCGGATGGTCAAATGGCGCTCGCAGCGGGCGTGCAGGCCTTGGTATGCAGCTTTGAGTCCGGCATCGACAAGCTGGAAATGCTGGAAAGCCGGCTGGTGGCGAAAGAGCCTGCGGGCCTCTCGCTCTATCGCAAACGCTGGTGGTGGGCAAAGGATAAGCATCAGAATAGCCCGACGGCGGAACTGGCCGGGCTCGTGTTTGCTCCGGCGCTGTATGCCTGGGCCGCCTGGGTGGCTGCGCGCTGCCAGCAACTGGGTATCACCCGGCTTTATTGCTTTCGCCGTGAAGGGGAGTTGGTGCGCCAGCTATTGGCGGCGATGCCCTGGGTTAGGTTTGAGGTAAAAACGCTGGCGCTCTCGCGGCGCTCTACTTTTCTGCCAGTGCGCGTTGAGTGTTCTCTCGACACGCTTTATGAACTGACGGCACGGCGGGGTTATACCCTGTCGGAGCTGGCAGAGGATATTGGCCTTGGCGTGCCTGAGTCGCTGAGTGCTCAGGCCGCTCAGCCGCTGGCTCACCTGGTCAGTCAGCCAGAGTGGCATGAGGTCACGTCCTGGATTGAGCAGGAGCAGGCCGCTATTGCTGCGCATTTACAGACGCAGCGCCAGCGACTGATTCGCTATCTCAAAGCGCAGGGTATCCGCAACGATGGGCAGATAGCGCTATTGGACTGGGGCTGCGGCGGCAGCCTGTTTGCCAATCTGGCGCAGGCGCTGCCCCTCGATCAGGTGCGGTGCTTTATGTTCTATCAAAGCCCGAAAGCCGCCAAAGTGGCGCTGTCACAGCATCTGGAAGTTTTCCAGCCATGGAAACATGCCCAGTGGAGCGAGGTGATGGCGGCCTATCCTGAGGTATGCGAGATCCTTCTCAACGGTTTGGAAACCTCCACGCAGTCCTATCAGGAACATGATGGTGAGGTAGTGCCGGTAGCCGTTCCCAACCCCGACATCACGCCACAGCAACAGGCGCAGCTTGGCGATTTTCGTTCAGCCGTGCTGGCGTTTGCCACCCAGGCGGGGAGAGAGGGTTGGCTTAACGGTGGCGTAACACTTGCCGACCGTGATCGCTTTTTTGCCATGCTCTATCGGCTGGTGCGCTATCCGCGTTTTGAGGAAGCCAAGGCCTTGCAAACCCTGCCGGTACCTCTTTCTCAGGGTGAAAGCACACCGCTACTCACCTCTCAGGATATTGCCGAGGTGCAGGCGCTGTTTGGCAATAGCACCGATGCATTCGAGCTTGGGCGCAGCGGCGGCCATCCGCTGGTCGCGCGCAGCTGGTGGTACCCGGGCCTGGTGCCTCTGGCATTCCCCGGGAATGAGAAAGCGCTGGGTGAGCTGGTGGTCAATCAGGATGATGATATCGTCGCCCCGGGCTTGCTTGAGCAGCTGACGCGGGCAGGTATCCGCTCTGTCGCGCTTTATGGTGCGGGCGCTCTGGGCCAGCGGGCGATGGATCTGTTACTGGATAACGGCATCGGGATTACCGCCGTGGTGGATCGGCGCGCTGAGCATACTGCTTTTGAACTCAATGGCGTGCAGGTCGAAACGCTACATCAGGTGCTTGAGCGTGGAGAGCGCTGCTTTGCTGTGGCGTCGCGCGCCTTCGCCAGTGAAATTTCTGCGCAGCTTCGCCAGTCTCTGGCGGGGATGAGTGATGCGCGAATCGTATTGTTTTACGAGGTGCAATGATGCCTCCTCTGGAAGTGAGACACGCCATGAAACTGACCCTCGTGACCTGTACTTTCAACAGTGGCAAGACGCTGGCGCGTTGCCTTGAAAGTGTGGCCAGCCAAACGGCTATTGAGCATATCGAGCACATCATTGTGGATGGCGGCTCGCGGGATGACACGCTGGCGGTAGTGAGCCGGTTTCCCCATGTAGCGAAAGTGATCTCTGAGCGGGATTACGGTGTTTTTGATGCCTTCAATAAAGGGCTGGCCGCCGCCACCGGCGACTATATTCAGTATCTGGGCTCAGATGACAAACTCTCCGATGCCGATGCGACCGCTTATGCCCTGGCCATCCTCAAAGAAGAGCAGCTGGAGTATTTATCCTGCCCGACCCTGACCGTGGATGAGGCTTCCCGGAGCCAATGGCAAACCACCTGCACTGCCCTGAGCAAAGGCGACAAGCACTTTATTCATCCCTCCCACCCCGGTTTCTATATGCGCACTGAGCAGGTGAGGCGTATGGGCGGTTTCCCGCGCAGTTTTGATATCGTCGCGGATACCTTCGTGATGCTTAAAGCGATTCTTGAACTGCATGGCCGCTTTGATGATCGCATCGTCGCGCATTTCTATCAGGGCGGCCTCAGCAGCACCATTGAGAACCAACTCAAGGTCAAGAAAGAGTGCGAGTGCGTCTATAAGTTGCTGGGCATCAACGAAGAGCGCAAAACCGATGAGCAGCTCGCGGCGGAATATCGCTCGACGGTTTACGCCTTACGTGAGCTGTTTCTGGATCAGCTGACAGATAAAACGCTGACGGCTACGTTATCTGCTGACAAAACGATTGCGGTCTTCGGCACTGGCGTGATGGCGGCCATCATGACGGAAGCACTGGCAAAGCAAGGTATCAACGTTGATTGCTACGTCACCACGTCCGGAAGTGACGAGCCGTTTCGCGGTAAAGCCATTAAAGCCATCAGCGCCCTTGAAGGCGTGGATGTGGTGATTAACACCATCGAAGGCGGGCATTATGTTGATATTAATGCCGCGCTTTTACAGGCCTGGCCTACGCTCAGTATTCTGCATTGGCACGAAATTCTGGATAAACACTCATGAGCACTATCTGGATTGGCGCCTCAAGTCTGGCAGACAAGGCCTTCCATAAATGGGTGGGATTGTACGACCAGCCTAAACCGCGAGTCATACTGGATAATGACCCCGCCAAGCAGGGTTCGACCCGGCAGGGGGTGTCGGTTGATCTGGTGGCTAATGTGCAGCGTTATCTTGAAGGTAATGACGCTGAGGCGAGGCTGATTCTGACCTCGTCTTATGCTCGCGAGCTACGTGCGCAGTTACTGGCGCTGGGCGTACCTGAGAGACAAATCGTTGATTTCTACGATCATGATGCTCAGGTTGATGGTGGCCTGCTGTCCCGCAATGCCCTTCTGAAATCGCGAACGCAGGGTAAACGCTGTGTGATTGTTGGTAATGGCCCTTCGCTTAATCAGATCGATTTGAGCCAGCTAATGCCGCTGGACTGCATCTGCGTTAATCACGCCTACAAGAGTGAAGCCATTCTGTCGCTGCAGCCCAGGTTTTGGGTGGTGGCCGATCCGCTCTTCTGGCAGCAGGCTGAGCTTCATCTCGATCCGGTTTTCGATGTGTTGCAAACCCATCTGCCTGAGGCGCGCTTATTAATTAATGCCGATGCTATTTTCTCCTTTGACCGTTCGCGGGCGATGAGTGAGCAGGTGTATTACTTCGATATGTCTCTGCCTCGGCCTGAAACGGTGCTGGCATCCTGCGATTTTGAATCCCGCATGCCGCTTTGTGCGCAAAACGTGCTTTGTCCTGCGCTGATGCTGGCCATCTATCTGGGTTACGAGGAAATTCTGCTGGCAGGGTTCGATCATACCTGGTGGTCCTATACTCGCGAGGATATCGCAGCGGGGAAGGTCATTCCCCATGCCTATCAGCACACCTCCTCGGACAACAAGATTTCTACTGATGCCTATGCTGACCTTGGCTATGAAGGGCTGCGTGCCACCATTGCACAGCAACAGCAGGAGTACGGGCTAATCCGAACCTATGCGCAGACGCTGGGCCGACGGATTATCAGTATTACCCCGGGGGAGATGACCTGTTTCCCGTATCAGCGATTCGATGATGTCTTTTCTGCAGGGGTTGTTGAGGATGGCAAGCCATGCTGAGCCGATTCCGTTCACTGATTGATGAGCGCCTGTCACAAGGCAAAACCTTGTTGATTTACGGTACAGGTTCTCTGGCCGAGCAGTGTATTAACCAGAACCCCTGGATCCTGCCGAGAATTCACACCTTTGTGGTTTCCAGGTCTGCAGAAGGGCTCTTTCTTGGGTTACCCGTTGTGGGGATTGAGGAGTGTTCCCTCGCGCTGGAGAACTGCTTTTTTATCATTGCCAGTTCGTATCATCGGGAGATTGCAGCGGGGTTGATGGCGCGCGGTCTGATGCCAGATCAGCACTTCATTCAGATCTACCAGACCATTGACCCTTCGACCCAAACCCGGCGCCGGGTCAATGGCGTTGAGGTCGGTAAATACAGCTATGGTTATGAAAGCTTCTGTTTTAGTGGCTCTCTGGTCGAAAAGGTGGGGGCGTTTTGCTCGATCAATAACACCGCGCGTATTGGTGAATTCAACCATCCACTCGATGCCATCACGACGCATCCGCTGCTCTATGTCGCCGAAGGGGAAAAGCTTGGGTATGAAGGTGTCCCCGGTTTGCTGCCTGCAGAGGCACTTATGGATATCTATGCCGTACCCAGTAACGGCCCAATTGTGATCGGTAATGATGTCTGGATTGGTGCCAATGCCGTTGTGCTGCCAGGGGTGACGATAGGCGACGGTGCGGTGATTGGTGCTGGCGCGGTAGTGACAAAGGATGTTCCTGACTACGCCATTGTCACAGGAATTCCCGCGCGAGTGGCGCGCTATCGTTTTACCGATAACGAGATCGCAATCCTGAAAAAAGTGCAGTGGTGGCAGTGGAGTGATGAGCGTATCCGCGAGGAAGCACCGCTGATCAAAACTCCTGCACTATTCTTTGAACGTTATGCCTGATCAATCGTGACCGCTTCAATAAAAAGCCCGGGGATGCCGGGCTTTTTCGTTTCGGGAGCTCCGCCTTACTTGACGGTAATAAACGCCGGAATGTGGCTGAAAGGCAGTTTCTCAACGTGTAAGTCCGTCCCCTGGATAAACTCATCCACCGCGCGGGTTTCGCCTTCGACGGTGCCGTAATCATCCAGCACGATGATACCGCCCTTGACCATACGCGATGCCAGTAAGTCCAGCGCCAGTTTACTTGGACCGTAAACATCGACATCGATATGCAGCAGGGAGACTTTCAGCTGTGGATGTGCGGTGAGATAGGCGGGCAGGGTTTGCATGATATCGCCCGCAACCAGCTCAATATTGCTCAGGCCCTTGTGCGCCAGAAAGTCATTCAGTGATTCCTGCGAAATCCCATCGCCAGCGACTTCTTCAAACAGATCGATAAAGTCAGCATCCGCCGCCGAGCCTGACTCGGGGCGAGGAAAGCGACCAAAGGCATCAAAGCCAATGACCTTGCGCGACTCCGGTGTTTCGAGCATGTCCCGAAACGAGGCAAAGCGGATCAGCGAGGCGCCTTTAAAGACGCCAAGCTCAATCACTGTTCCGGGCAAATGGCTGATGCGCTTGTAGAGTTCGAAATGGGCGATCAGCTTTTGCAGGCGCTTGGGGTCGGAGGTCAGGTAAAAACCATTCTCGTAGGTAAAGGCCTGATCGGTATCAAATCCAAAAGTCTTCATAAAAAGCCCTGTTAAAGGTGTGCGGCTTCCAGTGCTTCGAGGGCTTGCCAGAAGCCTTCGCCCTGATTCTTGTGGCCCTGCCAGATCTCCGGGATAAAGGAGGCTGTGGGCGCAGCGCGTTGCAGCTCGGCGGCCAGCTCCGCAAAGTCGATCTCTCCCTCGCCAATCTGAAGCCCTTCGCCATCGACACCGGCAGCATCGACGATATGCAAATGTGCGGTGTAAGGAGCCACCGTGCGAATAAAGCTGGCAAAGGACGTCTTTTCCAGGTTGCAGGTCAGCTTCGAGTGGGAGATGTCAAAACAGATCCGCAGATCGTTGGCCTGACAGAATTCGGCAATTTCTCCCGCGCTCATAAAGAGGTTGTGGTAGCGCTGCCCACCGAAATGCCAGGGGTAGGGCGGCATCGTCTGGGGAATAATCTCGACACCTTCGCGGTCCAGCTCATTCAGCGATTGGGCGATTTTTTCATATTTGCGCTGACGTTCCTGTGCGGGCAGAAAGTGATCCATGCTAAAACCGCCGGCATTGATGATGATCATCGGTCGGGTGCTGCGATGAAAATAGCCTTTCAGGGTGCGGGTAATATCAATCACACGCTGGAGCTCTGCGACTGAGCGGCGGCGATAGCTTTCGTCATCGCTACACAAATCCATAATGTGATCGCCCTCAAACAGCTCCGGGCTATGGACGACGACATCGAGATCATAGCCTGCGGAATCCAGAAACTTCGCAGGGTCGAGCTCCATATCCTTGTAGCTGAAGTGAAATTCGACCAGATCCAGATTGGATTTGTCGGCCATGGCGGCAAAGTCGTGATAGCGCACCGGAATGCCAAATGGGCGGTTGAAACGGTATTCGCGGGCCTGAATCTGACGCTCACGAAGATCGGAGGGATAGAAGAAGTCACCCGCGTCGATGTCGCGCTGAGCAGTGCGGCCAATCAGCTGATGCTTTAGATAAGGCGCCAGACCTTTACCGGGGCTGCGGATATCCAGATCCTCGGCCTGAATCACCTCACCGGCGCGCAGCGTGCGAACACAGACCAGACTTTTACCAAGCACTTCGCGGTTCATCATTTCGCCCTGGGTCACCGTGCGCTGGCTGTTCTGTCCCAGGGCCTGCTCGATTTCACGAATGCCTTGCACCATCTGGGTAAACTCATCCGGCAGCAGGCTGACGCGGTGATCATTGCCTTCCATTGCCCGATCAACGGTGAAGTGTTTTTCAATCACGCGTGCGCCCAGGCCAACGGCAGCAATGGCGACGGCAATACCGCGTTCATGGCCGGAATAACCCACATAGCTGCCCAGCGCCAGTTCACTTAAACGGCTCAGGTAGCGCAGATTGATGTCTTTAAACGGGGCCGGATAGGTCGAGTTGCAGTGCAACAGCACAAATTGTGCCCCGTGCTGATGAAAGATGCTGACGGCATCACGGATTTCCTGCTCCGTTGACATGCCGGTGGAACAGATCAGGGGTTTGCCGGTACGCGCCAGCTCATGGAGGAAGTCGTGATTGGGCAGATCCGCCGAGGCGATCTTGTAGGCAGGCATGCCATAACGTTCCAGCGTTCTGAGGCTGGAAGCATCCCAGGGTGTGCACAGCGGGATGATGCCCTGGGTTTTGCAGTAGTCGAAGACGCTAAACATGTCTTCAACACTGAGCTGGAAACGCTCCAGTAGCTGCAGGGTGTATTCGGCACCGAGATCCTCCCCGGCGCTGCTGCCCGAGGCGGCCTGACGATACAGGCTTTCCAGATCTCGCAGCTGGAACTTGGCGCAGTCAGCACCGCTTTGCACAGCCAGATCAACCAGTTTTTTCGCCAGGACCGGATCCCCATTATGGTTATTGCCAATCTCGGCGATCACAAACACACCGCTGTCCTCGGAGAGCGTGAAGTGATCAATCTGGATGGGCTGGGTTTCCTGAGTGGCCACTGCTACCAGACGGCCTTGCGCATCCAGCAGAGGAATAAACTCGATACGACGGGAAAAAAGGGCGCTTAACTCTTCCCGGGGCAGCTCTTCCGAGGCGCTGGTGAAGCGGGAGTTACTGGCCAGCGACGCGGGCTGGTTCAGGTCAAAGTCCCGGGTTTCGAGCAGCCAGCGGCGAAAGTCGCCATCGGTCATAACGCCTTCAAGCACGCCATTCTGCGCCAGTACAAAGACGATCCCGCTTTTGTTCTGACTGATCTTTTGCAGGGCGTGGCTCAGGCTGTCATCGGAAAACACCACATAGCGGGCGATGTTACGGTCAATGATCATGGATTTTGCTCCCGCATCAGTGTTTCCACGATGGCAAAGTCGGTCAGAGAGTCAATCTCCCAGGATTCGCACTCTTCCATGCAATGCATGGCAATCTTGCCGCCCAGGCGGTTTTTGCCGCTGGCTAACAGTGAGGTCCGTGTCAGATAGACTGAGCCATTTTCCCGGTATTGCTTGTCCCCGGGGCGGATATCCTGGCGCCGGGGGCGGTTCATGTAGTCGTACTGGGCGATGGGGGCGGGCGGATTTTTCCAGAAAAAGGCATGGCTTTCACACACGGAAACCAGAGAGTCGGCGCCTTCATCCTCAAACTGTTGAATCGCCTGAGCCAAACGATGCGCCAGACGAAGCGGCGAGGTGGGTTGCAGCAGTACCATGACGCTTTCACCTGGCGTCATCCAGTCTTCCAATACCTGCAGCATCACCGCTTCAGTCGAGGTGCTGTCCTCTGCCAGATGCGCAGGACGCAGTGCCGGAACTTCCGCGCCGGCATCGCGGGCTACCGCGGCAATGGCTTCGCTATCGGTGGACACCAGTACCCGGGAAATGGCCGGGCAGGCCAGCGCCTGTTGAATGCTCCAGACAATTAATGGCAGGCCGTGAATGGGCCGGATGTTTTTACCGGGAACGCCCTTGGAGCCGCCGCGGGCTGGAATCAATGCCGTGTAGGTCATGGTGTTGCCTCTTCGTTTTTCACGGCGACAAATAGCAGGGTATCCGTGGTGTTGCGTGCGGCATGAAAGGCTTCATAGGCCTGTTGTAACTGCCGGGCGGAGGCATCCATCACCGTGGCTTTTAACCCGGAAGGCTTTTCTTCGGTCAGCCAGTGAAAGTGATTCCAGGCCGGGTAGCGCTGCACTCCGAGTTCCTGAGTTACCTGCCAGCCACAATGGGTTAGAAGTTTACGAAGGGACTCATGGGTATGCAGCACCAGATGCTCCGACCAGAACGTGAACTGGCGGTAGGCTTCAGGGCCATGAGTCAGTATCCAGTCCTTGCCGTGCGGGACTTCAATAATCAGCAGGGCGTTTTTGTCTGCGGCATCGTAGAGTTCACGCAGAATGCGCGGTGCCTCCAGTAAATGCTCCAGCACATGAAAGAGGCTGATGACCTGAGGTTTGATCGTCGTTTCCAGTTGCCCGACCACATGAAAGCCATCGGCCTGCAGCAGGTTTCTGTCTCCGGCATTAAGCTCAACGCCTGTGGCGGAGCGAGCCAGATGGGCATCCTGACGCAGCTGGTAACCCGGTCCGCAGCCAAAGTCGAGCCAGACTTTGCCGGTAATCAGCGGAGCAAGAATGTCTGAACGGCGCAGGCTATCGGCCTGATCCATTTCATTGCGAAAACGGGCTGAACCCTGAGAAGACTTGTCGGTGTAGTACTCGGTATAGCCCTGGCCTTTGCCTGCTCGCTGCGGGTCGAGATACACCACGCCAGAGGCCTGATCGCGAAACACCGCCACAGCAGCATCACGGCACTGATCACTGATGCGCCGACTGCTGGCAGTTTCAATCAGGCCCTGTTGCGTCAAAAAGTCGAAAATAGTATCCATTCGGCAAGGCTTCCTGGGTTAAGTAGCGCACGTCTCTGAGGCTCGGGTTGTCGTTAAAATACGATAACCCTCAGGAGCGTTTCAGAACGTGACAAGCAAATTAGCGGCCTTGCGACTCGCATCTTTAGCACCAACCAGGCTATATGCGCCTAAATATTGACGCTGTTTGGTCGATAAGGGTGTTAATTCGCTTCTTCGGCTCTGTTACCTGAGCCTACGCAGACTGATGGACTAGTTATGATCACACTTGCCTCAACCACCAATCTCATGCCCGGCAACCGCGCGTGGCAGCCGTTGGCCAATGAAGGTGAACTCCACTTTGCCGAGTTCGGCCACTGGGGGCAAGTCCTTGAAGCAAAAGCAGAAAGTGCCTCGCCTGAGCAGATCGTACTGATCTGGATCTGGGAAGACCTGATCAGTCAGGAATTGCTGGATGGCTGGCGCGAACTGGCCGATGAGGATCGGCGTCAGGCGATGTACGACTTCTGCGAGATTCTGCTGGTGTCCGTGACCCGTCGGCTGAAAGCCCGTCCGCAGGACGCGGTTCTTCTGGGGGCGGTCAGCGTTGCGCCTCAGCATGTGTTTTCCAGCGTTGAAACTCCGGGGCTGATGGTCGAGCTGCAGCAGGCGCTTCGCTGGCAGGTACAACAGGCTCAACAGCGCCACAGCAGTCTGCACTGGCTTAACCTGCAGGGCTGGCTCACCGAGCAGGGACGCACCAACTGCTTCGATGCCCGCAACCGCTATTTTGCCTCCTGCCGCTTTTCCATGAAGGGTCTGGCTTCTTTGGCTCTTTGGATTCAGCCGCTGCTGCACCGTCTCAAGGAACCCGCGCGCAAGGTGCTAGTACTGGATGCGGACAATACGCTTTGGGGTGGTGTGATTGGTGAAGATGGCCTCACCGGGCTGCAGCTCGGTCAGGATGGTCTTGGCCGTGCCTATCAGGATTTTCAGCAGGTCGCTTTGGGCTGGCAACGCCGTGGTGTGTTACTGGCGCTGGCCTCCAAGAATGAAGAAGCCGACGTCTGGCGCGTGTTTGATGCTCATGCCGGGATGATCCTGCTAAAGGAGCAAATCAGCGCAGCGGCTATCGGCTGGCAGCCTAAGTCTGAATCGCTGAAGGCGCTCGCTGCCAGGCTCAATCTGGGGCTGGAGGCTTTTGTCTTCTGGGATGATAACCCCGCTGAACGAGAAGAAGTGCGCGCCAATACGCCGGAAGTTCTGGTGGTTGAGCCACCTGCAGGCGTCTGGGACTGGCCACAGGCGCTGCACTCCATGAGCGAGTTTGCTCAGGTGCGCTACACCCGGGAAGATCAGGGGCGGCAGGCATCCTATCAGGGTCTGAAGGCTGCCGAGGCGTTAAAAGCTGCACAGGCGGCAGAAGGCGGCGAAACCGGAGGAAGTGGCTTTCTTAAGCAACTGGCCATGATCGCTGAGTTTGCGCCGGTGGCAGAGGACTCCCGCGCACGTGCTGCTCAGTTGTGTCAGAAAACCAATCAGTTTCATCTCAGTTTGCGGCGCCATGACACCGGCGATCTTGAGGCTATCGAAGCCCAGGGCGGTCAGGTCTGGATGGCAAGCCTGAAGGATCGTTTTGCCAATCACGGACAGGTTGCCGTGGCGGTAGTTAGGCCGGCCGGCGAGGGCATCGCCTATCTGGATACTCTGGCGATCAGTTGTCGTGTGTTGGGGCGGCAATTCGAGCATTGGGTGATGCAGCAACTGGCCAAAGTCTTGAGCGCGAACGCCGTAACGACACTGGTTGTTGGTGTGGTCACCGGCGAGCGCAACACCCCTGCACGGGAGTTTGTGGCCTCTTTGCCGGTTGTCGCCTTTACCGGGACGCTACCAGCCATTCCCTTGCTTGAGGGCGAGCAGCGCTATAGCCTGTCCGTCGAAACCCTTTCCCAACTGCGTTTTGATGAGGTAATTGACTGATGAACCCTTTGATCCCGGTTCTTGTGCAACAGTTTCCGGATGCGCAGTTTGACCATAACAACCCTGCACTGGCGATCGGCAGCTTTCCTGCCTGGGATTCCCTCGGCCATTTCAATCTGATGTTGCTGATTGAGCAGGAATACGATGTGCGCTTTGAGCCTGAAGAGCTGACCGAGCTTAAGTCGCTGAGCCAGATTGAGTCGGCGCTGAAAAGCAAAGGGGTCAGCCTTTGAGCGATACCTCAGCCGCAAGGGCGCAGCTTGAGCACGCCCTGAACACCACACTGGCTGCTTTGGGTATTGCTCCCGGGCAGAGCCTGATGGTGCACAGCGATGCCATGGCTGTGGCTCAGTTTCGTGGTCTTGGCTCGCAAGAAGGCATGCAGTTTTTCTGGACAGCTTTACAGCGCTATCTCGGCGCACAGTCCACCTTGTTCGTTCCTACCTTCACCTACGCCCTGACCCAGGGGCAGGTCTATGACCCGGCGACGACGCCGAGTCAGGTTGGGCAAATGACCGAAGCTTTCCGCACCATGACTCAGAGCTATCGGAATCGTGATCCTATTTTCAGCATGGCAATGACGGGTAACGAAGCTGAATCCCTTGCGGCCCGTGACTGCACCAATTGCTTTGATGACACTTCTCCCTTTGCCTTTTTGCATCAGCAGCAGGGCATGATTCTGGGGCTGGGCTGCCATCCGGATCGCATTACCTTCACCCATTATGTTGAACAACTGTTGGGCGTGGATTACCGCTACCTGAAAACCTTCTCAGGCCAGCGTCGCTCTGCAGGCGGGGAGCCTGAGTGTGTGGAGGTGGCTTATTTTGTCCGTGACCTTGAGCGCGAAACCCAGATTGATCTTCGCCTGCTGATTGACGAGCTTAAGACTCGCGGTCAGTGGCGTCAGGCGCTGTTTGGGCGAATTCCTGTCTGGGCGGTGGCGTGTGAGGACTTTGTTGAGGCGACGAAAGCCCTGCTGACCCGTCAGTCCAACGGGTTGATTCGCGAGGCTCATGCCGGGCGCTGAGCGCTCATGCCGATGTATTCTGATTTATGCTAATTGGGCGCCCCTAAGGACTCACCATGAAGTTTCATCATCTCGGACTGGTCGTTGCCACGCTGGAACAAGGGCGCCGCTACTGTGAAGACGTGCTCGGAATTCATGATTTTAGCGAAGCGATCGAAGACCCGGTTCAGCGTGTCTGGGTGCAGTTTTGTGAAGACGACAGTGGCCTTCGCTATGAGCTGGTGGCTCCTGCCACGGACGACAGCCCGGTGAAGCAGGCGCTGTCCCGCAAACAGAATATTCTTAATCATCTGGCTTACGGTGTGGCCGATCTCACGGCAGAGGCTGAGCGCCTGCGCCGCCTTCGCCATATGCCCGTGACCCAGCCTGCGCCAGCGGTCGCGTTTAATGGTGCCCGTATCCAGTTTTTCCTGAGCCCCCTTGGACATCTGGTGGAGCTGATCGAGCAGGAGTCACACCATGGCTAATACCGAACCTTTCGCTTTCACCTATCCGGCGGCTCCCATGGCCTTTGAGGAAAGCCTGCCGGTGGGCGAGTTTCTGCATCAGTGCTGCACGGATCTTTTTCCTCTGAACCGGAGTTTGAGTGGTGATGGCGTGCGCCAGACTCTGCGCTACCTTCAACACTATCTCCCCGAGTTGGAGCTGCATGAAGTCGCGACAGGCACCCAGTGTTTTGACTGGACAGTGCCGGATGAATGGAATGTACGCGAGGCATGGATTGAAGGCCCGGATGGCCAGCGGATCGCTGATTTTGCCGCACATAACCTGCATCTGGTGGGCTATTCCGAGCCGGTCGATACGGTATTGAGTCTGGAGGAGTTACAGCCGCATCTTTACTCCATTCCCAAACAGCCCACGGCGATTCCCTATATCACCTCTTACTACAAGCGCCGCTGGGGCTTTTGCCTGCCTCATGAGGTGCGTGAACAGCTCAGCCCCGGCCAGTATCGGGTACATATCGATGCCACACTCGAACCCGGTTCCATGACTTACGCCGACATGGTCTTGCCGGGGGAGTCCAAGGAAGAGGTGCTGCTCTCAAGCTACATCTGCCATCCTTCCATGGTGAATAACGAGCTGTCCGGGCCGATTGTCGCCCTGGGGCTGATGCTGTGGCTTAAGTCATTACCCAGACGTCGCTATACCTACCGTTTGATGCTGGTGCCGGAAACCATCGGTGCGATTGTCTACCTCGCTGAGCATCTGGAGGTTATGAAAGCCCGCACCTTCGCCGGGTTTAACCTTACCTGTATGGGGGATGAGCGGGGCTATTCCTTCCTGCCTTCAAGGAAGGGGAATACCGAGGCGGACAGGATTGCCCTGCATGTGCTCAGGCACATGGATAAGGATTTCAAACGCTACAGCTATCTCGAGCGCGGATCGAACGAGCGCCAGTTGTGCGCACCGGGCGTGGATTTGCCGGTCACAACGCTGATGCGTACCAAATACGGTTGTTTCCCTGAATATCACACTTCTCTGGATGACCTGACGCTGGTAACGCCTGCAGGTCTCGCCGGCGGTTTTGAGGCAATGAAGCATGCCTTGGAATGCCTGGAGTATGACGCTATCTACCGGGTCACTGTGTTGGGCGAGCCGCAACTGGGCAAGCGTGGGCTTTATCCGGACATGTCGACCTGGGCATCCGGCTGGCAGGTGCGCGATATGATGAACCTGATCGCCTATTCCGATGGTGAGCACAGTCTGCTCGACATCGCTGAAGTGATCGGCGTGCCTTTCTGGAAAGTGCGAGAATTGGCGCAGCCCCTGATCGAACATCAACTTCTGGCGGCTGTCGAACCTGACTGACACAGCGATATTCACTCAAAATAAAAATCAGGATGACTCATGACCACTGTTCCCGCGACCTCTTCACCCTCGGCGTTGCCAGCTGCATCGGCAGATACCTGTCAGTCTGAACTGGTGACCTTAAGCCCCTGGGGCGGTGTACTGGCTCCCATCGTCGTGGGAATGTGGCGGCTGGATGAGTGGCCTGAGCGCAGGCAGGCACTGGCGGACTGGATGAATGCCTGCATCGAACTTGGCCTGACCAGTTTTGATGTCGCGGATATCTATGGCGGCTACCAGTGCGAGCGCTGGGTGGGAGAAGCGCTGGCCACCGGTAGCGTTAAGCGCGAAAACATTCAGATCGTCACCAAGTGTGATATTTGTCTGCCTTGTGAAGGTCGCCCCGAGTGGTCGACCCATCACTACAATACCGATCCTGATTATCTGACCCATGCGGTTGAGCGCAGTTTGTCCTCCCTCGGCACTGACTATATCGACCTTTTGTTGCTGCACCGTCCTGATCCGCTGATGAATGCCGATGAGGTCGCCGAGGCGCTGCAGGCCTTGCAAAACAGCGGTAAGGTGCGCGCCTTTGGTGTCTCCAACTTTACCCCCAGCCAGTTTGCTCTGCTGCAAAGCCGCTGGCCGCAGCTGGTGACTAACCAGATTGAGATGTCACTTTTACAACGCCAGAGTCTGTGGGATGGCACCCTTGATCAGATGCAGCAATTGCGGGTTCGCCCTATGGCCTGGTCGCCCCTTGGCGGCGGTCAGCTGTTTGATGAAGCCGCTAATCCTGAGCTTTATCGGGTCATGCAGGCGA
Organism: Pokkaliibacter sp. CJK22405; assembly: GCF_046614695.1. NCBI lineage: Bacteria > Pseudomonadati > Pseudomonadota > Gammaproteobacteria > Oceanospirillales > Balneatrichaceae > Pokkaliibacter > Pokkaliibacter sp. CJK22405. The sequence goes on from NZ_JBKKHQ010000008.1 coordinate 36,383, forward strand.
TCGCCAGTCAGCACAACACCAGCGTTGCAGTGATCGCTCTGGCCTGGTTGTTGCGACATCCGGCGGGTGTGTTACCGGTACTCGGTACAGGCAAGCTGGAGCGCATTCGTGAAATGCACTCGGCGCTGAATCTGAAGCTTAGTCGGGAAGAGTGGTTTGGTTTGCTGACGGCAGCTCAGGGGCATCCGATTCCCTGAGCTGGTTTAGAAGATATGCGGTTCAGAAAGTGCGCGATTCAGAGACGAATACGCGCATGATAAATTGCCGTCATGGGCATGGCGGCAGCTTCACTTTGCTCTTCATCTTCTGCTCCAACCCTTGGCTCCGCTTCCTGCCCATCCTGTACTGCCTGCTCAGCCACTTCGTGGGAGGAGTAATACAGGCAATGAAGTTCTCCTTCATGCACCGCCAGGCCCGGATAGCTGCAGTCGCCTCCGGAGGGCACCGTCAGACGCTCTTGTAATACGCCTTCACGATTCAGCCGCGAGACCTCTGTCCACTGGGGTAGCCAGCTGTCGGGATACTGATAGCGGCGGTAGGCGGCAAGAAAGTCCTCACTGCCGTGCAGGCTGATCATCTCCGGGCCGCCGATGCGAAAACCCAGATCCTGCCAGTGCCAGTCTGTATAGGGCGGCGTGGCGTTACCCAATAAACCGTGGGTGATGCTGATGTCCTGATTATCCCGGCGCAGCAAACACCAGGCCGTACCGTCTTCATCAAAACTCAGTGCATGTTCATTGACATACTGGCCGGCAAATTCCTCGACGGGTCGGCAATGCCAGTGACCGTCCGGATTCACTTCATACCAGAATAAACCCTGAACGCCGCCGGTGCCGTAAGCCATGCCATAGGCGGTATCGCCATGCCAGGTCAAACGCCAGAGCCAATGATTGGGTTCTGCAACCGGGGTGGCTTGTGACCAGTTTTCTCCGTCTTCGCTCAGCCAGTAATGGCATTGATGACTGACCGGCTGGTTCTTGTATGCCGCCGCGCCGACCAGCATCAAACACCCATCAGGCCGGACACTGAGCTTGGCGTCACGCACATCGGCTTCGGGAAGTGTCATCACTGCTACACTTACCCACTGATCCTGTTCCAGACGCAATACCCGTAACTGTCCGTCGGGAGAGACATGGCTTGTGCCTTCCCGGAACGCGGTATAGAGCTGACCCTTAAAAACGCGGGCATCGGTAAAGGCGTTGTGAGGCGCCTCGTTCCAGATTCGGTGAGCAGAGATCAGTTGCATGATGGACAGCCGCCGTTCAGAGTAAAGTCTGAGAGTAGCAGGAGCGGGAGTTGTGCTCAAACCAGCCGTTGGCACAATCTTTACAATGCTAATTGATTGATTATGAAGATAATTCTATTCATAGTGCGTTATCACTAAAAGAGAGTTCGATATCGGGGAAAGGCTTTAATAGCGCCCGGTATGTCGATCTTCTTCGCCGTCAGAACGAGGATGGGAATGAGTCAGGACGATCAGCAACCCGCCGGTGAGCCATCAGCGGCCTCCCTCAGTCAGGCTTTTGCCGAGTTCAATAGCTACGCTGAAGCACTGACGACTCAATACCAGAATCTCGAAGCCGAAGTGCAGCAATTGCGGGCGCAACTGGCCGAGCAAACCAAGGCCGTCAGAAATGCAGAAGCCCAGCGTCAGGCGCTGGCCGAGCAATATGAAACGCTGCTGGATATTCTGCCTCTGGGTATGGTGCTGATTGATAACCGCGGCACCGTGAAGCGTGCTAACCCTTCCTCCGTGGAGCTGCTCGGTGAGCCTCTGCAGAATGAGCCCTGGTTCAAAGTCATCCAGCGCAGCTTTGCTCCGCGCAAGGATGATGGCCATGAAATATCTCTGCGCTCCGGCAAGCGCGTTTCGGTTTTGACCAACTCGCTACCGGATCAGACCGGGCAGATTGTGTTGCTTTATGACCTCACCGAAACCCGTGATTTACAGGCGCGGCTTAGCCATCACGAACGGTTGACGGCCATGGGCCGGATGGTGGCGGCACTCGCGCATCAGGTACGAACGCCTCTGGCAGCAGCCATGCTCTATGCCTCCCATCTGCAGAATCCGGCGGCGGATGAGCAGCAGCGCCAGCGTTTTACCGCCAAGCTGCGCTCCCGTTTGAATAATATTGAACGCCAGATCCGCGACATGCTGATTTTTGCCCGCGGAGAAACCCAGTTACAGGATCAGCTGAGCCTGCCTGAGTTGCTCGCGCAACTGGAAGATAATCTGGATTTGCCGCTCTCCCAGCATGACGCCGACTGTGATGTGATCAATGACGCGGGTGATGTGCCTTTGCTGGTCAATCAGGAAGTGTTGATTGGCGCGCTGCTGAACCTGGTGAATAACGCCTTACAGGCGGCCGGGAGTGGTGCTGAGCTTGTGATTCGCAGTCAGCGCTCACAGGATGAGGTCAGTATTAGTGTGATCGATAACGGCCCGGGCATTGCGCCGGAGCAGATTGCCAAGGTGCTGCAGCCTTTCTATAGCACTAAAAGTCAGGGAACCGGGCTTGGGCTGGCGGTGGTGCAGGCTGTCGCCAAGGCCCATGGCGGGCGCTTTGAACTTGGCTCCGAGCCCGGCAAAACCACAGCAACGCTCTGGTTGCCCATTCAACAAGCATAACGAGATACGACAAGGGGACGCTCCATGACTCAGGCACGCATTCTTCTGGTCGAGGATGACGGGGACTTGCGCGAGGCGCTGGAAGATACGCTGTCGCTGGCGGGCTATGATTTTCTGTCAGCCGGCAGTGGCGAACAGGCGCTCAGTCTGCTCAATCATGAAACCGTGGATATGGTGGTGAGTGATATCTCCATGCCGGGCATGGATGGTTACGAGCTGCAGCAGCGGCTGCGCCACCAGATGCCTTATCTTCCTGTGGTGCTGATGACAGCGTACGGCGATATCAGTAAAGCCGTTGAAGCCATGCGTAATGGTGCCACCGATTATCTGCTGAAGCCGTTTGAGCCCGAGGCGCTGATCAACATCGTCAGCCGCTGTGTCTCCGGTCAGAAAACCGCGAGTGATGATGAACCCATCGCGGAAGACCCTTCCAGCAAGCAACTTTTCCAGTTAGCGCGTCGTGTCGCCACGACGGATTCCACCGTGCTGATTTGCGGTGAATCCGGAACGGGCAAGGAAGTCATGGCGCGCTTTATTCACCTGCATTCGTCACGCGCCGCTAAACCCTTTGTCGCTATTAACTGCGCCGCGATTCCGGACAACATGCTGGAGGCCACACTCTTTGGTTATGAAAAAGGGGCTTTCACCGGTGCGTATGCCGCCATGCCAGGTAAGTTTGAGCAGGCCGATGGTGGCACCTTACTGCTGGATGAAGTGACCGAAATGCCCCTTGAGTTGCAAGCCAAGCTGCTGCGTGTGCTTCAGGAACGTGAAGTCGAGCGCCTTGGCAGCCGGAAAACCCTGACGCTGGATGTCCGTGTGCTGGCGACGACCAACCGTGATCTTGCTGAGTATGTGCATGAAGGCAAATTCCGTGAGGATTTGTTCTACCGACTGAATGTCTTTCCTCTGGAATGGCTGCCGCTGCGGGATCGTCCTGCGGATATTGCGCCGCTGGCGAAGCGCTTGCTGGGAGTACATGCCAAAAAACAGGGGCGTCATGCCATGGCTCTCAGTGCTGACGCCGTCACCAAACTCAGTGGCTACGATTGGCCGGGTAATGTTCGTGAACTGGATAACTGCATTCAGCGGGCACTGATCCTACAGCCGGGCGAAGTGATTGACGCTGAAGATATTCAGCTGGATATGGGACGTTTTCGTCCGGGGTTGAAAGCCGCGCCGGTGGTTGTGGCTGCTGAGATGGATGAGGAAGAAGAGAATGCTGCTGAGCGTGGTTTGGGCTCGGATATGATGGCGCATGAATTCCAGCTTATTGTCGAAGCGCTGAAATCCACCAGAGGTAGCCGAAAAGATGCGGCGGATAAGTTAGGAATTAGTCCGCGTACTTTGAGATATAAATTGGCGAAAATGCGCGAAAGTGGATTTGAATTGGATTCTGCTTATAAATAATAAAGTTCAGGCGCTTTTTATTTGAAAAGGTTATTGGCAATTAATTAGTACTAAAGTGCTAATTAATTGCTGCCTTCGATTGATTACTCCCTTCCTTATATTAGAAAGTCCTGAAACACTCTGTGGCTGTGCTTCGCATTGAATCAGGAAAAGTTCCCCGTCAAATATACCAATGTCTACTTATTTGCTTTTCACGAGGCGAGTATAAAAATTCGTCTCGGATGGAGGAAATGGCGTTTTTGGGCTAAAAATTCTTTAACGCTTCCTCTATCGGCTGAGTTCTAGTCGTACAGCCTGTTATATCGACAATAAATCTAATCAAGGGCACCGTTATGAGCGACACCAAGGTCTATCCGATCGATCAGAAAGGGGCTGCCAATGCCCTGATCAACGAAGCCAGCTACCGCAAAATGTACCAGCAAAGTATCGAGAATCCTGAGGGGTTCTGGGCGGAGCAGGCCGGGCGTCTTGAGTGGATTACGCCGTTTACCAAAGTAAAAAATACCTCTTTTGATTCTCACAATGTCGATGTTCGCTGGTTTGAGGATGGTCAGCTGAACGTGGCCAGTAACTGTCTTGATCGTCATCTCAAAACCCGTGGCGACCAGATTGCCATTCTCTGGGAAGGCGACAGCCCGGAGGAAAGCAGCCAGCTGACCTACCGTGAGTTGCATCAGGCCGTCTGCAGGTTTGCCAATGCTCTTGAGGCTCAGGGCGTCAAGCGTGGTGATGTGGTTACCCTGTACATGCCCATGATTCCGGAAGCGGCGGTGGCGATGCTGGGTTGTGCCCGTATCGGTGCGGTGCACTCCGTGGTGTTCGGCGGCTTCTCCCCTGATGCGCTGGCCGGGCGTCTGGTCGATGCCGGTTCGCGCTTTGTTATCACTGCTGATGAGGGGCTGCGTGGCGGCAAAAAAGTCCCGCTGAAAAAGAACGTCGATACCGCACTTAAGAACCCTGAAGTGTCGGTGGAGCGTGTCATTGTTGTGAAGCGCACGGGTGGCGATATCGCCTGGGATGACTCCCATGATCTCTGGTATCACGATGCCATCGCCAGTGTTTCTGACCAGCACACTGCGGCGGTGATGAACGCTGAAGACCCGCTGTTCATTCTCTACACCTCAGGTTCAACCGGTAAGCCCAAAGGTCTGAAGCACACGACAGGAGGTTACCTCCTTTACGCTTCCATGACCCATCAGTACGTCTTTGATTACAAGGACGGTGATATCTACTGGTGTACAGCCGATGTGGGCTGGGTCACAGGTCACTCATACATTGTCTACGGCCCGCTGGCCAACGGCGCGACTACGCTGATGTTTGAAGGGGTGCCAAGCTATCCGGACAACAGCCGCTTTGGTCGTGTGATCGAAAAGTACAAGGTGAACCAGTTTTACACGGCGCCGACGGCTATTCGTGCCCTGATGCAGCAGGGTGAGGACGTGCTGGGGGACAGTGATCTGAGTTCACTGCGGATTCTGGGATCGGTGGGTGAACCTATTAATCCGGAAGCCTGGGAATGGTATCACCGCATTATTGGTCAGGAGCGTTGCCCCATTGTGGATACCTGGTGGCAGACGGAAACGGGCGGCGTGATGATCGTGCCTTTACCTTATGCAACGGCCGCGAAGCCAGGCTCCGCGACCCTGCCATTCTTTGGTATCCAGCCGAAACTGGTCGATAACGAAGGCAAGGTGCTGGAAGGTGCGACTGAAGGCAATCTGGTTATAGCGGATGCCTGGCCCGGTCAGGCGCGCTCCATCTGGGGTGATCATGACCGTTATGTGCAAACCTACTTCTCCACCTTCAAAGGCTACTACTTCACTGGTGACGGCTGTCGTCGCGATGAAGATGGCTATTACTGGATTACCGGGCGCGTCGATGATGTGATCAACGTTTCCGGGCACCGCATGGGCACTGCCGAGGTGGAAAGTGCGCTGGTGGCTCACCCCAAAGTGGCCGAAGCTGCTGTGGTCGGTTACCCCCATGCCATCAAAGGTCAGGGTATCTACGTTTATCTGACGTTGCAGGCTGGTGAGGAAGGTTCGGATGAGCTGACCAAAGAGCTGAAAGCCTGGGTGCGTAATGAGATCGGCCCGATTGCCACGCCGGATCTGATCCAGTATTCCCCGGGGATGCCCAAAACCCGTTCCGGCAAGATCATGCGTCGTATTCTTCGCAAGATCGCTGAGGATGATTTTGCCGCATTGGGTGACACCTCAACGCTGGCTGACCCCTCCGTGGTGGATGATTTGATCAGTAATCGTCAGAACCGCAAAGGTTAAGGCGGATTCAGAAATGCAGCAGGCCTCAGGGTCTGCTGCATTTTTTTATGTCATTAGTTTTTCTGTCTTTCATGGCTGCCGTGAATGGCTTGATCGTAAAGGCCGTGTCGGCCACAATCATTGAACTTTTTGCATATGCGTACTTTGGCCATGATGGGCATGATTGCCCGCAGCCATGTCATTGTGACCCAACGGGTTATCATTCACCTGAGGAATCGCAAGAGCGCCTGACTAAGGGGAAATAAATGGACGTTAGTAACAAAGTTCTTATCGCTGATGATCATCCGCTGTTTCGTGCAGCGTTGAAGCAGGCGGTAAGCCAGGCCATTCCTCAGGCGATGGTAGTAGAAGCAGATACCTTGGAAGCGGCTCAGTCCGCTGCGGATGAACATCCAGATGCGGATCTGGTCCTGCTGGATCTGCACATGCCGGATGCTAACGGCTTCTCTGGCCTGGTTTTCCTGCGTGGTCAGCACCCCGGTATTCCGGTGGTGATGGTATCCGGCAGTGAAGAGCCTCAGGTGATCCGTAAAGCGATGGATTACGGCGCTGCCGGGTTTATTCCCAAGTCGGCTTCTCTGGAAGTGATCGCTGAGGCCATTCAGGCCGTCATTGAAGGAGAAGAGTGGCTGCCAATCGATATCGATGATCTGGATGATCAGGTCACTGAAGAGGAAGCCAAGTTTGCTGAAGCGCTGGCGACGCTAACGCCGCAGCAGTTCCGTGTCCTCATGATGCTGACTGAAGGTCTGCTGAACAAACAGATCGCTTATGAGCTGAATGTCTCAGAAGCAACGATCAAGGCTCACGTGACAGCGATCCTGCGCAAGCTGGGTGTGCATAGCCGCACCCAGGCGGTGATTGCCGCCAGCCAGTTGCTGGTGGACAAGCCCAAGGCTGAGCTGGAATAAGCTTTAGCGATAATAAAAAACGCAGCCCTGGCTGCGTTTTTTTATGCCCGAACACCGGATCAGCTGGATGTGCCGGAGGTGCGCCCATGGCGGGAAATCAGGGCGCGAAGAGCGGCAGGTTTCACCGGCTTTTGCAGCACAAAGGCGCCTGCCTGGTGAATTTCCTCCTTGATCTCTTCAGTACGGTCAGCGGTGATGACGATAGCAGGTAGCTGATCATCCTCCAGCTGCTTGCGGACGCCGGCAATCGCCATGACTCCGGTGAGGTCATTATCAAGGTGATAGTCGGCCAGCAGAATCGCCGGTTTCCACTCATCATTCACTTTCAAGATAGTAATGGCCGCCGCTTCCGAGAGGGCCGTTTTTACCTCGCAGCCCCAGCCTTCCAGCAGCACGCGCATCCCGTCCAGAATGCTTTGCTCATTATCGACCACCAGTACCGGCAGATTATCCAGACCGCCTTTACGACGGCTTACCACGCCGCCGCGGCGAGTCACATTCTGTACCTTGCTCACATCGCCCAGCGGTACATCGATAGAGAAGACCGTGCCTTTACCAACTTTGGAGCGCACATGAATGCTGTGGCCAAGAATGCGGGCGATACGATCAGTGATAGCCAGCCCCAGACCCAGACCCTTAACATCCGCATGCTGAGGGTTATTGATGCGTTTGAACTCTTCGAAAATCTCGTGAATTTTATCCTCGGCGATGCCTACGCCGCTGTCCCACACTTCAATACGCATCGCATCATTCACCCGTCGTGCGCCTAGCAGCACCTTGCCACTGCGGGTGTAGCGGATCGCGTTACTCAGGAAGTTTTGCACCACGCGGCGCAGTAGCTGGTTATCGCTATGGATAACCTGCTGGGACATGACCAGCCTGAAGGACAGGCCTTTTTCCTGTGCCAGCGCAGTGAATTCGGCTTTCAGCGCGCTGAACAGTCGCTCAATCGGGAAGTGGCTAAGGTTAGGCTGCAGTGCGCCCGCATCCAGTTTGGAAATGTCCAGAATCGTGCTGATCAGTTCCTCGGCGGCTTTAAGGGAGCCATCAAGGTTGGTGACCAACTCCTGGGTGAAGTCATCATAATGACGCTGTGATAGCGCTGAGGAGAACAGTCGCGCGGCATTCAGGGGTTGCAGCAGGTCATGGCTGGCCGCCGCCAGGAAGCGGGTTTTCGAGAGGTTGGCGGCCTCGGCTTCGCTCTTGGCCTGACGCAACTCATCTTCGATCAGCGAGCGAATAATGTTCTCTTTACGCAGCTCCTGGTTGGCAATTGAAAGCGCCTGAGTACGCTCGCGCACACGGGTTTCAAGATCCTCATTGGTTTCCTGCAACAGCATCTCGGCCTTGCGGCGCTCGCTGATGTCCACGTAAACCGCGAAGTAGCCGATGATGCGGCCTTCTTCGTTGATATGCGGCAGGTAGTTGACCTGGGCATAGCGTTCCTGATCTTCGCTGGAAGGAAGAGTAATTTCAAAGGACTGGCGCAGGCCGCGCAGTACCTGTTCGATAAAGGGCAGGCGTTGCTGATATTCATGCTCGGGCAGAATCTCTCGTGCCTGAGTGCCGACAACCACGGAGCGCTTCAGACCAAAGGTGTCTTCATAGGCTTGGTTGATGTAGCGATAACGGCCTTCGTTATCGAAATAGGCAATCAGCGCCGGCACGTTATCGGTGTAAATACGAATACTGCGCTCACTTTCTCGCAGGGCCGATTCGGTTCGCTTGTACTGGGTAATATCGGTGTAAGTGGTGACATAACCGCCGCCCGGCATCTGGTTGCCATGCACATCCAGCACCGTGCCATCAGCCCGATGGCGTTCATAGCTGTGGGAGTGCCCCTGATTGAGCATCTCCATACGTTTCACGACCTGATCCTCAGGGTCGCCCGGACCGAACTCACCCTGTAAGGCCAGATGGCGATACACCTCTTCAATGGGACGTCCGACACTGATCAGGCCTGGCGGATGAGAGAACATATCGAGATAAGCGCGGTTCCAGACCATCAGCCGTTGCTGGTTATCCACCACGGTAATGCCGAGGCTGATGTTCTCGATGGTCGCCTGCAGCATGGAGCGGTTGAACTGCAGTGCCTGTGAGGCTTCATCGACGATGGTCACCACATCGCCGATCTGCATATCGCGACCACGCAGGGTCGAGCCAATGACGATACGAGCCGACGAGGCGCCGATGACACCGCCCAGCAGGCGTTCACAGAAGTGAATCAGATCCGAAGGCGCTTTTTCGTTGGCCGAGGGCAAACGCTGATGACGCTCATGATAAAAACTGCGAAAGGCGCGTTGGGTACGTTCTACACCCAGGAAGCGCTCAGTCAGCATCTGCAGATCACCAATACTGATTTGTTCAACTGGTGCCCGTGAGCCGCCAAGTTCGCCATCATCCAGCGTATCGACAAAGCTGCTCGACTGAATACGGTCAATCAGGCGCTGATTGGCATTACGTGATACCCAGACATAAAGCGCGGTGTTAAGAAACAGGCTCCAGACCGTGCCGTGAGTGATCGGGTCCATGCCTTCCAGCCCAAAAAGCGCGTAGGGACGAAGCCAATGCAGGCCAAAAGGGCCGTTCTCCAGCAAGGATTGGGGCAGCAGGCCGGTATGGATAATGGCCGGCACTAGCAGAGTAAAAATCCAGACAGTGAAGCCAGCCAGTAAGCCTGCCATCACGCCCTGACGGCTGCCTTTCTTCCAGTAAATACCGCCAATCAGCGCAGGGGCAAATTGCGCCACCGCCACAAAGGACATCAGGCCAATATCTGCCAGAGAGGTATCTGCGCCAAGGATGCGGTAATAGAAATAGGACATCAGCAGCAGGCAGAAAATAGTGACTCGGCGGGTGTTCAACAGTAGCGCTGCGATGTCTTCATCACGGGTAATGCGGTTGCCACGAAGACGAAGCAGCAGTGGCATCACCAGATCATTACAGATCATGGTGCTTAGCGAGACGCAGGAGACGATGACCATACTGGTCGCCGCTGAGAGGCCGCCAAGGTAAACAAACATGGCCAGATGATCAGCGCTGGCGCTCAAAGGCAGGGTCAGGACAAAGCTGTCTGCATTCACAAAGCCGGACGGGAAGTTGGCCATGCCCGCCGTCGCGATGGGCAGAACAAACAGGCTCATCAGGATCATATAAAGCGGGAACAGCCAGCGAGCCGTGCGAAGATCGCGCGAGTGGGTGTTTTCGACCACCGTCATATGAAACTGACGAGGTAAACAGATCACGGCCAGCACGGCCAGAATGCATTCGGTGACGAAGCTGCCTCCGAACAGGTCGCCGCTGAAATTGGTGTTATTTTCCAGCTGCACTGAGGTTTTGAGGTAGAGGTCTTCAAAGCCGTTATAGATGCCAAACACCACAAAGAAGCCAACGGCCAGAAAGGCCATCAGTTTGATCACTGATTCAAAAGCGATCGCCAGCACCATGCCCTGATGGTGCTCCGTGGCGTCAATCTGGCGGGTGCCAAAGAGAATGGCAAAGATTGCCATCAGCAAGGCCACAAACAAGGCCGTGTCACTGCCACTTTCGACCGTTGTACTGGTAATGCCGGTCAGCACATTAAAGCTCATGGCCACCGCTTTCAGCTGCAAGGCGATGTAGGGCAGGGTGCTCAGCACGGTCATGCAGGCGACTAGTGCGCCCAAGCCCTGACTTTTGCCGTAGCGTGAGGCGATAAAATCAGAAACGGAGGTGATGTTCTGTTTTTTGCTGACCTGAATCAGCTTGCGCATTAAATGCAGGCCGAAAACAAAAACAACGATGGGGCCAATATAGGTGGCGAGAAATTCCCAGCCGGTGGAGGCCGCACGTCCAACGGCGCCGTAATAGGTCCAGGAGGTGCAATAAGCCGCCAGAGAAAGGGCGTAGATATAAGGGCGGCGTTTGCCTTCACGCATGCGCGGCTGGCGGTCGCCCCAATAGGCAATGCCAAACAGCAGACCCAGGTAGGCCAGTGATATCACGATGATCAACCAACCTTGCAGCATGCCTGGGGCTCCCTCTGAAAAAATGTTAGCCATTGTAAGTGGTTTTAAGGCAAATCTCACGGCAACTGACGTCCTGGCGACTCTTGATCCTGATCAAGGCTCCTAGTGCTTTGGTCGAGTTTTTATTCACACTTTGTGCGAGTTTTCTGGAAAAAATCAGGCGGGCGACTAATGTTTCATTACGTTGCTACTAAAGTTGATCTATCAGTTACAAAAGCCTTTGCTAGATTTGAATTGGTAAACCCCTGTTCCCTGATTCTCACATCGGAAGGAAGGTCCCATGAGCGTGAATAATGATAAAAACAATGCCAGGGCATACTGGAAAGAAAACGTCAGAATAATTCTGACCTATCTTGTTATCTGGTTTCTGGCCTCTTTTGGCTGCGGCATCATTTTTGTGGAGCCGCTTAATACCGTGCAATTCTTTGGATTCAAACTGGGCTTCTGGTTTGCTCAGCAAGGCTCCGTTTATATCTTCCTTATTCTGATTGTGGCGTATGCCATCAGCATGAATAAGCTTGATGAAAAATATGACGTGCACGAATAAACGTTGTCGAAAATAACCAAGTAGTACGCTGTACCTAAAAAAATAATTACGCAATCCATTACGGAAGGTATGAAGCTATGAGTTTGGATATCCTGACTTATTTATTCGTCGGGGCAAGTTTCGCGCTCTATATAGGGATTGCGATCTGGTCCCGTGCCGGTAGCACGAAAGAGTTCTATGTTGCCGGTGGCGGCGTTTCTCCCATGGCCAATGGTATGGCTACCGCAGCGGACTGGATGTCTGCGGCTTCCTTTATTTCTCTGGCGGGTATTGTTTCCTTTGCGGGTTACAACGGTTCGGCTTACATCATGGGCTGGACGGGCGGTTATGTGCTGCTGGCACTGCTGCTGGCGCCTTACCTGCGCAAGTTTGGCAAGTTCACCGTGCCTGATTTCGTGGGTGACCGCTATTACTCCTCTACTGCACGCACTGTGGCCGTTATCTGTGCGATCTTCGTGTCCTTTACCTATGTTGCCGGCCAGATGCGCGGAGTTGGGATCGTGTTCTCACGCTTCCTGCATGTCTCTATCGAGATGGGTGTTGTCATCGGCATGATCATCGTTTTCTTCTACGCCGTGCTGGGCGGGATGAAAGGGATCACCTATACCCAGGTGGCGCAGTACTGTGTGCTGATTTTCGCCTACACCGTTCCTGCCATCTTCCTGACCTTGCAGGTTACCGGGCATGTGCTGCCGCAGCTTGGTTTAGGGGCGGATGTCGATCCGTCGTTTAACGCAGCCTGGGGAGGGAAGCCTGTACTCGAGGTGCTCGATGGGTTAGTGCAGGAGCTCGGATTTACCGCCTATACGACCCAGGGTACAGACAGCCTCTTTAACCTGTTCTTCTTCACCATCGCCTTGATGGCAGGAACGGCAGGTCTGCCTCACGTTATTGTGCGCTTCTTTACCGTGCCTCGTGTTAAGGATGCACGCGTCTCTGCAGGCTGGGCTCTTCTTTTCATCGCGATTCTCTATACCGTAGTGCCATCCGTAGGTGCGATTGGGCGTCTGAACCTGATCAATACCGTCAACGGCGCAGAAGGTACCGGTACAACCTATAGCGAAATGCCAACCTGGTTTAAAAACTGGGAAAGTTCTGGCCTGATCGCCTGGGAAGATGTGAATGGTGATGGCAAGGTGCAGTACGCTGCAGGCAGCCCCTTCGTGGGCGGCAAGCCACAGTTTGAGGGCGATCAGCGTGCTGAAGACGGTCACCGTCTGGTGTCCAATGCTATCGAGGGTGCAACTTTTGATGCGACCAAACAGCCATTTGCCAACGAAGTCTACGTTGACCGTGACATCATGGTGCTGGCTAACCCTGAAATTGCCCAGTTGCCTGATTGGGTAATCGCACTGGTTGCCGCAGGTGCCATCGCGGCTGCATTGTCGACAGCAGCTGGTTTGCTGCTGGTTATCTCCACTTCCATCTCTCATGATTTGTTCAAGAAAACCCTGACTCCCAATATGACCGAGAAGCAGGAGCTCCTGTCGGCTCGTTTGGCTGCCATCGTGGCTATCGTCATCGCCGGTTACTTCGGGCTTAACCCGCCCGGGTTCGTGGCTCAGGTGGTGGCGCTTGCCTTTGGTCTGGCGGCGGCGTCTTTCTTCCCGGCGATTGTGATGGGTATTTTCTCTAAGCGCATGAATAAGGAAGGTGCGATCAGCGGTATGGTGATTGGTCTTGTGATCACTGCCGCCTACATCGTTTACTTCAAATTTATGGGCGGGTCACCTGACCAGTACTTCATGGGCCTGACTCCTGAAGCCTTTGGTACGGTGGGGATGGTTGTGAACTTTGTGGTTGCGATGGTGGTTTCGTCCATGACACCTCCTCCTCCTGAAGAGGTTCAGCATGTGGTTGAGGACATTCGTATCCCCCGTGGTGCGGGTGCTGCACAGAACCACTAATTCATTCGTCCTATAGCACGGCCTGCACACTCCCTTCGGGGAGTGTGTTTTTTCTGCCGACGTACCGGCCAGCTTCTAGCCTGACAACAGGACTGTCTTATGACGGCAAGCTTTGATGCGGACAAACCTCCTTTTAACTTACTGAGCGAAGGCGAACTGGACCTTTTACGGCGTAATCTGGATATCGCCTATTTCAAAAAAGGCGAAGTGATTATTGGTGCAGGAGAGGTGCCGGAAGGGCTGCATTTGTTACTCAAAGGTCGAGTGGCAGAAGAGGATCAGGCTGATAAGGATGCCCCGGCCCCGCTTCGGCATACCTATGTTCATTACACTCAGGATGACTACTTTGGTGCCTGGTCTTCATTAAGAGGCTCGGCCATCCATGACTTTATCGCGGTGGAGGAGACGATCTGTCATATCCTGCCAACCGCAAAACTGCTGGAGCTTATGGCCGCTAATCAGGCCTTTGGCGAGTATTTTCGCACCAGTTTTGCCAGTCGAACCCAACTGCGAGCCGCCACACCGCACAATCATGACATGACGGAATTCATGCTGGCGCGTGTCTCCAGTTGTATGCGTGAGCCATTAATCGTGCTCGAAGGCACCAGCCTTCGTGAAGGGTATCAACTGATGAAAAATCAGCAGGTCGACTGCCTGCTGGTTCGTCGCAACACCCGATATGGCATGGTCACTGGCTCGGACATGCTGACGGCACTGCTGGATCAGGCGCTGCCTGCCGATACCGATGTGGCGAGCATTGCTTCATACCGGCTGGTTCAGCTTCCTGAGGATGACTATCTCTTTAATGCGCTGGTCCAGATGACAGAGCATCGAATTGAGCGGGTGGTGATCGGCAAGGTGGATGAGGTCATTGGTATTGTCGAGCTGACCGATATTCTTAGTTACTTTTCAAACCACTCCCATGTGATTGGCTTACGGATAGATCGTGCCCAAACTATGGAAGATCTTGAAGAAGCTGCTGCTGTTCTGAATTCATTAATTACCGGGCTCAATGTACACGGAGTGAAAATTCGCTTCGTCATGGAGCTGATTGCGGCAATGAATGAAAAGATTATGGCGAAGCTCTTTCATTTACTGGTACCGGAAGGTGTTCAGCCACATGTCTGCCTGCTGGTCATGGGCAGTGAAGGTCGGCGTGAGCAGATACTGAAAACCGATCAGGACAATGCGCTACTGATGCGCAATGGCCTGGATTGGCCGGAAGGCCCAAGAATACTTGGCCGCTTCAGTGAGATGTTAGCGAAGTTCGGTTATCCACCCTGTACAGGCGGGATTATGGTTTCCAATGCGGACTGGGTTATGAGCCTGGCGCAGTGGACGGAGCATTTGCGGGACTGGTCAACTCAGCCTCGTGGCGACAATCTTCTCAAACTCGCTATTGCTGTTGATGCTCATCCGGTGGCGGGTAATGCCGCCTTGTTTAAAGCGTCCCGAAACTGGTTTATGCGCTCCTTACAGGAGAATCAGATCTTCTTTGCGCATTTTGCCAAAGCAGTACTGAGCTTTGCGACCCCTCTGACTTTCTTTGGCGGAATCCGCAAGCAACAGCATGGATTGGATATCAAAAAAGGCGGTATTTTCCCGCTGGTGCATGGTGTTCGGGCGCTGGCACTGGAGCATCGTGTTCTGGAAACCAATACCTTTAAACGTGTCGAGGCGCTTGTTCAGTTGGGGGTGCTTTCTGATGAAATGGGGCAGGATTTATCCCATGCCCTTGGGCTGTTTATTCAGCTTCGAATGCAGCAACAGGTTGAGCGCCTGGAAAGGGGCGCGGCCTCAGTCGCGGATGACTCGAACATGCTGGTGGTAGAGCTGCTGGATCGGTTGGATCGGGATCTGCTTCGCGAGGCGCTTCATATCGTTAAAAACTTTAAACAGTTTTTGACCCAGCGATATCGCCTGGAGTCCTTATGAAGTATCGGCTGATGCGTCATTACTGGCGCTGGAAAGAGGCGAGAACCCAGCAGTCTGGACCCTATCAGGTACTGTTTGAGCCTTATGAGGGTGATGAGGTGGTGTCACTGGATTGTGAAACCACAACACTGGATGTGAATGCTGCAGAGGTGCTGACTATTGGGGCGGTAAAAATTCGTCGTGGACGACGCGTCACTGTCAGTGATCGTCTGGATATCACCCTCAAGCCTCCCCGTCAGTTTCGACCGGAAACCGTGCCTTTTCATCGTATTCGAGAGATGGATCTGGAGTCTGGAATCAGTATTGAAGAAGCGTTAACGCAATTACTGGCCTATATCGGTAATCGTCCCATTCTGGGCTATTACGTTCATTACGATCTGGCGGTATTGGACAAGTTTCTATTTCCTTATTTAGGCTTCCATCTGCCTAACAAAGCGATTGAGCTTTCAGACGTGTACCACAGCATTATTAAGTGGCGCTCATTAGGTGGAGGTGTGGACCTGCGATTTGACACTATCGCCAAATCCCTCGATTTACCTATCATCGAGCGGCATACCGCGCTGGGGGATGCCATCACGGTGGCGCTTATGTACGTTCGATTAACCCAAGGTGACAGCCTCGCTCTATAGCGAGCCATCACCTAGAATTAAGGAAAGTCCCGTTTCCTGTTGGCTGGCTTAGGTAAGTCCTTTGTATTTTTGAGTATTTTCAGTAAGATGCGAAGATTGGGGGAACCACTGGCAAGTGAGTTCGGGGCGAAGTAGCGAAATAAAGGAGGGATAAAGATGGATGGCAGAGATGATATTCAGTCCGTTCTCTCTCAAATGCGCTCAATGCAGGCGCAAGTTCAGCGTACGCAAATCATCCCGCCGGTTGACACTGTCACACCGACTGACTCCGCTTCCCAGAATCTGCCTTCTTTCTCTGACATGCTGGCAGATGCTGTGAACTCTGTTGCCGCTCAGCAAAACAAAGCCAGTAGTATGTCTACGGCTTACGAGAAAGGTGACCCCAGCGTCGATTTGCCCCAGGTAATGATCGAGCTTCAAAAAGCCAGTGTGTCTTTTGAAGCCATGAATCAGGTGCGTAACAAACTGGTCGATGCCTACAAAGAAATCATGAGCCTGTCTGTGTGATGCCGCGGTGATGACTGCGATGAACTTCAGGCAAGCAACTGCTAACAGGCTGACGTGATATGGCAAGAGCTGGTGCAGACAATGCGTCCACACCTGCCCAGGGAGGGCTGTTTGGATCCCTGATGCTTGGCTTCGGTCAGCTCAGTATTATTCGTCAGGTCGGCCTGATGGTCGGCCTGGCTGCCAGTGTAGCCATTGGTTTTGCTGTGGTTTTGTGGTCACAGGAGCCAAGCTACCGTCCCTTGCTGGGGAGTCTTGAAAATCTGGACTCCGACCAGATCATGCAGGTTCTGCAAACCAATCAAATTCCCTACAAGATAGACACTAATAGCGGTGCACTTCTGGTGCCTGCCGATCAGGTAAATCAGGCTCGGATCAAGCTGGCCGGAGATGGCCTGATAGGCGATAAAACCGTCGGTTTCGAGCTGCTGGATCAGGACACGCCGCTTGGTAGTAGCCAGTTTATGGAGACTACGCGCTACAGGCGAGGCCTGGAAGGCGAGCTGGCGCGAACAATTTCCAGTCTGTTAAGTGTCAAGTCAGCCCGGGTTCATCTGGCGCTTCCCAAAGAATCTGTTTTTGTACGTGACTCCCGCAAACCGCGGGCTTCTGTATTTGTGGAGCTTTATGCCGGGCGTACGCTGGAGAAAGATCAGGTAACGTCAATACTGAATCTTGTGGCTTCCAGCGTGGCTGGCCTGGATCCGAAAGATGTCACCGTGGTGGATCAGAAAGGTCATCTCTTGTCTGAAGAACCCGTTGATACTGATGCGGGCATGGCGTCTGAACAGTTCGAGTACACCCGAAAGATAGAGCAGACTCTCGCGCGCAGGGTCGGTCGTATTCTGGAACCGGTGGTGGGCGCGGATCGCTACAAAGCTGAAGTCTCCGCTGATATCGACTTTACAGCCGTTGAGCAGACTGATGAGCAATACAACCCGGATCTGCCTTCCCTGAGAAGTGAGCAGACGTTGGATGAAGAAAAATCCTCCAACGGGGCCTCAGGCATACCTGGAGCGCTGTCGAATCAGCCTCCGGCAGAAACCTCGGTGCCGGAAGTGGCGAATGGTAATGCTTCAGGAGGTGGGTCAGGTACGCCTATCACGTCCCGAAAACAGTCCACCCGTAACTATGAACTGGACCGTACCATTAGCTATACCAAACATCAGGTAGGTCGGGTGCGCCGTCTTTCCGTCGCCGTGGTGGTGGATGATCTTGTTTCCGTGAATCCCCAGACGGGCGAGACCCAGCGAACGCCCTGGACTGAGAATGAGCTGCAACGTCTGACGATTCTTGTCAGAGATGCCGTGGGCTATTCCGCCGAGCGTGGAGATAGCGTCAACGTGATCAATTCGCCCTTTGTTCAGGGTGATAATCTCTTTGAAACGGAAGATATTCCCTTCTGGCAGACTCAGTGGTTCTGGGATTTGCTTCGTCAGGGCGGTTCAGTGCTCTTTATCCTGTTGCTGGTGCTGTTTGTTCTGCGTCCTATTTTGCGTAATCTCTCTACGGCAGGTCAGGCGCAATCCCAGGCCAGCGAAGAGGAGTTGCGTGCTCTGGAAGGCTTGGATGATGACCTTTCTGATGAGGCGATTACTCTGGCCAGCGTGGATGAAAGCCTTTTGCCTGGCCCCAACGAAAGCTTTGAGAAACAGCTTAATGCCATCCGTGGCCTGATAGCAGATGATCCGGGTCGTGTTGCGCAGGTAGTGAAAGGATGGATAAGCGATGACTGATAAGGCCAAGCTTTCTCAGCTCGAGAAAACCGCTGTTCTGCTTATGACGCTGGGTGAAAGTGATGCGGCTGAAATCCTTAAGCACATGGGGCCCAAGGAGGTTCAGAAGATCGGTGCGGCCATGGCGCAGTTGCGCTCTGTGCAGCAGGATCAGGTAGAGGCCGTTATTGCAGAGTTCCTTGGTCAGGTCGGTAACCAGACCAGTCTGGGTATTGGTTCTGATAGCTACATTCGTAACATGCTTAAGACCGCTCTGGGTGAAGAGAAGGCCAGTGGTCTGATCGATCGCATTCTATTGGGTGGTAATACCAAAGGTCTGGATACACTCAAATGGATGGAAGGGCGACAGGTGGCGGATGTGATTCGCTACGAGCACCCGCAGATTCAGGCAATTGTCGTGTCTTATCTGGACTCGGATCAGGCCGCAGAAATGTTGTCTTATTTTGATGAGAAGGTGCGGCTGGATATTCTTCTGCGCGTAGCCTCTCTGGATACTGTTCAGCCCGCGGCTTTGCAGGAGCTAAACGATATTCTTGAGCGTCAGTTCTCGGGCAGTTCTTCTTCCCAGACCACGAATATGGGCGGTGTGAAAGTCGCAGCCAATATCATGAACTTCCTCGATAGTAATATTGAGGCAGCATTGATGGATTCTCTTAAAGAAGTGGATGAAGACCTTGCTGAGCAGATCTCTGATCTGATGTTTGTCTTCGATAATCTCAGTGATGTGGATGACAAGGGAATTCAGGCCCTGCTGCGTGAAATTGAGCAGGATACGCTGATTGTGGCGCTCAAGGGCGCCGATGTGGGTCTTCAGGACAAGTTCTTCAACAACATGTCCAAACGTGCTGCTGAGATGATGCGTGACGATCTTGAGGCCCGTGGCCCGGTCCGTGTCAGTGATGTTGAAGGGGCGCAAAAAGAAATTCTGGGTATTGCACGTCGATTGGCTGACGAAGGTCAGATCTCCCTTGGAGGCGGTGGCGATCAGATGATCTGATCGCTGTGCGCTATTCTCCTCTCTTATTCCCATCCGGTATGCGTTATTCTGGAATGCCTACCCGTTTTTGCAGCAATAGGTTTTTTACGTGAGCAAATCAGACAAAGTGCCGCATCGCATTCCCGCGGGCTCTGCCGAATCCTATAACCGTTGGCAGTTGCCTGATGTGGGTGAGTCTGATTTCAGCAATGAAGAACCTGTCTATGGCTTGAATATTCGTCGCAAGCCGCCTGAGCCGGAAGTGATCGAATCCCTTGAAGAAGAGGAAGAGCCCGAGGTTCCGCTCATTACTCTGGAGCAGCTCGAGGCTATTCGTCAGGATGCCCATGATGAAGGCTATGCAGAAGGTAAAGAGACCGGATACCAAGAAGGTTTTTCTCAGGGAGAGCAGGCAGGCTTCGCAAGTGGTCAGGAAAAGGGACATAAAGAAGCCTTTGAAGCTGAGCAACAAAGAATCATCAATGCTGAAGCTTGGCTCAAAGCCTTGGGGCAGCAGTTTATGGAGCCTATTCAGAAGCAGGACGAGGCGCTGATTAGCAGCTTGGCTACGGTTGTAAAAAGGATGGCCGAAGCGGTCATCCAGCGAGAGTTGGCAACGTCGGACAAGGCTGTAAGAACGCTTGCCGAGCAGGTGATTAATGAGCTGCCTGATCCAGCCGTTGAGGCGCGGGTGCAGATTCATCCTGATGATCGGGAGCCGCTTCAGAAAGTGCTTACTGAGCAAGGCCTAAGCTGGCATCTTGAAGATAACCCAGAGCTGCAACAGGGAGGCTTCTTCCTGCGTACGCCCTACAGCTTCGTTGATGCTACGCTAGGTCCGCGTATGAATGCGGTATTTGAGCGTTTCTCGCAGCAGCATGAGCTTTCCGCCAGTCGTCTGAGTACTGAATCCATTGAGCCGACAAAAGGCGCTTCTGAGGAAGTGTCAGATGAAGGTCAGTCGCTACCCTCCGAAGGCAACGGAGAAGGCGCGTGAGTCATTCTCAGGTGATGAGCTGGCTGGCTGACCAGACGGCCTTACCCATGCCTCAGCCGCGTCCGCGCGCAGCCGGCAAGATAACCCGAGTGGTGGGCCTGACTCTTGAGGCGACTGGCTGCAAGGTCGCTTTGGGGGAGTTTTGTCAGGTGACGGTGCGTCCCGGATATTCGGTGGAAGCAGAGGTCGTCGGCTTTCACGGAGAGCGCGTTTTTTTGATGCCTGTCGATTCCGTTGAAGGCTTGCTTCCCGGAGCGCAGGTTGTTCCGACCGGCTCGACCAGTCTGGTTCCTGTGGGAATGGGGTTGCTGGGCCGGGTGCTAAATGGTGTGGGCAAACCGCTGGATAGCCTTGGGCCTCTGGATGCGGAAGCCTATGTTGACTTGCAGGGGGAGACGATTAACCCTTTGGGTCGACAGCCTATTCGTGAGCCGATGGATGTCGGGATTCGAGCCATCAACGCTCTGCTGACGGTTGGTCGTGGGCAGCGTCTTGGTCTTTTTGCAGGTAGTGGCGTCGGTAAGAGTGTCCTGCTCGGGATGATGACACGCTTTACCACGGCCCATGTGGTTGTCGTGGGCCTCATTGGTGAGCGTGGTCGTGAGGTTAAGGAGTTTATTGAGGACGTACTTGGCGAGGAGGGGCTTCGGCGAGCCGTTGTCGTGGCTTCTCCTGCGGATGATTCTCCCTTAATGCGCCTTAGAGCCTCGCAGTTGTGCACGCGCATTGCCGAGTATTTTCGAGCCCAGGGTCATGATGTGCTTTTGCTGGTCGATTCCCTGACGCGCTATGCTCAGGCGCAGCGTGAGATTGCTCTTGCGGTTGGAGAACCACCGGCAAGTAAAGGTTATCCGCCCTCGGTGTTTGCAAAGCTTCCCAAGCTAGTTGAGCGGGCAGGTAATGGTGAAAAAGGCGGAGGCTCCATTACGGCTTTTTATACCGTGCTAACCGAAGGAGATGATCAGCAGGACCCGATTGCTGACTCTGCACGAGCTATTCTAGACGGTCACGTTGTTCTTTCGCGGCGGTTGGCAGAAGAAGGACATTATCCCGCGATAGATATCGAAGCTTCTATTAGTCGAGCCATGCCGCAGGTCGTATCACCTGATTTTTTAAAGCAGGCGCAAAAAGTAAAGCAGTTATATTCACGTTATCAGCAAGTGCGAGACCTTATCAGTGTGGGGGCCTATGTGCGCGGTAGTGACCCTGAGACCGATCAGGCCATACATTTGATGCCTGCCATCAGGGTTTTTCTGCAGCAAGGCTTGCATGAGCCTGTTCCTCTGGCGGTAGCTCATGATCTGGTGGGTAAGTTACTCTCCATCAAGTGACACGGATTTATTAATAAGGTTTAGGCTATGGCGCGGCGTTCTCAGCGATTGGCACTGGTAAAAACACTCGCTGAGAGAGATGAGCAGAAAGCTTCTCAGGCTCTCGGAGCAGCTCGTCAGCGCGAGCAGCAAGCAAAGCAGCAGATTGCTCAGCTGGAGGCTTATCAGGAGGAGTACATCACGACGCTTCATGCCAAAGGTGAGGCGGGTATTTCTGCTCGAGACTGGATGTCGCAGCAACAGTTTATGGGTCGCCTTGAAGGCGCGCTGGAGCAGCAAGTCCAAATTCTGCGACAGGTAGGTCAGGATATTGATAAGAAAATGAAACAGTGGCAACAGGCGCGAGCGAGAGTAAAAGCAATCGAGGCCTGGATTGTTCGGGTTGAGGCGCAGGAACAGCTTGAATTGTCACGTAAGGAACAAAAGGCACTGGATGAACTGGTGTCTTTCTATCGGCGCTCGCAGGATAATTAAATTACCGGTCGCGTCGCGATAGCTCTGGAAAATGTCCTTGTCAGAGCCTTACATAGTGTCTATACCTTAGACATTAAGTGTTCGCAGGCGAAAGGCTGTTTTTGTTAAGGTCGGAATCCTAGGCGATCATCCAAACATGCTGCGTAAAAGGGAAGTTAACGCCACGCCGTTAAGTTAGTATTCCCGTATGTTTTACCTAGATGATCCAGGTTTAAAGAAAGCTTTATAGGAAGTGATGAGGTGAATAATGGCAATCTGGTCCCAGCTTTCTGATGATGGCAAAGAGTTGACCA
Organism: Pokkaliibacter sp. CJK22405; assembly: GCF_046614695.1. Taxonomy (NCBI): domain Bacteria; kingdom Pseudomonadati; phylum Pseudomonadota; class Gammaproteobacteria; order Oceanospirillales; family Balneatrichaceae; genus Pokkaliibacter; species Pokkaliibacter sp. CJK22405. The sequence goes on from NZ_JBKKHQ010000008.1 coordinate 58,954, forward strand.
TTAGTATTCAGGGCCGTTTTGATTTTAGTGCCCACCAGGATTTTCGTGAAGCCTACGAACAGGTTGGGGAGGGGCAGGTCGAGCAGTTCGTGATTGATATGCGTGAGACTTCCTATTTGGATAGCTCTGCGTTAGGAATGTTGTTGCTGTTGCGTGATCATGCAGGTGGCGATGGATCCAGTATTCATATCGTTAACTGTAATACCGACGTAAAGAAGATCTTGATCATCTCCAATTTCGGTCAGCTGTTCCATATCGAATAAAATGGACTGCATGTGAACTCAGAAAGTCTTATTCCAGGGCCTGAAGATTCGGATGCCGAAGTACCGCTAAGAATTCTTGTAGCGGATGACAATACCAGTGATCGGATGATCCTCAGGGCTATTGTTCGTAAGCAAGGTTACGAAGTACTCACTGCTGAGAATGGTCGTCAGGCGGTGGATGTCTTTGCTGAACATAGGCCGCATATTGTATTGATGGACGCCTTGATGCCCGAGATGGATGGCTTCGAGGCGACGCGTCTTATTAAAGAAATGGCAGGTGAAGAACTTGTACCTGTCATTTTTTTAACCTCTCTTAAAGATACTCATTCGTTGGTGGATTGTCTGGAAGCCGGCGGCGATGATTTTCTGTCCAAACCTTACAATCCGACGATTTTGCAAGCCAAAATCAACGCCTTCAATCGTATGCGGCGTATGCATCATGTGCTGCAAAGGCAACGTGACGAGATCTCGCTGCATAACAAGCGGCTAATTCATGAGCAAAGTGTCGCCAAGCGTGTCTTTGACAATGTGGCGCACTCGGGTTGTCTCGACGCAGCCAACATCAAGCATTTGTTGTCTCCACTCGCTGTCTTCAACGGTGATGTGCTACTTGCCTCCAGAACCCCTTCAGGCAATATTTTTATACTGCTGGGGGACTTCACTGGGCACGGCTTGCCAGCAGCGATCGGTGCAATGCCGCTGGCTGAGATCTTCTACTCGATGGCATCCAAAGGGTATGCCATGGTGGATGTGCTTCGTGAGGTGAATCAGCGGCTCAAGAAAATTCTTCCAACCGGCTTTTTCTGTTGTGCCGGTACGCTAGATATCAATTTTCATAAGAAAACTGTCGAAGTCTGGAATGGAGGTTTGCCTGATGGTCTTATCTTCCATCAGTCGAGCAAGTCTTTAACGCAGCTGAAGTCTCGCCATCTGCCATTGGGCATTATGGGGAATGATCGTTTTAGCGATAAGACAGAAATTTATACCTTGGAAGAAGGTGACCGGATTTACCTTTACTCTGACGGTATTCTGGAGGCCAGTAATTCACAGGATCAGATGTTTGGTGAGGAGCGTCTGGCGAGTGTTTTCTACGATAACCAGACTCCGGATCAGTTATTCGATGAGATCGGGCAGGCCGTTAATGCTTTTGCCGGGTTAACAGGCGTTCAGGACGATCTGACGCTGGTCGAAGTACGGATGTGCGATCCAGAAGAACTGGTAGAGCTGGCTGAGCCCTTTGCCAGCAGCCGTAAATATGGCCCTAGCGACTGGTCTTTCTCATACGAGCTGTACCCCAATACGCTTAAAACCTATAACCCACTTCCCCTGTTGCTTCAGGTGATCATGGAAATGCCGGCACTGCGGCGTTTTAGTGGACAAATCTATACCTTGTTGTCAGAACTGTTTGCCAACTCGTTGGAGCATGGCCTTCTGTCACTGAGTTCCGAGGCCAAGTCAGATATTTCAGGTTTTGCCGCCTTCTATGCAGAGCGAGAAAAGCGACTGGCAAATCTGGATGAAGGCTATATTCAATTCCATTTTTCCCACCGACTATCACCTCAGGGGGGGGTATTAACTCTGGCTGTCAGGGATAGTGGAGCGGGGTTTGATGTGTCACGAATCCGGCGAGAGTTTTCTTCACAAGGCTATTCAGGCAGAGGGTTAGCGCTCATGCACTCCTTGTGTGATGATGTACGCTTCAATGAATCCGGTAACAGCGTTGAGATGGATTTCCGGTGGTATTTCGAAACCTGAGTCGTAGAAAGGTCGGCTTTGGTCGAAGAGGATGTAGGTTATGAGCCTTGATTTGGTGTTGCTGGCAGAGTTGCAAGACGTGATGGAAGAGGAGTTTGCCAGCCTTCTTGTTACGTACATAGATGACTCAACACAGCGATTGTCACGCCTCAAAGGTGCTCTGCAAGCGGAAGATGCAGAGGATGCACGTCAGTTTGCTCATAGTGTCAAAGGGAGCAGCAGTAATATCGGAGCCTTGCAGCTTGCCGAGCATCTGAAGGAAATGGAATACAATGCTGGCAGCAAAGACTGGCCTGCGCTTAATGATCTCTTTGCGCAAGTCGTAGCTGAACATCAGGCGGTGTGCCAAGAGCTAAGAGCGCGCTATTTGGTCGGTTAAACTGTCCTCATTCGGTGGTTTATTGCTGAAGTTGGCCTACACTTTGCTCTAATCCTTGCATTGGTTAGGTGAGGTTGTAGCTATGGCGGTTTCCATCGACGTTAAATCTGCTCAGTCACAAAGTGTAGCGGCGAGTAGTGCCTCTACGGGAGCAAATCGCCAGGACGGCTCATCATCTTCGGTTCCTTTCGCAAACCTGTTGGAGACAGTGAAAGCGGCTGTATCTTCCAGTCCTGATGCTCGTGCGTCAAAGTCTTCCTCAGCTTCTTCAGAAAACCCGCCCTTAAAGGCTTTCGGTAGCCAAAATAAGGCAACTGATGCTGTTTTACCCGCGACAGATGCAACTACGGCTACTACTAACAAGCTCTTACCGTCAGAGGTGCCGGGTTCTGAAGAGAATGCTTCTACGAAGGAGGGGCTAGACTCAAGTGAGCTTGAGGATATCTCTGAATGGCTGAGCATGATGGGCTTGGAGGGGCTGGGAAGTGCGGTTCATTCGCTCGGTGAAAGCTTGCCTGAGGACGGCCAGATTTTGCCGCAGGAGCTGCAGAGAATCGCAGTAGCTCAGGCCGATAGCCCTGAATTACAGGGTGAGTTGCAGACTCTTCAGTCCATGTTGAGTGGAAGTGCTTCATCGCCGTCTGGACTAACTGCTCAAATAGAGGTGGCTTCTGGTCCGGCGTCTAAAATAGCTGAAGATTCGACACTGACTTCAGGCGCAGATTTAACCGTGGATGAGCTTGCTGCCCTGACCCAGATGCTGGGTGGTGAGTTAGCAAAGAACTCTGTTAGTCAGGCCGCTACTGCATCAAGTGTCGATCAGAATTTTACTGTGGCTTTAAATCCGGTCACTGCTAATCAAGTGGGATCAGACGCAGCCATAAACACTTCTGTAGGCGGTCAAGCGGATTCATTATTAGCACAGCTTAAAGCCTCTGGATCAGACCTTACCTCTAAAACTGCTGCCAAGCTGGATGCTCAAGTAGCAAAAGCTGAACCTGCTCAAGCATCAGTGGTTGGTCCGTCCACTTCGGCAGCCTCCGCACAATTGAGTGCCACTGCTCAGGCAGTGGCTAATGGTAACGCGCAACTCGCTACGTCTCAGGATGCTGCGGTGCAGGATGGCTCTCGTGCTCAAAGTGCTACTGTGCAAGGTGCAACTGCTAACCAGTCTTCTGTGGATTCGTCTGCAAATACAATGCAGGTCAGCATGCGTCCTTTAACCCATGCCGAGCAGGAAGCGCTGGCTAAGGATCTTCGTGCTAATGGGCGTCAGGAAGGTTCCACGCAGCTGCGCGATGGTTCTCAGGTCACAGCTTCGCAGCGCTCTGATGCGATCGCTCTGGCGGGAGCTGCTCAGCAGTCCTCGGATAATGCCGGGGGTTTTGGAGGCAATTCGCAGGATGACGGCAGTAATGCCGCCCTTGGGTTAACTGCCCAAGGGGTTGGTTCATCAAACGCTGACAAATCGGTCGCGAATGATTTTAAAACGGTAATGCAGCAAGCCTCACAGAATGCCAATATGCCCTCTTTGAATGGCAAACCAGATACTGACGCCTGGGCAAGCCAGCTTTCTCGTCACATGCAGTCATTTACCAGCCAGGGAATTCAGAGTGCATCTCTGCGCTTGAACCCTGACGATCTGGGTACTTTGCACGTGCGAATCCATATCCATCAGGATCAGGCGAGTGTCGTTTTCCAAAGCGCCTCTCCTCAAGTGCGTGATGCTCTTGAACAGCATATGCAACGGCTCAAAGACGGTTTCTCCGAGCAGGGCTTGGGTCTGGGCTCTTTTGATGTTCGGGATGACAGTGGCACAGGTCAGCAATATGGCAATCAGAACGAGGGCGGTGCTGCTGGGGGGAGTTTCGCCGGAGATGCCTCTATGAGTGATACGGGCTCAGAGGTGGCGGCAGCTACCATTCAGCAAGATGTTTCCTCTCAATTAGTGGACTATTACGCTTAGGCTAGTCGTCCTCTAAAGTCACAATAATGCCAGTCCTTCTACTTCACGTGAAAATTCTATCGTGCCTGCTATGGTGCGATAGACTGGCCTTTGGCGTCATGTATAAGGTATTTTTCCAATAGGTCTTTTATACTTCCCTCATCTCACTGTCGTGATGGTGGGGATAAGATTCTATCCGTAAGGGGACGCTATGGCTGACGAGCAGCTGGAAGAAGAAAAACCCAAAGGTAAGAAAAAGCTCATCATTATTATCGTGTTAGCTTTGCTTGTGCTGGGCGGTGGTGGGGCTGCAGCGTATTTCTTTCTTTTTGCGTCTTCTGATGAGCCCGCCCCAGAAGCTCAAGCTCAGGAGCCTGCTCGGATTCGGGCGCTCTATGTCAGACTGCGTATGCCGGGAGACAAGCCTTCCTTCGTTGTTTCTCTGACTGATACTAATGGCCGACAGCACTTTATGCAGATCTTTGCTGAAGCTAAAACCCGGGATCAGGCAATGGTGGATGCGCTGACACTGCACATGCCGTTGGTATGCGACCGACTGAACTTTGTATTCAGTGCTGCCAATTTTGAAGAAATACAGACCAATGAAGGCAAGCTGGCCTTACAGCAAAAAGCGCTGGATGCGGTCAAAGATGTCATATCCAAGGAAACCGGTAAGTCTGATGTCGAGGCTATCCTCTTCACCAATATGGTCATGCAGTAGTAGGAGATAAATATGCAGGACCTGCTGTCGCAGGACGAAATCGATGCTCTCTTGCACGGCGTGGATGATGGAGAGGTCGAAACAGAGGCAGATGAAGAGGTTGCTGGTGCCCGTAATTACGACCTGACCAGTCAGGATCGTATCGTACGTGGGCGTATGCCTACGCTTGAAATGATTAACGAGCGTTTTGCCCGCTACACCCGTATCAGTCTGTTTAACCTGTTAAGACGAAGCGCTGATGTTTCTGTCGGCGGTATTCAGATTCTCAAGTTTGGTGAATACGTCCATACCCTCTATGTACCTACCAGCCTGAACCTGGTGAAATGCCGCCCGCTTCGTGGCACTGGTCTTTTCATTCTGGACGCCAAACTGGTCTTCAAGCTGGTTGATAACTTTTTCGGAGGGGATGGGCGCCACGCCAAGATCGAGGGACGAGAGTTCACTCCAACCGAAACACGTATCGTACAGAAAGTGCTTGAGCTGGTATTTCGGGATTTGCATGAGGCCTGGGCGCCCGTACTTAAGCTTGATTTTGAGTATGTGAACTCTGAAGTTAACCCTGCGATGGCAAACATTGTTAGCCCCAGTGAAGTCGTGGTTGTAAATACCTTCCATATCGAGCTTGATGGCGGTGGTGGTGACTTGCATATCACCATGCCTTATTCCATGCTCGAACCTGTCAGGGATATCCTCGATTCTGGTGTGCAAAGTGATATCGATGACAAGGATGAGCGCTGGGTTAAGGCCTTGCAAAGTGAAATCATGGATGCGAAGGTCCAACTCAACTCCGTAGTGGCGCGCCGTCAGGTGACCTTACGCGATATCCTGGAAATGGAGCCGGGAGACATTATTCCGGTTGAACTCCCTGAAACCCTTACTTTGACTGCGAACAAGATTCCCATCTATCGAGGTCAGCTGGGGGCAAGTCGCAAAAATCTTGCCTTTAAAATTATTGATGACTTTAAGCTGAGCTAAGGCTGTAAGTCAGATTCGGATTCTGATGACTGATCATGAGTGACGAAAATACCCCTAAGGACGATGAAGCACTGGCCGATGAATGGGCTTCTGCGCTTTCAGAGCAAACGGATGAGGCCGCCGATGACTGGGCTGCCGCAATGGCTGAGCAGGAAAATGAGGATGCTCAGCCGGTTTCGCTTGATCAACTGCAGGATGAGGGCTCGCCAGTCGATCTGGAGCGGCCTAATCTGGACGTTATCCTCGACATTCCCGTAACGATTTCTATGGAAGTTGGGAATACTGAAATTTCTATCCGTAACTTGCTGCAATTGAACCAGGGCTCAGTGGTTGAGCTGGATCGCATGGCGGGCGAACCGCTGGATGTGTTGGTGAATGGCACCCTGATTGCCCACGGAGAGGTAGTAGTCGTCAATGAACGTTTTGGAATCCGTCTTACCGATGTTATCAGCCCAACTGAACGCATTAAGAAACTTCGCTAACCTGGGTCTGCTATTCCTGCTGACCTTTTTCTCGACAGTGATTCATGCTGCAGACGATACGCCTGTTGCAGAGACTGTGCCTTCCGTGGTGGGAGGCAGTGGTTTTTCTGCGGGTACCAGTATTCTTAACGTGTTGACAGGGTTAATCGTTGTTTTCCTGTGTATGTGGGGGGCTTTCTGGTTCCTTAAGCGCATGCAGGGTGGGAATACTGGTGGGCGTCAGGACTGGAAAGTAGTCGCCACGCTGCATCTTGGTCCTAAGGAGAGGCTGGTGCTTGTTCAGGTGGGTAGTGACCAGCTTTTACTCGGCGTCACTGCTCAGGAAATCCGCCGTTTGGCGCGTTATACCGAGCCTGTTCTGCCGGAAGAAGCCTTTGCCGGTAAATTTGCTGAAGCGCTGACGCGGTATCGGAAACCCAAAACATGAGGCTGCTGCTAAAAAGCCTGGGAGCGTTACTGCTTATTCTTATGCCCCTGATGCAGGTTCATGCGGCAGAGCCAGGAATTCCAGCCATTCAGATCACTCCAGGTCCGAATGGTACGCAGAACCTGACGGTAACGATCCAGATTCTGCTGGCGATGACGGCGCTGACATTCTTGCCAGCCTTCGTCATGATGATGACTTCCTTCACACGAATTATTATCGTTTTTTCGATTATCCGTCAGGCGCTGGGTCTTCAGCAGGCGCCATCTAACCAGATACTGGTGGGATTGGCGCTGTTTCTCACCTTTTTCATTATGTCGCCGGTTTTCGACAAGATTAATGCCAATGCGCTGCAGCCATATCTGGATGGACAGATTGAGGCAAGGCAAGCGGTGGATGAAGCCGGAAAACCACTGCACAAATTCATGATCGAACAAACGCGTAAAACCGACATAGCCATGTTTATGCATCTTTCAGGTCGTCAGCAAGTGGCTGAACCTGAGGATGTGCCTTTTACCGTGCTGGTTCCTGCTTATGTGACCAGTGAGCTAAAAACGGCATTTCAGATCGGCTTCATGATTTTTATTCCATTCCTCGTGATTGACCTTGTGGTCGCCAGCGTTCTGATGGCTATGGGTATGATGATGCTCTCGCCAGTGATTGTCTCCCTGCCGTTCAAGCTCATGCTTTTTGTATTGGTTGATGGCTGGAGCATGATTATGGGAACGCTCGCTGCCAGTTTTGGCATGCAATAGGAAGCGCGCCTATGTCACCCGAAGTTGCGCTGGATATGTATCGGCAGGCATTTATGCTGATCATTGTGCTGGTGTCAGTCATAGTGGTGCCGAGTCTTGTGGTCGGTCTGATCGTGTCGATTTTTCAGGCCGCTACCCAAATCAACGAACAGACCCTCAGCTTTCTTCCGCGTCTTTTGGTAACGCTGGGAGCCATCATGTGGACAGGACCATGGATCGTCGAACGTATCATGGACATGTTTCACTACCTCTTCGTTAATATTCCTACCCTCATTGGCTAGTCCGGCATGATCGAGCTGGATGTGCCTACGCTAACGGGCTGGATGTACGCCTACATTTGGCCGCTGTTTCGTATTTCCGGATTTGTCATGGCAGCGCCGATATTTGGTGCCCAGATGGTGCCTGCGCGAGTAAAGATTTTTATCTCCCTTGGTTTGGCCGCCATTCTTGCGCCTGTAGTGCCTCATGGTGAACCGCCCACGGGGATAGGTTTTGATGTCTGGGTGCAAGCGGGTGTGCAAACCATCATTGGCGTCATTATGGGTTTTGCCTTGCAGATGCTGTTTCAGATCTTTGTTGTGGCAGGTCAGATTCTCTCCCTGCAGATGGGGCTTGGCTTTGCATCGGTGAATGATCCGGTAAACGGTGTCTCAATCGTTGTGCTCAGTCAGTTCTATATGATGCTTGCGACGCTGATCTTTCTCCTGCTGAACGGGCATTTGACCATTCTGCAGATGTTGGCTAACAGTTTTATCTGGATACCGGTAGGCCAGTGGCCGCAGGTCGATACCTACTGGCTGATAGCCCAGTCCGGAACCTGGCTGTTTGCCAGCGGGCTGTCATTGTCATTGCCTGGTATGGTCGCTTTGCTTCTGGTTAACCTCTGTCTTGGGGTGATTACCAAAGCGGCTCCGCAGCTGAATATTTTCGCTATCGGTTTTGCGTTTCTTTTGGTTTTTGGCCTGATTATTTTTTGGGCAAGCATGTCGGATATGCTCTGGCAGCAGGAGAACCTGATGCTGGAAGCATTCGATAAAATTAAGGTCTACCTCGGAGCTTCCTGATGTCAGATCAAGATCAGGAAAAAACAGAACAGCCAACAAGCAAGCGTCTGGAAGAGGCGCGACGTAAAGGTGATGTTCCCCGATCCCGTGAGCTGACAACAACGGTTCTGTTGGTTGTTAGCGGCAGCTTCATGCTGTTTTTTGGACCTGAAGTCGTGGATGCCTTCATTCGCTTAATGCGTTTTAACCTTGAGCTGGATTACACCGCTACGACTGATCCCTACATGATGTTTGCCCATCTTGAAAAAAGCGTAGAGGAAGCGCTGATGTCAGTGCTTGGTTTGCTGATCGGACTTTTCTTTGCCGCGATTGCTGCTTCGGTGTTAATGGGGGGGTGGAACTTCAGTGGTGAAGCTCTGATGCCGAAGCTCAGTAAGCTAAATCCGCTTTCGGGACTGAAGCGGATGTTCTCGGTTAACTCCCTGATTGAGCTTCTGAAAGCATTTGCCAAGTTTGTCGTTGTGGCCGGTGTGGCGGTGATGGTGATTCGCTCTGATCAGGAAACGCTACTATTGATGGCGCGACAAGATGTCGATGTGTCGATTCAGAATGGTCTCGATATCATCCTGTGGGGCTTTCTTTGGCTCTCTTCATCGCTTGTATTGATTTCACTGATTGATGTGCCTTTTCAGCAGTATCAGTACATCAAGAAACTGAAAATGACCAAGCAGGAAGTCAAAGACGAAATGAAAAACTCGGAGGGTAACCCCGAGATTAAAGGCCGTATCCGTCGAATGCAGCGTGAGATGGCGTTTCGTCGCATGATGGCTAATGTGCCTAAGGCTGACGTGGTTATTACTAACCCGACCCATTACGCCGTTGCCTTACAGTATGCTGGCGGCAATCGTGCGCCAATTTTGCTGGCAAAGGGCGAGGAGCACAGCGCTCTTAAAATCAGGGAGATCGCACAGGCTCACGAGATCCCGATGCTGGAAGCGCCAGAGCTTGCTCGTGCGATTTATTACAATACTGAGCTTGATCAGGAGATTCCAACAGGGTTGTATTTTGCCGTGGCGCAAGTGTTGGCCTATGTAACCCATCTGCGTGCGTGGAAACGTCGTCAGGGGCCGCGTCCGCTGGAGCCTTCCTCTTACGAGATTCCTACCGAACTGCAACACGACTAACTGTCTGAAAATCCTTGGAAGTTACACAGGTAGAGGTGGCTTCGCGGTTGCGAGATCAGGTGTTTTGCGTATGCTAACAGTGCACTCATCTGGCATTGTTCCTTAATGGCTATAAACCGCGCGCAAGTAGTATCGACTCTGAGGTCTTTCAGCCAAGGAGGATTAGGGGTTCCTATCGTCTTGCTGGTGTTGCTGGCAATGATGACGTTGCCCATGCCGCCGTTTCTGCTCGACGTTTTCTTTACCTTCAATATTGCGCTGTCTCTGGTCATTCTGCTGATCAGCATCTACGTGCTGCGGCCGTTGGATTTTGGCGTCTTCCCCACTGTGCTTCTTGTCGCAACGTTACTGCGACTGGCGCTAAACGTGGCTTCGACCCGTGTGGTACTGCTTTACGGTCATGACGGTGGTGATGCGGCCGGTAAGGTTATTGCTGCCTTCGGTGAGGTCGTGATCGGTGGTAACTACGTAGTTGGTCTGGTGGTTTTCGCGATCCTGATGATTATTAACTTCGTGGTCGTTACCAAAGGTGCTGGTCGTATCTCGGAAGTCAGCGCCCGCTTTGTTCTGGATGCTATGCCTGGTAAACAGATGGCCATCGATGCGGATCTCAACGCGGGTCTTATTAATCAGGAGCAAGCGCAGGCCCGACGTAAAGAGATTACTCAGGAAGCTGAGTTCTACGGCTCTATGGACGGTGCCAGTAAGTTTGTTCGTGGTGATGCCGTTGCCGGTATTCTTATCCTGTTTATCAATATCATTGGTGGTTTGCTTATCGGGATGATTCAGCATGGCCTGGCCTTTGGTGATGCCGTTCAGATTTATACTCTTCTCACCATCGGTGACGGCCTTGTCGCCCAGATTCCTTCTTTGATGCTCTCCACCGCGGCCGCTGTCATCGTGACTCGTGTTAGTGCGGCTGAAGATGTGGGCGTTCAGATTGGTACTCAGGTCTTTGCTTCACCTAAAGCGCTGGCGGTGACGGCGGGGATTATGGCCATTATGGGGCTGGTGCCAGGAATGCCGCATGTTTCATTCTTAGGCTTGGCGGCAGGAACAGGAGCGCTGGCCTATATCGCGGATAAACGCAGTAAGCAGCAGGCGGAAGCCAAGGCGCTTGAGGCCCAGAAGCCGAAACAGGCGCCTTCGGAGACTACTGAGCAGCGTGAGCTGAGCTGGGATGATGTCGGCCCGTTGGACATGATTGGTTTGGAAGTGGGCTATCGACTTATTCCTCTTGTGGATAAAAGTCAGGGTGGACAACTGCTTACTCGAATCAAAGGTATTCGAAAAAAGCTTTCACAGGATCTGGGATTTCTTGTGCCTTCTGTTCATATTCGCGACAACCTTGATTTGATGCCTGGCGGGTATCGTATTGTCCTGATGGGGGTCACGGTCGGTGAGGCAGAGATTTATCCAGATAAGGAAATGGCAATTAATCCGGGGCAGGTATTCGGTACTCTGCGGGGAATTGAAACCCGTGATCCGGCCTTTGGATTGGAAGCGTTGTGGATTGAACCTGCTCAGAAAGATCATGCTCAAACCATGGGCTACACTGTGGTGGATCCGGCAACCGTGATCGCGACGCATCTTAATCAGGTAATGCATGACCACTCTGCTGAGTTGATTGGTCATGAGGAAGTTCAGCATCTTCTTGATAATCTTGCGAAAAATGCACCGAAGCTGGTTGAATCCTTGGTGCCGGGTTTGCTATCTATTAGTATTGTTCTCAAGGTGCTGCAAAATCTTTTGCGTGAGCAGGTGCCGGTTCGTGATATTCGAACGATCGCGGAAGCCCTTACGGAAGCGGCTGCTCGGACGAAAGATCCGGGTCAGCTGACATCTTTAGTACGTATAGCACTTGCTCGACTGATTATTCAAAACATTAATGGTACTCAGCCTGAGCTGCCGGTTATGACGCTTGATCCGAAACTGGAGCAGATTTTGCTTAAGTCATACCAGCAGAGTCAGCAAAATACGGAAGACGGATTAATACTTGAGCCTGGTATGGCTGAGCGACTGCAGCAGTCACTCCAGCAAGCGGCGCAAAATCAGGAAATGCAGGGTCGTCCGGCAATTCTTCTGGTGGCGGCACCGCTTCGTATGTTGATGGCAAAATTTGTCCGTTATGGTAGCCAGGTGATTCATGTGTTGTCTTATCAAGAGATACCTGAGAACAAGCAAATTACCATTGTGGCGACGGTTGGTGGTTAATTGCTGGCACGATTTTCAATATCGGGTTTTAATGGCGTAATGAGAAAACTATCCGCACGCACAAATTTCGGGGGAAGGCTTTGAAAATCAAACGCTTTTTTGCTCCCGATATGCGACAGGCAATGCGACAGGTTCGGCAAGAAGTCGGACCTGATGCCGTTATTTTGTCGAACAAGCGGGTAGCAGGCGGCGTTGAGATCATGGTGGCAATCAATTACGAGCCACCTGAAAAGTCAGAGTCTCCGCTACAGCCTGAGCCGCAGGCCCCGGCAAAACCCCCCACGGCGTATAGTGAATCTATACCTTCGGCGGCCTCCCTTCGACAGCGGGCGCATGAGCAACAGGCTCGTCAGGGAAAAATCCATGAAGGGCTTCCAACATCAGGCAAAGGTCTTGATAAAGAATCCGTAGCAGCACTGTTAAAGCGTCTTGAAAGTGAGCGAAAAGAGCGCCAACGCCAGCAGAATGGTGATCATTTACGCGTAGTGCCGGATGCTCCTGCCTCCTCCCCAATGCCATCTAAGCCTCCTTTTGAGCCCGTCTCAATGTCGCAGTCGATGGATGAGGAAGAGGGGAGTGATACTTATACTGCTCATGGCAGGCTTTCCCCAAGTGAGCCTGTCGAGCCGCCTAAGGCAACTGCTCCTGTATCCCGACAGCAGGATGTTCATTGGTCGCAGATTCCTGATCTTCCTCCTTCAGTACCTGTGCGTCAGCCAGAGCCCGTGTTCAACGAGCGATCTGATGTCATAACTTCAATGCGCGGTGAGATCGAGCAGTTAAAAGGTCTGCTTGAAAAGCAGATGAAGGCTAGTCAAAAGCCTGCAAGCTTTTCGGAGCGCAGTAAGCCTCTGCAAATACAGATTCAGACACGACTGCATAAAATGGGCTTTAATGTCGCTCTTTCGCGTCAGCTCATTAAAGTATGTGATGAGGTCTCTGAGCCTAAACAGGCATGGCGTGCTGTGCTTGCTAAGTTGGCTGGGCATCTCTCTACATACGAGAATGATGTTGTCGACGGTGGCGGGGTCTTCGCACTGGTTGGGCCAACGGGTAGTGGAAAGACAACCACCATTGGTAAACTCGCAGCCAGGTATGTGCTAAAGCACGGAAGTGCTGGCTTGGCTCTGGTTACGACAGATTGCTATCGCGTTGCTGCTCACGAGCAGCTGCGTGTCTTTGGACATATTCTTGATGTTCCTGTCAGAGTTGTGGATGAGCGTCAGACGCTCAATGAGACGCTCAAGTCTCTGCGTGACAAGCATCTTGTTCTGGTGGATACGGCCGGAATGAGCGCACAGGATGTGCATCGAGACAAACAGCTGCGCCAGTTAAGTCAGGTCAGTATGAAACTTCGTAAGTTGCTGGTACTTCCAAGTACCAGTCAGGCGCAGGTGCTGCGCTCTGCGTATCAGTCCTACCGCCCTCTTGGTCTAGAGGGCAGTGTGATCACCAAGGTGGATGAAGCCGTGAATCTTGGTGAAGTTTTGAGTGTTGTCATCGAACATGCGCTCAAAGTTGCCTATATTACAGATGGACAGCAAGTCCCCGATGATCTTTCTCTGGCAACTCAGGGGAACCTGATCAGCCGGGCAGTACATGCTATTGATAATCTGGTTCCCGCGACGGTGAATGCGCGTCCCGTCGGTGAATTCAGCAGGACAGGATAACGACGCTGTTTGGCGCCTCCTGAGTACGGTTGCTATTGACCTGTAACTGTATTCAGGTGAATTTGTGTCATCGTTGGTTAACGTAATTCGTATTTCCTGAAACTGTCCAAGTGGTTATAAGGAATCTCATGTATAACCAGTTGTATCCTTCATCAAGCCAGGATCTGGTGACTCGTTATGCGCCCTTGGTTAAGCGAATAGCGCATCACCTGCTAGCCAGACTTCCATCAAGTGTTCTGGTCGAGGACCTTATTCAGGCAGGAATGATTGGCCTAATTGAGGCTTCGCGGAAATATGATGCGAGCAAGGGAGCCAGTTTTGAAACCTATGCTGGCATTCGTATCCGTGGGGCTATCATCGATGAAGTGCGTAAAGGAGACTGGTCTCCACGCTCTGTTCATCGAAATGCGCGACGCGTAAGCGAAGTTATTCAGCAGATCGAGTCAACCTATGGTCGTGACGCCAAAGATTATGAGGTGGCGGCTGAACTCGGTGTCTCGCTGGATGAATATTACGCTATGCTTCAGGACAGCTCGTCAACGCGGCTGTTCAGTTATGAAGAAATCACCGAGCAGGAAGAGGATGGTCCCGGCGTGCAAATCGCTGGAGATTCAGAGTCTCCCGAAGCGGAGCATCAGCGGGATGCTTTTGCCGGTGCGCTGGCTAAAGCCATTGAACTGTTACCCGAAAGGGAGCGTTTAGTGTTATCGCTGTACTATGACGAAGAGCTCAATCTCAAGGAAATTGGTGCGGTTCTGGGGGTGAGTGAGTCGCGTGTCAGCCAGATTCACAGCCAAGCGGCTGCCAGGTTGCGCGCAAAGTTGTCAGGTTGGCAGCTTCAGGTATAAAACTCAGCTTGTGCAGAATTGTGAATAAACTAATTTTTAAGAGAGCTTTGGGCTCAGCCGTTGGGGCATGACGGAGGTTGCCTTGGATAAAAATATGAAGATTCTCATTGTCGATGACTTTTCAACAATGAGACGGATCATCAAAAACCTGCTGCGTGATCTTGGCTTTACCAATACGGTAGAGGCCGATGACGGCAGTACTGCATTACCCATATTGAAGTCAGGAGGCATTGATTTCCTCGTTACCGACTGGAATATGCCCGGGATGACCGGAATAGATCTTCTAAAGGCTGTGCGCGCTGATCCTAAATTGGTGCGCTTGCCTGTTCTCATGGTGACTGCAGAAGCTAAACGTGAGCAGATCATTGCTGCAGCTCAGGCTGGGGTTAATGGTTATGTGGTTAAGCCTTTTACTGCAGCTGTGCTGAAGGAAAAAATCGAGAAAATCTTTGAGCGTATTGATGCGACTTCCTAAATAAGGTGCCCCGTTATGTCCGGTGAAGAAAAAGTGGATCTGCAAGGATTTGAGCAGACCCTGTTACGGGGTGGTGAAGAGATCATGGGGCATCTGGAGCAAGGTGACTTCAGTCGAGCCATCAGTGTGATTCACCGTTTGAGCGAAGCTCGTAACGAAGCGCTGTTTCATGAAGTAGGGCGCCTGACTCGTGCTCTTCACGAATCCATCAAATCGTTTCACTCTGACTTCGAGAACAATGCTCTGGTAGCAGGTTCTGACGATGTCAAAAACATTCAGGACGCTTCCGAGAGACTGAATTATGTCATTGAGCTGACAGCGACTGCTGCGAACAAAACCATGGATATGGTGGATGTCAGTATGCCGGTAGCTGAAAAACTGGGTAATCAGGCTGAGCTTCTTCGCACTGACTGGGAAAAACTGGTCAAGCGGGAGATGGATGCCAAGGCATTCAAAGAGCTCTATATGCGCACTTCTGATTTCCTGAAAACCGTTGAGGATGGATCGAGCTCGCTTCACTCTCACCTGACTGAAATTTTGATGGCGCAAGGCTATCAGGATTTGACAGGTCAGCTGATTCGCCGCGTTATTGCGATGGTGACAGAGGTCGAAGCCAGTCTGGTAAATATGGTTCGTATGGCCAGTCAGGTCGATTTCATCTCCGGGATTACGCACGATTTCGAGCAGCAGGATCAATCTAAGAAAGAAGATCAAAAAATAAAAGGTGAAGGTCCGCAGTTGCCCGGTGGAAATCAGGATGTGGTTTCTGGCCAGGATGAAGTTGACGACCTGTTGTCTAGCCTAGGGTTCTGAGGAGTGGCCAGATGAGCTTAGAAGTGGATGAAGAGATCCTTCAGGATTTTCTGGTAGAAGCCGGAGAAATTCTTGAGCTGTTGTCAGAGCAGTTAGTCGACCTGGAGCAACGTCCTGAAGACAAGGATCTTTTGAATGCTATTTTCCGCGGCTTTCATACCGTTAAGGGTGGGGCTGGTTTCTTACAGCTAACCGCTCTGGTTGATTGCTGTCATGTGGCGGAAAACGTCTTTGACGTGCTACGAAATGGTAAACGCCACGTCACTTCTGAGCTCATGGATATCGTGCTTCAGTCGCTCGATACCGTGAACGCCATGTTTGATCAGGTTCGAAATGGTCAGGAACCCGATCATGCCTCCCCTGAGTTGCTGGAAGCGCTTGGCCGTCTGGCCGAGCCTGAAACCGCTCAGGAGGCTGCAAATGCCGAACCTCCATTGGCTTCTCTTGAAGAGGAGTTTGCCGCGGCTCAGGAAGATGAGGTCGTCGAGGAAACTTCTGATATTTCTGATGATGAATTTGAAAACCTGCTGCAGGCTATCTCGTCTGAGGATGCATCTGCGTTAGCTGCCGAGCAGAGCTCAGGCGATGATGATCTTATTACCGATGATGAGTTCGAGAATCTTCTGGATGAGCTTCATGGTACGGGAAGTGGCCCGAGTGCAGGCGATACATCAGCCGCGGAGCCAACTCGGACGCCGACAACTCAGGAGTTACTGGGTGATGCTGATCCTAACGGTGACATCACTGATGAAGAGTTTGAGGCGCTGTTAGACCAGTTGCAGGGTGGTGGAGCGGCTCCTGCGGCTGCAGAGCCTCCTAAGCCAAAAGAGCCAGAGAAAAAGTCTCCCGCGCCAGTGAGTGCCGGGAATGACGGTGATCTGATTACTGACGATGAGTTTGAGCGGCTGATGGATGAGCTTCAGGCTCAGAACAAAGGGGCTTTTGCTCATCAGGATGAAGCACCTGTCAGTGCTCCAGCAGCACAAAAACCAACAGGTGTGACCAAGGCGCCAGAAACACCATCAGCTAAAGCTACGGAAAAGCCTACGCCTAAGCCTGCTACCCCACCTAAGCCGCCAGCTCCGGTAGAACCTCCCAAAGCAGCGCCAGCCGCAGAACCAGTCGCTGCTAAAGCTGCAGATAAAGCCGCACCCGCCAATGCAGCTGCTGCTGAAACGACTGTGCGTGTTGATACCAAGCGGCTTGATGACATCATGAATATGGTGGGTGAACTGGTGCTGGTTCGTAACCGTCTGGTTCGTCTGGGGTCAAAACATATTGACGATGAGCTGGTGAAAGCCGTAGCCAGTCTGGATGTTGTCACTGGTGATCTTCAGACATCCGTGATGAAGACACGTATGCAGCCAATCAAGAAGGTATTTGGCCGCTTTCCACGCGTTGTACGAGACCTTTCACGCTCCTTGAAGAAAGAAGTTCACCTTGAGCTAGTGGGGGAGGAGACGGATCTCGACAAGAACCTTGTTGAGGCACTGGCGGATCCTTTGATTCACTTGGTTCGTAATGCTGTGGATCACGGTATTGAAAACCCTGAAGTTCGCGAGGGGGCCGGGAAGCCACGTGCAGGTACTGTGATTCTCTCTGCACAGCAGGAAGGTGACCATATTTTGCTCTCCATCGATGATGATGGCGCAGGCATGGATCCACACATTTTGCGCGCCAAGGCTGTGGAAAAAGGTGTGCTGGATGCAGACTCAGCAGAGCGCTTATCGGACTCTGAAGCCTTTAACCTTATTTTTGCACCGGGCTTCTCGACCAAGTCAGAAATATCAGATGTTTCTGGCCGTGGCGTCGGCATGGATGTGGTGAAAACCAAAATCACCCAGCTGAATGGCTCCCTGAATGTGCGCTCTATCAAGGGCAAGGGCTCACGCATTGAGATCAAGGTACCGTTAACCCTGGCCATTATGCCTACGCTGATGATCATGCTGGATGATCAGGCATTTGCGCTGCCTTTGGTGAATGTGAATGAGATCTTTAATCTTGATCTCAGTAAAACCAACGTAGTGGATGGTCAGGAAGTGGTGGTTGTTCGTGAGAAACCTCTGCCCTTGTTTTATCTTCACCGCTGGTTGGTGAGTCGCCATCGCAATGATCAGGAGTCCAAGAGCGGTCATGTGGTTATTGTTTCGATCGGGACTCAGCGTGTTGGTTTTGTGGTTGACCAGTTAGTGGGCCAGGAAGAGGTTGTTATTAAGCCTCTGGGTAAGATGTTGCATGGTACCCCAGGTATTTCGGGAGCAACGATTACTGGGGATGGCCGTATTGCCCTGATTCTTGATATCCCCAGTCTGCTTAAGTATTACGCCTCGCGCTAACAGGGTTTAGCCGAGTTTGAAGGAGTTTAGCAATGCCCATCACCGTACTGGTGGTAGATGACTCAGCGTTCTTTCGGCGTAGACTGACAGAAATTCTGGAGGCTGATAGTCGCTTCAAGGTAATAGGAACTGCTGAGAACGGGCGGCTTGCGATTGAGAAAACGCTCGAACTCCGTCCTGATGTGATAACTATGGATTATGAAATGCCGATGATGGATGGTATTTCAGCCGTTAGTGAAATCATGCGTCGGCAGCCGACTCCTGTACTGATGTTTTCTTCGATGACCTACGAAGGCGCTCGCATTACCTTGAACGCCCTCGAAGCAGGGGCCATCGACTTCATGCCGAAGAACTTCGAGGACTTGTCCCGGAATCGGCAGAAGATGGAGAGCAGCCTGCGGGAAAAAGTCTATGAAGTGGCTATGAGCCGTCGAGCGACGCCTCGTGGCGCACCTTCAGTGAGCCTGGATATCACTAAACCGTCTGCGCCTCCTGTTAAAACCGTGACGCTCCAGTCGCGAACTGGTAATGACATCAATATTCCAACCCGCACCTTTAGCCCGACAGTAGCCAAACGCTATCAGTTGGTGGCGATTGGTACCTCAACCGGTGGACCTGTTGCACTGCAAGAGGTTTTAACGAAGTTACCCAAGGACTTTCCTGCCCCTATTGTTTTGATTCAGCACATGCCAGCGGCTTTTACCAAAGCCTTTGCAGAGCGTCTTAATCAGCTGTGTCAGATTAGTGTCAAGGAAGCGGAAGATGGCGATGAGTTGCGTCCTGGACTCGCTTTATTGGCTCCGGGTGGCAAACAGATGATGATTGAGCAGCGTCAGGGTGGTCGTGTACGTATATTGCCTGGCGATGAGCGCCTTAACTATAAGCCTTGCGTTGATGTTACCTTCGGGTCTGCTGCTAAACAGTATCCGGGGAAAGTGCTGGCTGTCGTCATGACGGGAATGGGCGCCGATGGTCGTGAAGGTGCTCGTCTCTTAAAGCAGTCCGGTAGTGATGTCTGGGCACAGTCGGAGCAAAGTTGCGTTATCTATGGCATGCCTATGGCTATCGTTAAGGCTGGGTTAGCAGATGACGTGGTTGATCTGGCCGAAATCGGCCAGCGCCTGACCAAAACCGTTAAGGTTTAGGGAGCTGCATCATGCGTGTATGGGCAGTATCCAATCAAAAAGGTGGTGTAGGTAAAACCACGACGGTCGTGACGCTGGCTGGTTTACTGGCAGATATGGGCAAATCTGTTTTGTTGGTAGACCTGGATCCCCATGGATCTCTGACCAGCTACTTCCGCTATGATCCTGATCAATTAGGCGGCAGTGTCTACGATCTTTTCAAGTCTTCAGAGCAACTGGACAGCGGTCTTGCCAGCCAGTTATTACTCGATACCTCTCATCAGCGTATTAAATTGATTGGCGCTTCCACGGCCATGGCCACTCTTGAGCGTCAGGCAATGGCTCAAGAGGGGATGGGCCTGGTGGTATCGAAAGCGCTGGCGACGCTCTGGGATGATTTTGAGTATGTCATTATCGATAGTCCGCCAGTACTAGGCGTGCTCATGGTTAATGCGATGGCAGCCTGTGAACGATTGATCGTTCCGGTGCAGACTGAGTACCTTGCAATTAAGGGGCTTGAACGCATGCTCAAGACCCTGCTGCTTGTAAATAAATCGCGTAAGCGACCACTACCTTTTACTATTCTGCCGACCTTTTATGACCGCAGAACTCAGGCATCTGTGCAAAGCTTACGTTTAATTCGTAATAGTTTTCCGGATCATGTGAGTAATGCTGTGGTTCCGGTCGATACTAAATTCCGCAATGCGAGTTCTGCCGGCATCGTGCCCTCAGAAGTTGATGCAGGATCGCGAGGAGTTCGTGCCTACAACATGTTGCTGAAATCGTTGCTATCGCAAGATGAGACAGTTCAGGCTAAGGGAACATCATGAAGCGGAAGAATTCCCCTGCTTTTGCTGAGCCTAAACAGGCGCTTGAGTCTTACCTTGATGCTCTGCTGCGGGATATGCCCGCTATTGATGAGGAAGAGGTCGATGATCAGGCGAAGCCAGAGCTGGCTGAAGAAGAACTGCAAGAGCCTGAAATAGCTCCTGAAGTGGTCGCACCAGAACCTATAGTCGCTAAATCTGAACCTGCCCCTGAGCCTGCCTGGCCAGAGTCTGCTGATGAGGCACCGGTTGAAGAGCTATCAGTTCCCGAGCTGACTCCACTGGCTGGATCGGAAGGGGGTGATGCTCCTCCTGATGAGGTGGGGCGTCCTGCGTGGGCCAAAGATCGCTTTGAGTGTCTGCTTTTTAACGTCAGCGGCTTGAAACTGGCGGTGCCTCTTATTGAGTTGGGAGGTGTGCTTACCTTTCCTGAAAAAGGATTGACGCCACTTTTTGGCCAGGCGAAATGGTTTATGGGTTTGCTGCCAGCGCACTCAGGTCAGATGGTTCGAGTTGTTGATACGGCCCTTTGGGTTATGCCTGACCGCTACGATGAAGCGCAGCGTGCCAGTATGCGTTACGTGATTATGATGGAAGGTTCAGACTGGGGGCTTGGTTGTCATGAGGTTGCGGAAGCCATTACCCTGAGTGTCGATGATGTACGCTGGAGAACGGAGCGGAGCAAACGGCCTTGGTTGGCTGGAACTGTCATTGAGCATATGTGTGCCATAATGGATGTTGGTGCGATGAACAAGTTGCTCAATGCGGGGGATAAAAACTACCGCCCGCAAGAAGACAAATAACAACCCTGATAATGAACAGGGAATAGATAAGCATCTCGGTGTGAAGAGGAAAGAACGATGGCGAGTAACAATGCTAAGGTCAGTAATGACACAGTTTTGCAATGGGTCACGTTTCGCCTGGAAAAGGAAGTGTACGGCGTTAATGTCATGCAGGTTCAGGAAGTTCTGCGTTATTCAGACATCGCGCCCGTGCCCGGAGCCCCCTCTTATGTGATGGGTATTATTAACCTACGTGGAAACGTGGTCACCGTTATTGATACACGTCAGCGCTTCGGTCTTCCTACCACAGATATCACTGACAACTCGCGAATCATCATTATTGAGGTGAGCGGCCATGTCGTTGGCATTCTGGTCGACTCCGTTGCTGAAGTGGTTTATCTCAGCCAGTCTGAAATTGAAAGCGCGCCGAACCTTGGAAATGAAGAAGCGGCAAAATTCATTCATGGCGTTTGCCATAAAAATGATCGCTTGCTGATTCTCGTCGAGTTGGACAAACTGATGAGCGAAGATGAGTGGGCAGAAATTATCAATCTGTAACTCCGTAATCAGTTTGGCTTAAGGGACAGGCATTGGAACCTTCGTTGTCCACTTCCAGCATAGGGCTAATTTTATCGGTGGCTGGCATCGCGTTTTTCTCGTTGATGCTGGCTATCTGGGCTTGTGTGCGCCTGTCTCAACAAAGAAAACAGTTCAACACGCTCATGGAGTTGTTGCGAAGTGAGCTGGATGTCATGAGCCAAAGCAGTATGGGCGTAGGGCAGCGCCTTGTGGAGGTCGAAAGACGTCTTAATTCCACGATGGAAAAGCAGCAGCGCCTTGAAGGTCGTGAGGGTGGCGGCGCCGCCATCACGCAAGCGGCAAAGTTAATGGAAATGGGAGCATCGGTAGACGATGTTATGACTAACTGTCAGATCGGCCGTCCCGAAGCAGAGTTAATTGCTTTACTGCATAAAGAAGTTCGAAGCCCTAGTGCGCCACGCAAGCGTATTCGCGGCTGATGAGATAACTCAATGATTGGGCTTAGGCGTTGACCGGTTTTTCATCACAGCACTTTTCTTTTCTTCTTTTAACCTGAACAGAAATGCCAGAATTTCGGCAATCGCGACGTATAGCTGTTCAGGAATTTCCTCTCCTGGCTCCATTTGACTCAACAGCGCTGCCAGTTCTGGGCTTTCATGCAGAGGTACATTAGCCTCTTTGGCTAATGCAATAATCTGCTCGGCCAGAAAGCCGCTACCTACCGCCGTAACTTTTGGGGCTCCGGTTTTATTGGGATCATACTCCAGAGCGGCAGCAAGCTTTTTCTTGATCGCCATGATCAGACCTTCTCATCAATCAGCGGTAGTGTATTTACGGGCCGGATATCATCGTCTTCTTTGGGGCGCCCGACAAATTGCTGGTAATTTGAGACTCTGATGCCCTTATCTTGTAGAGCGTTTATCAGACTTTTGCTGACTGGCTCGCTCAACGTATCGTCCCAGCTTTTATCCGGAAGCCACAGGCTGATACCAAGCGCCTGTTGGTAATCCAGGCGAATATGGATTTGCTCGTTGTCCTCAATTTCAAAGTCGAGGTCAATCTGCCAGTTTTGCTGTTGTTCAGGGGCTTCAGGAGAGGAGCCTGACTCATCGCGCTTGACGCGAAGTCGAAAGGGTTCCAGCTCCTGCTGAGGAGAGGTCATCACCAGCTCAATATGTTGTTCGTTATCCCGCTGCATATTCTCAAGTTGCATTACCTGAATGCGGGCTAGCCGACCTTCAACCGCTTTTCGCATCGGGTGCTCAGGCTCAAGGTTCTGCAGTGCCTGCCAGAGTAGTGCCTTATGATCCTGACTGACCGACTCTCCCTTGAGGAGCCTTTTTTCAGTAAAAAATCCACTATTCTGCACAGCGCTCTTAAGCGTATCAGGCTGTTTCAGTTCATCTTTCTTTGGAAGCTGCTGCTTTATGCTTTGCATGGCTGAATAAGCTTGAGGTGAAAGCGCTAAAGCCGTGGGGGTTAATGTCAGGCGCTGCAGCAGTGGCTGTAGCTGATCCAATGATTGCTGCTGTGGCAAATAAGTTTTTAATTGTGATAGCAGTGTCTGCTGGGCAGCAGAGGGTGTCGGAACCACCTGAAGTAGCTGTGGTCCAATGGCTTTAAGCGTTACCGTTTGACCCGGAGTGAGCGGCACATTGCTCACCGCTTTGTAGACCTGCCCCTGAACCGATACTGTCGCCTGATATTGCCCCTGACTCGTTGGGGCTGCTCCCGTGCGGGTATAACCTGCAGCGCCTGTCGTTGCGGCTCCGGATGAGGGAGATGCGGTAGCCGTCAGCACTTGTGCCTGTACCAGGTTCTGCCCCAGGCTATTGGTATTGGAGCTGCCCGCAAGCACGCTACCCTTGGCAATGGATTGCAAGGTATTAACAGCGACGAGTGATGATGGCGGGATCTGATTGACCACAGTGAATTCCATGTAATGTCAGGTTACAACCTATCACTTCTATTTCTATATAATCGACGCCTATTTGGCAAAGTTGAGCTTTAACGCTTATTTCCTCCATCGGCTGACTGTTTCAGGAGGCCACTGAATACCGGGTCCTTCATGCCATCACTGCTTGATGTGAAAGCGCTAGCCTGCGAGAGGGATGATGAATCCATTTTTGCCGGTCTTGATTTTGAGCTGAGCGCGGGCGAATTGATTCATGTTTTAGGTGCTAATGGCGCCGGTAAGACCAGTCTCTTACGTATTTTAGCTGGCTTAATGTTGCCTGCGGCGGGCGAAGTGCACTATCAGCAACGATCAATTGATCAGTTGGGAGTGGATTATCGGTCTCAGCTACTGTATCAAGGCCACGCAAACGGTGTTAAGACAGCGCTAACACCATTGGAAAATCTGGAAATAGCCTGTGCTCTGCAAAGCCATCTGGTGCCTGAGAAAATGCTGGAGGCTCTCACGTGGGTGGGGCTCGAGCATTACGTCGAACAACCCTGCCGACAGTTATCAGCAGGGCAGAATCGCCGGGTTTCACTGGCACGCTTGTTCATGACACGCGCACCTTTATGGATTCTGGATGAGCCTTTTACGGCGATTGATGTCAGTGGTACCAAGCTTTTGGAGCAACGTCTGGCTTCACACTGTCAGTCGGGAGGCGCGGTGATTCTTACAAGTCATCACACGTTGAAAGACGCCGGTAGCGTTCGTTACCTGTCACTGGATGCCTCCTATGCATAACTCTGCCTTAGTGGCCTGGGGCGCCATTATGAGGCGTGAAATGCTGATTATTGGTCGGCACCAGCTGGAGTGGATGAATCCACTTTTTTTCTTTGTTCTGGTGATTACGTTACTGCCTCTGGCTGTCTCCCCATCGGCTGAACAGTTAGCTCCTATTGCGCCCGGCATGATCTGGATCGCAGCTTTGCTCTCCGTCATGCTTGGAATGGATGGGTTATTTCGCAGTGACTTTGAGGACGGCACCCTTGAGCAGATGGTGCTTTCTTCACAGTCATTATCCTGGCTTGTGTCCGCGAAAGTGGTGGCTTACTGGCTGGTTACAGGTCTGCCTTTGACCCTCATTAGCCCTTTACTTGGCATGATGCTGTCGATGTCGTCAGAGAATATTCTGACGCTCTTTCTCGGTCTTTTGCTGGGCACGCTCAGTCTCTGCCTGATTGGTGCGATAGGAGCGGCATTAACGGTGGGTTTACGCCGCGGGGGCGTTTTGCTGGCACTGTTGGTGCTGCCACTTTATGTGCCAATTCTTATTTTTGGTGCAGGGGCAGTGACCACCTCAGCTCTGACGGGCTCAGCTAGTGGACAGTTCGCTCTTATGGGAGCCTTGTTGGCACTGGCTTTACCTTTGGCGCCGCTTGCATCTGCCGCCGCGCTCAAGATTAGTATTAATGGATAGTTTGTAATGGCAAAGAAACAACGTATGCCTACCTGGTTTTATCAGTTGGGCTCTCCCCGCTGGTTTTATCAGATGACAGGGCGTTGGTCCGGAGGGCTTGCCCTGCTCGCTGCGGTACTCTTAATTGTTGGTACTGTCTGGGGGCTGTTGTTCGCTCCAGCCGATTACCAGCAGGGCAACAGCTTCCGGATTATTTATATCCATGTGCCCAGTGCATTTCTGGCTGAATCCGCCTACATGCTGCTGGCCGCCGCTGGTCTGGTTGCGCTGGTCTGGCGAATGAAAATGGCCGAGGTTGTGATGAAGTGCGCGGCCCCAATTGGCGCCTCATTTGCGGCAATGGCGCTGATTACCGGTGCAATATGGGGCAGGCCCACCTGGGGTGCCTGGTGGGTATGGGATGCTCGTATCACGTCCATGCTAATCCTGCTTTTTCTCTATCTGGGCATCATCGCGTTGCACGCTGCTATCAACGATCGACAAATGGCCGCTCGCGCAGCCGCTATTTTGGCGCTGGTAGGTGTCGTCAATATTCCCATCATTAAATACTCCGTCGACTGGTGGAATACTCTGCATCAGCCTGCGACTTTTACTCTCACTAAAAAGCCAGACATGCCTCCGTCAATGTGGGTGCCATTACTGGTGATGGTGCTGGGTCTTTACTGCTTTTTTGGCTGGGCTCTGATCAAGCGTTGTCAAACCGAAATTCTTATTCGTGAACGCAAGAGTGTTTGGGTGATTGAGTTGCTGACAGGTAAAGCTGCCCGTTCTCATAGCGATAAAACCAGTGGGAGAAAGGCCAATGCCTGACATGTATTTTTCCTCATTCGCCGATTTTCTGGCAATGGGCGGCCATGGCTTATATGTGTGGCTCAGCTACGGAATCGCACTGGCTATTATGATATTTAATGTCATCGTCCCTGTGGTTAACGCTAAGACGCAGCGTCGGGTGCTGAAACAGCGAATCGTGCGGGAGCAACAGCGTGAGTCTTAAACGTAAACAGCGGTTGTGGGCTGTTATCCTGCTTGTGTTGGGAGTGGCCGTTGCAGTGGGGCTCTCTCTTTATGCTCTGCAACAGAATATCAATCTGTTTTATACCCCCACCCAGATTGTCAGCCAGGAAGCTCCTAAAGAGAAAACCATTCGAGCCGGCGGTATGGTTGTACAGAACAGCCTTAAGCGTGCCAGCGATAGCCTGAAAGTGACCTTTGGCCTTACCGATTACCAAAAGACTATCGAAGTGGAATACACCGGGATTCTTCCCGACCTATTCCGTGAAGGACAAGGCGTCGTTGCATTGGGCAAGGTTAACAGCGCGGGTGTTTTCGTCGCCGAACAGGTACTCGCCAAGCATGATGAAAAGTACATGCCTCCGGAAGTGGCTGCTGCTTTAAAAGCCAGCGGTAAACTTCCGCCCAAAGCAGAAGGGGAGGCGCAATGATTCCTGAATTAGGTCAAATGGCGCTAATCCTGGCATTTTGTCTATCGATATTGCTAATGACAGTGCCAATGGCGGGTAGCTGGAGCCGCAATGCGCTTTGGATGCGTTTTGCTCCACCTCTGGTCGTTGGGCAGTTCATTTTTATTCTGATCGCTTTTATCTGTCTGATCCTAAGCTTTCTGCACGATGATTTCAGTGTGGTTTATGTGGCCAGCAACTCAAACAGCCTGCTTCCTTGGTACTACAAGTTCAGCGCTGTATGGGGAGGTCATGAAGGCTCGCTTTTACTGTGGATTCTGATTCTCTCAACGTGGACCTTGCTAGTAACCTTGAGAAGCGCCCATCTCCCAGAGGTTCTGCGTGCCAGGGTGTTGTCTGTACTCGGCATTATTGCCGTGGGGTTTCTGGCTTTTATTCTCTTTACCTCTAATCCGTTCAATCGAAACCTCTTCAATCAGCCTGCTGATGGACGTGACCTGAATCCACTTCTGCAGGACTTTGGCTTAATTGTTCACCCGCCAATGCTGTACATGGGATACGTCGGATTTGCGGTGGCCTTTGCTTTTGCTATTGCCGCTCTTTTAGGAGGTCGCCTTGATGCGGCCTGGGCCCGTTGGGCGAGGCCATGGACCAATGCCGCCTGGGCGTTTCTGTCCGTAGGTATTGTGCTTGGCTCGTGGTGGGCTTATTACGAGTTGGGTTGGGGCGGTTGGTGGTTCTGGGACCCTGTAGAGAATGCTTCATTCATGCCTTGGCTGGCAGGTACGGCTCTCATTCACTCTCTGGCGGTGACAGAAAAACGCGGTGGCTTCAAAAGCTGGACGGCTCTTTTGTCTATCTGTGCCTTCTCGCTCAGTTTGTTGGGTACTTTTCTGGTGCGCTCAGGCGTACTGACCTCTGTGCATGCTTTTGCCAGTGACCCGACGCGTGGCTCTTTTATTCTCATGATGCTGGCAGTGGTTGTCGGCGGTTCGCTGCTTCTGTTTGGCTGGCGGGGGGGGCAATTACGCTCCCATGTTCGGTTTACGCTGCTCTCGCGCGAGAGTTTCCTGTTGGTGAACAACATCATTCTGTTGGCGGCAATGACCGTTGTGCTGTTGGGAACGCTTTATCCATTGGTAGTGGACTCACTCAATCTCGGCAAACTTTCCGTTGGCCCACCTTATTTCAATGCTTTATTTGTGCCCATGATGGTAATCCTTGCAGTTGTTTTGGGTGCAGGAGCGTTGCTGCGCTGGAAAACCCATGCGCCAGACTTATGGGGGCGTTCGCTAGTCAAACCTGGGCTTGTGGTTCTGGCGGTGGCTATTGTCAGTCTGGTTTGGGGTGGAGAGCATCGTTTAGGCATTGTGACAGGCTCAGTCGTTGCGGCTTGGGTCGTCGGTGTCACCCTCATTGAAGTTTTACAGCGAGTTCGTAAAAGCGGACTTCGGCGCTTGCCAGCAGGTTTTTGGGGAATGCATTTGGCTCATTTGGGCTTTGCTGTGTCCATTCTCGGTGTCACCTTTGTCAGCCAGCATGCCTTTGAGCAGGACATCCGTGTGGTGACCGGACAAAAGGAAGCTATTGGTGGGCTAACGCTTGAATATCTCGGCGCCAAAGAAGTTCAGGGGCCTAACTATGTCGCACAGGAAGGCCACTTCAAGGTTTTTGACGGTGAGAAGTTATTAACGGAACTGTATCCGCAGAAACGCCGCTATAGCTCGGGTATGTCAGTCATGACCGAAGCCGCCATTTCACCTGGTCTTATGCAGGATATCTATATTGCGATGGGAGAGAAGCTTGGTCCCGATGCATGGGCGGTCAGGTTTCATATTAAGCCTATGGTTCGCTGGATCTGGCTTGGGGGTCTCATGATGGCCTTGGGCGGTGCCATTGCGGCTCTGGATAAACGCTATCGCAGGCTTAAATTTAAAGATCAGGAGGTTGTGGCACATGCGTAAGCTTATGTTCTTTCTGCCTCTTGTGATTGTGATCATTCTGGGAGGGTTCTTCTGGAAAAGCCTGGGCAAGGACCCTAGCCTTCTACCGTCAGTTTTAATTGATAAGCCCCTGCCTGACTTTCGTCTGGCGAGCCTGGCCGACTCAGAGAAAATGCTGACTCCCCAGTCGATGCCAAAGAAACCTTACCTTCTCAACGTATGGGGAACCTGGTGTCCTGCATGTCGTATTGAGCACCCTTTCTTTACCCAGCTGGCACAAAGCGGGGTAAATATTATCGGGGTGAATTATAAGGATGAGCGCTCAAGCGCAGAGAAGTGGCTGAGTGATTTGGGTAACCCTTACTTAATGAACATCTTCGATGACAAGGGCACCTTAGGACTGGATCTTGGTGTTTATGGTGCTCCAGAAACCTACCTTGTCGATAGTCAGGGAGTTATTCGCTATAAGCATGTGGGAATTGTTAGCGCCGAGGTGTGGAGTAAAAATATTCAGCCTCGTTATCAGCAATTGCTGGGAGAAAAGGCACCATGAAGATAAGTCTTTTGCTGAGCCTGCTGTTGTTCAGTGCCATTGCTCATGCAGCAATTGATGCACAGCAGTTTGCTGATCCCGCATTACAGGCCAGATACCAGCAGCTGATACACGAACTTCGCTGCCCAAAATGCCAAAATCAGAATATTGGTGACTCTGATGCGCCTATCGCTTCGGACTTGCGCCAAGAGGTCAGTAGCCTGCTAAAGGATGGTAAAACAGATGATGAAGTGCGGGATTACATGGAATCTCGTTACGGGGATTTCGTGCTTTATCGGCCTAAAGTAGAAAGTAAAACCTGGGTACTCTGGTATGGACCTTTCGCCATTTTATTAATGGGAGCATTAGCGCTGATTATTCTGGTCATACGGCTTAAGACAGCTCCGGCGGAAGAGGCACCCGATCAACAACGGCTAAATGCCTTACTTAACAACGATTCTTCCAAGGAGCCCTGATGTCTGCTTTATGGTATGGGCTAACGGCATTAGTGCTGGTTGCCATCGTTATCCTGCTTTTCCCCCTTCTGTTTCAGCGCAAAAACAAGACCCAGCTGGCACCTGAGCAAGCCAACATTATTGCCTATAAAGAACGTCTTGCCGCGTTGGAGCTTGAATGTAATCAGGGACGTTTATCTCCTGAAACACTCGAGCAGTTAAAAAATGAGCTTCAGGCTGAGCTACTGCAGGATGTGCCGGAGCATGAGGCTTCATCACAATATGATGTTCGTTTTGCACTTGGTGCTCGTCAGTACGCATTGATATTTGTGATGGCGCTGGCGGTGCCCGCCACTGCTCTGGGTCTTTATGAACAGTTGGGAGGTTCGCAGCAGATGACGCAATTTGCGGCGATGAAAGCCCGTCAGAGTATGTCTCTGGAAGAGCTGGTAGCTGACCTGCAAAAGCGTCTTAGTGAAAACCCCGATAATGCCAAGGGTTGGTTTATGCTCGCTGGCAGCTTGCTGGATATGGGGCGTTATCAGGAAGCAGCTGACGCTTTAGACCATACGCTTAAAACGTTGCCAGAAAATGCACCGGTAAGGGCATCAGTAATGGGGCAGCGTGCTCAGGCCCTGTTTTTTGCGAACGACGGCAAAATAAATGCTGAGGTTAAGTCGGCAATTGATGAGACCCTTAAACTCAATGCCAATGAGCCCAGTGTGATGGGCGTTCTGGGTATTGCTGCCTATAACCAGCAGCTCTACTCCGAAGCAATTGGTTTCTGGCAGCGCGCATTGGCACAGAACCCTCAATCGGGAGCTGCTAATTCACTTCGGCAAGGTATCGAGAGAGCAAAACAGGCGCTGGGAGAGAATACCCCTGCACAAACTCCGCAAACAGCTGTTGTTGATGAGTCTAAAAACTTTACGGGGGTTCGCGTTAAAGTCAGTTTATCCCCTCAGGCACAGTCCGAGACAAATAGTAACCAGATCGTTTTTGTATTGGTTCGGAAAGTAGGAGAACGGATGCCGATAGCGGCTACCCGGGTAGAGGCTGATCGGCTTCCAGCTACCATCACTCTTGATAAGCGTAACTCAATGACGGGTCAGGCATTGGAGAATCAGGGAGCGCTGGAGGTTGTCGCCAGAGTCTCCAAAAATGCCAATGCAATCCCTCAAACTGGTGATTGGACTGGCCAAGTTGAAAATATCCATCTTGAAAACGGACAGCAAAAGCAGGTTGAATTACAAATAGACCATCAATTCAAGTGATTTTTGTGTTTTTTCTTGCACCAGAGTAATTGACGGTTATCATTAGAAAGGTTGTTTTTTGACCTTCAGACCATTGCGTTTGGTTTGGATGTTCACTAAAACGGTTACTTAATCGGATCAATCAGCGGTTCTTATAGAATGGATATCAGCTTGCGCGAATGGCTCATTGTGTTTGGCATGGTGGCCATATTACTGATAGCGATTGATGGGGCTCGTCGTTTCCTTTTGCAGCGTAAACGCAATCCGCTGCGTATGCGTATCGACCGGAACCTATCCAATCTCGATGATTCTCCGGAACCGGCGAATAACGAACTTCCCAACGGTGGTGCCAGAGTATCCAAGATGGAGCCTCAGGCATTTTCTGCTGCCTTGGCCAAGTTAACCCAATCCAAGAACCGCGCTGGCAAGTCGCGCAAACAAGCTACGGCGGTGGTTGATAAGCCTGTGAAGTCCAGCCGTAAAGAGCCGGGTCTTAGCAGCCTGGATGTCGACGTTGATCCGTTGCTTGATGATGCCGTGCATTATTCTTCTCCTCAGGCTTCCCTTAATTCTTCTGAGTTTTCAGAGCAAACCGAGTCTGAAGCGCACGGCGAGCAGTATAATTTCTCTTCGAATGTTTCTGAGCTTCATCTTCATAGTCATTCTGAGTCAACAAGTCCTAGCGTAGAGCAATCGTTTCCGGTCGAACCTGCCGCTTATGAGGCTACGGAAGTTATGTCTTTAAATGAGCAGTTAGTTGACCAAGAAATTACCCAGAACGTTTTTCAACAGCCTGAGACCTCAGAGTCTTCTGGCTGGTACGAAGTAAATCCTGCGGATACCTTTGAGACTTTTTCAGCACTTCAGGAGCAGTCTGAAGAACCGCAAACAGAAAGTTCTTCAGAGTCTATTGCAGAACTGCATGAGGAAGAGTCTCAGGCAGCGACTCCTACTGCTGAGTTGCATCCTTGGGAACGTCCAATTACTGAGCTGCTTGCTGAAGAGCATGAAGCTGAAGTGCTTCAGAGTGAATCTACTGAGTCCTCTGACAGTCATGATTCAGTGGT
Organism: Pokkaliibacter sp. CJK22405; assembly: GCF_046614695.1. Lineage (NCBI taxonomy): Bacteria > Pseudomonadati > Pseudomonadota > Gammaproteobacteria > Oceanospirillales > Balneatrichaceae > Pokkaliibacter > Pokkaliibacter sp. CJK22405. The sequence goes on from NZ_JBKKHQ010000008.1 coordinate 90,515, forward strand.
TGTGGAGGAACAAGAACTACCTCCACAGGAAACTGCGCGCGTGTTGCCAATGCGCCCAGATCCACTGGCAGACCTTAAGAAGCAGGCTCGTGTTAAAGCAGATGCTCGTGCCTTTTCTGTCCCTGCAGATGAGCACGTTATTATCAGTGTTACTGCTAATAGTCAGGACGGATTTGACGGTACTCAGCTGCTGCAAGTTTTGATGGCATGCGGCCTTCGCTATGGTGAACGTGAGATTTTTCATCGCCATGAGCATGCGATCAACAAGGGTAAAGTTCAGTTTAGTATGGCCAATATGCTGAATCCCGGTAACTTTGATCTGGATAATATCGAGAAACTTCAGACTCCAGGCGTGACATTCTTTATGGGTATGCCGGGAGCGGATGATCTGATGCTGGCTTTTGAATGCATGCTTTCAACAGCACAGTGCCTTGCCAAAAACCTCAATGGTGAGCTTAAAGATGAGCATCATAGTGTCATGCGTCCTCAGACCATTGAACATTGCCGCCAGCGCATCAGGGAGTTTGAAAGGCGCCAACTAGCCCAGCCCCACCGTCGACAAATCCACTCCTGATTTTCTTCACTGACTTCACTTAAACAGGCCGGTACAATTACCGGCCTGTTTGTTTTTATTGGACTCGCTTAATGTCGACTGCGCCCTCAGAACGAATTGCGGAACTTCGCGACCTTATCCGAAAGCATGACTACCACTACTATGTTGAGGACGATCCACAGCTCCCCGATCAGGCCTACGATGCACTTATGCGAGAGCTTAGAGAGCTCGAGTCCTTACATCCTGAGCTGATTACCTCTGAGTCTCCGACACAGCGAGTCAGCGGCACACCATTAAGCGCTTTTTCTCCCGCAGAGCATGTTGTTCCCATGCTCTCATTGGATAACGCTTTCTCAGAAGATGATATGGAAGGCTTTGTCCGCCGTTGTCGTGATCGTCTGAAACTCCCGGCTACTGCAGATATTGAGTTTATGGCGGAGCCTAAGCTTGATGGTATTGCTATCAGCTTACTCTATGAAAACGGCAAGCTTTCAAGAGCTGCAACGCGTGGTGATGGTCAAACCGGTGAGAATATTACGGCTAATGCCCGAACCATTGGCGCTATTCCTCTGCAGCTAACAGGAGAGGGGATTCCAGAGCGTTTGGAAGTTCGTGGTGAAGTGGTCATGGCGAAAGCCTCGTTTGAAGCATTTAATGAGCGTGCTCGAGCTAAAGATGAAAAGCCATTCGTTAACCCGCGAAATGCTGCCGCCGGAAGTTTGCGCCAGCTTGATGCAAGAGTTACAGCGAAGCGCTCGCTGGATTGCTATTGCTACAGTATTGGTTTGCTTGAGGGGCAGGACTGGCCAGAGACTCATGAAGAGGCCCTTGAGGCCTTGAAATGCTGGGGCTTTCGGGTGAATCCTGAAATTCGTAAGGTCTCTGGTCTTTCCGGCATGTCTGAATACTACGAGCACATGCTCATCCGGCGTGATGGTCTGGATTACGATATCGACGGCCTGGTGTTTAAGATTAATCGTCGAGACTGGCAGGAGACGCTAGGCTTTGTGGCAAGAGCTCCTCGTTGGGCAATTGCCCATAAGTTCCCCGCTCAGGAAGCATTGACCGTTGTTGAAAATATTGAGTTTCAGGTGGGGCGTACAGGAGCGGTGACGCCGGTTGCCAAACTCAAGCCCGTATTTGTTGGTGGTGTTACCGTCTCTAATGCAACACTCCATAACATGGACGAAATTGATCGTCTGGATGTCCGCATCGGCGACTCGGTTATGGTGCGACGAGCAGGTGATGTCATTCCTCAGGTTGTAAAAGTCATTACTGAGTCTCGTCCTGCGGATGCCAAAAAACCTGAAATGCCGACGCAGTGTCCTGTCTGTCAGGCTGCAATTGAGCGGGAAGAGGGCCAGGCTGTAGCTCGATGCTCTGGTGGTATTAGTTGTGCTGCTCAGCGTAAGGAAGCGCTGAAGCATTTTGTCTCTCGCAAGGCTATGGATATTGATGGCCTCGGCGATAAGTTGATCGATCAGCTGGTCGATCGGAACTGGGTGAAGAGCCCGGCTGAGCTGTTTGGGCTTGAGGCTCCTGCACTCGCTTTGCTGGAAAGAATGGGTAAGAAGTCATCTGAGAAGCTGGTTCAGGCCATTCAGAATGCTAAAACAACGACCTTGGCGAGATTCATTTACGCACTGGGAATACGTGAAGTCGGGGAAGCGACCGCTAAAGGGCTGGCTGGTTATTTTGGTAGTCTGGCTGCAGTTCGTGAGGCAACACTAGAGCAGTTGCAGGAAGTGCCGGACGTCGGTGGTGTGGTCGCAGGGCATGTCGAGACCTTCTTTAAGCAGGTGCATAATATTGAAGTCGTGGACGCTTTGATTTCAGTTGGTGTTGTCTGGCCCGAATCCAGTCCTTCCAGTGATGGAGAAGGGACTGAGCAGGATCTGCCTCTTGATGGCCTGACCGTTGTTCTTACAGGTTCCCTGGAGGCTATGTCCCGCGATGTGGCGGGCGCGCATCTGGAGTCATTAGGTGCCAAGGTTGCCGGTAGTGTGTCGAAGAAAACTGCCTGGGTTGTGGCTGGCCCCGGAGCTGGATCGAAGTTGGCTAAGGCAGAAAGTCTGGGTGTAGATGTGTATGATGAAGCTTGGCTTCTCGCATTACTTGAACGATATGGTATTTCTGCCTAATTCAAATGATGCTTCTTACACTTTCTAGGGGGGGCAAAAATGAGTTTTATGCCTGAGCAGCCTATGTTGCTCTATCCCTCGTTGGCCGTGAAGTTGGGCGTTGAGCCTGCTTTATTGCTCGGTATCTATCATCAGTGCAGCTCAGCCTGGGGGGCTAAAGCCGAAGGCAGCAAAAGCTTTTCTTTATCTCGCGCTCAGTGGTTGTCCTTAGCGCCTTTTTGGGATGAGGATCATCTGGCCACCTTAACGCAGACGCTGGTGGAGCAAGGCTATATCGAGGCGCGTTGGGAGCAGCGACAGCTTTTGCGAGTGCAGCTCTTTGACTCTCAAAGGCCTGAGGTCCCGGATGCTGCTGCAGAGGCTGCCGACGTTGAGGTGACTGAGCGTCCAATGCGTGCACTGGCTCAACAATTACGCGAGCATGACTCCGCTCCTGTGTCACGACCTGAGACCTCCTCTGTACCTGCGACGCCTGCCCCCAGTTTCGGTGGCAGTGTGGGCTGGCCCAAACGCAATACGCAGTCGGAAGATGCTTTAGAAGCTATCTTTGCCAAAAGAGCGCAACAAAATCAGGGCTTACACACCGTTGGCCTTGAATGGAAACCGGGTGAATCCGCTGTATCGATGCTGGAGCAACATCACCGGGTGACGCCCGAATTTGCAATGAGCTGTCTGGATGAGTTCATTGTGTACTGGGCCGAGACAGAAAAACGAAAAACGGCAGCGGCCTGGGATCAGGCCTTTATGAAATGGGTTAAGCGTGAGTGGGTTAAAGGTCAAACCCAGTCTAATACGCCAGCCGTAAGAGAAAGTGCAAGCAAGCATGTTCAAAGCCGGGAACGTACTCGAGAGAATCGTGAACAAGTCAGAAACTCCATACTCGACATCAACAACCTCGATTGGTGAGGTTGCGGAGCCCGGGGCTGACTACCGCCGGACTGATCCCATCTCTGATCATACGAGGCAGATGGTCAACCTGATCTTTGTCAGGTTTCAGGCTATTTATGGTCATAAGTTCGAAAGCATGTTCGCCTCGAATCAGGCTGTCTCTCTGGCTAAGCGTGAGTGGGCCATGAGTATTGGCGGCATCAGTGAAGCGTTGCTGGTGAAAGCTATCGATCACTGCAAAATTAACATGAGCTGGATGCCAACTATCGCCGAGTTTCTCAAGGTGGTGGGTATGCTGGATAAAGGTGTTAATTATCCGGATGTTCAGCGAGCCTACGAAGAAGCTTGTCGTTATGCAGAGCATCCGCGTGAACACGCCTGGAGTAATCCGGTGGTTTACCACGCTGGAAAGGCTTCTGACTGGTATAGGCTGAGACGTGAAGACAGTCGTATTATGTTGCGGATTTTCACTCAGCATTATGAAAGCCTGTGCGCGCGCGCTGTCGCTGGCGAGGATTTTACTGTTCCAAAGGCCGTAGCCTTGCCTGATCATCGGCCGGATACGTTATTTCAGTTTATGGCCGCTTGGGGAGAGCTGAATAATCTCACTCCTGAGCAGTCTCATACACTCTTGTTTTATCTCACTAAACCCGCTGACAGTAGCGCCAGGCGGTCACTTCAGAACCATGCTAGAAAGCTTCTGGAGTCTTGGGGGCGAGAAGAAATCAGCTTGCCTGATAGTCCGATTCTTTAATTGTCTCGTGTGATTGGTGGGAATGGATTTGTCCGTTCCCACATTCCCTCTTAACACTCTCTTGTCTTATTGCTTCACTACGGCATCGCTTTTTCAGGGAAATCCCTCGCTTCAGTGTGGTTGTTACCTCTTGAAACGCCTGCTAACCCACTTTTCCAAGGTGTTTTGCCACACTTGCTTTGGTTGTGAACTAATCTGAGTTTTCAATCGTATAGGAAAGACGAAGCAGAGAAACGCGTCACGGATTGATCGCACGATCTACAGAGTCAGTGATTTACCTGATCGGTAAATGACGCATCAAGCAGCGACACGTTCGCTGCCGAAATGAGGAGGATGATGTAATGGGAATGGCACATTTTTCACCAGGTCGCGATATTCACCACTTCATTCATAAGGCGAATGCCATCAAGTCTCTTTCTAAGGCAGAAGAGCTTGAGCTAAGCCGTAAGAGCAAGCTTAACGATAAGGAAAGTATCGAGAAGCTGGTGCTGGCAAACCTTAAAAGTGTAATTTGGATTGCTTACAGCTACCGCGGTTACGGGTTGCCTATTGGCGATCTGATCCAAGAAGGAACAGCAGGTTTGATGAAGGCCCTCAAAGGTCATGATCCGGATCGAAACATCCGTCTATCCACCTTCGCTGCCTACTGGATTCGTGCCGAGATTCATAAATATGTGATCAAGCATTCACGAATCATGAATGTCGCAACGAACAAAGAGCAGCATAAGCTGTTTTTCAAACTGCGCGCCGAGTTTAAGAATGCCTCTCTGTCTGAAGCAGAAGTCGACGACATCGCAGAGCGTTTGGGCGTTTCCCGTAACGCAGTCAAAGAGATGGAACTGCGACTGAAAGGTAAAGACATGACCTATGTCGAATATGACGATGGTCGTGACGATGATGGTTTTGAGATGGATACTGTTCGTGGACTTGAAAGCTTTGAGTTCAATCCTGAACAGATGTTCATTCGTGAGCGTAATGCCAACGAGAACTATCAGGCCCTTTCGCGAGCTCTCTCTGAGCTTGACCCTCGTAGCCGGGATATCATTGCTTCTCGCTGGTTGACTGATAACAAGATGTCACTGCAAGAGCTTGCCGATCGCTACGATATTTCTTCCGAGCGCGTTCGTCAGCTCGAAGCAAAAGCGCTAAAAGATATCCAGAAAATGCTGCTGGGTGCCTAAGACGCTTTATAACCGTTCCAGACGTGGCCTGAAGAAGTTCGTGAGTGTACAATGTGCGCCCACGTCACGTCTGGGGACAGTTATTGTCCGCAGGCTGGCATGATGACCTATCACCGGCTTGGGAACATCTCTCGTGGAAGTATCCAACTTTGACAAGAAGTCGCCGACCAACAGCGTCGCGCGCGAACTGCTAAGATTCGTTCTGGCAGTAGGTTTTGTACTGATCGGAATGTGGATTGCCCGAACTCAGGGAATCGCTGCAGACAGTACGGCTCTCATGATTGCTGCTGCTATTGGTGCCTATATGGCGCTCAATATCGGTGCCAATGACGTTGCTAATAACGTCGGCCCGGCAGTAGGTTCAAAAGCGCTTTCAATGACAGGTGCAATTCTCATTGCTGCTGTTTTTGAAGCATCAGGTGCTCTTGTTGCTGGTGGCGATGTTGTCGGCACTATCAAGAGTGGCATCATCCAGCCTGAACTCATTCAGGATCCCCAGCTATTTGTTTGGTTAATGATGGCCGCGCTACTTTCAGCTGCTTTGTGGCTGAATCTGGCAACGGCAATCGGTGCCCCTGTTTCTACCACTCACTCTATCGTGGGTGGTGTTTTAGGTGCCGGTATTGCCGCTGGCGGTATGGGAATTGCCAACTGGAGTCAGTTGGGGGCAATCGTTGCGAGCTGGGTGATTTCACCCGTGCTGGGTGGCCTGATCGCAGCCTTCTTCCTCTACTGGATCAAGACACAGATTACCTATAAGTCCGATATGCTGACGGCTGCCAAAAAAATGGTTCCGCTGTTGGTATCTGTGATGGCATGGGCATTTATTACCTACATCATTCTTAAAGGCTTCAAACACCTGTTTAAGATGGACTTTATCAGTGCTGCTTTGGTGGCTTTGGTGTTGTCTATTGCAATTTACTTCGTGGTTCGCCCCATGGTTGCTTCAGCCGCAACGCGTATGGCTAACCACAAAGACAGCGTGAATAGCCTGTTTAATATCCCACTGATTTTTGCTGCTGCGCTTCTGAGTTTTGCTCATGGTGCCAACGATGTAGCGAATGCAATTGGTCCTCTTGCTGCGATCAATGATGCACTGACTACAGCCCATATTTCTTCCAAGGCGGGAATTCCACTTTGGGTGATGATGATTGGTGGGTTGGGTATCTCTGTGGGTCTTGCGCTTTATGGTCCTAAGCTGATTCGTACCGTGGGTAGTGAGATCACTGAGCTGGATAAGATGCGAGCCTTCTGTATCGCGATGGCGGCAGCGCTGACCGTTATCGTTGCCAGTCAGCTGGGTTTGCCCGTTTCATCTACTCACATTGCAGTTGGTGGCGTTTTCGGCGTCGGCTTCCTGCGTGAGTATTTGAAGCAGTCTTATGATCGCAAAATGGAGCAGATTCATCTGCACCACCAGGATGCCAGCCAAACTGACGTGGAAAATTTCCTGAGTCAGTTTGAAGCCGCTGATGTGACTGCCAAGAAAGCGATGCTTCGTGAACTCAAGTCGCGTTCAGGTGAGTCTTTGCTGAAGAAGAAAGAGCTTAAGAGCCTGAAGAAAGCAACTCGCAAAGAGTTGGTCAAGCGCTCTGCAATCTACCGTATTGCCGCCGCATGGATCATCACGGTTCCTGCATCAGCTTTACTGTCCGCCTTTATTTTCTTCGCGATCCGTGGATACATGGCGGGCTAAACCGTCAGATCCAAGCGAATAAAAAAACCTCCCTTTGGGAGGTTTTTTTATATCTGTTGTATCCGCTTAAAGGTGCTTTAGAAGAAAGAGCCTCAGGCTTTGCCTAACGCTTTGCGGATATGGCGGCGCTGCAGGTTGTTCACCAGGCGACAAATAGTATTTACTCCACGTTCACCCAGCTCTACAAAGCGGCAGCGGTACTCGTTGTCTCTCTGCTCAAGGAGTTGTAGGGCAAAGTCGAGGGCTTGTTGCTCAGTGTCCAACTCAAACTGAAGCTTAGCCCAGAGCAGCGTCTCCGCAGACAGGTGATCACCCTCATAGATGAAAGCGCAGCCCGAAGCACTGAGATTAATCAGATGAACCCGGTGGTCACTGATACTCAGTTGTAAGCTGTCCCGATCCTGAGCGGTCAGTTGTACACGAAAGTCCGCTCGGCGGGCTTCGGCTTCATCAAGGCTGAGATGCAGGCTGGATTTTTTCAAGGACAAACTCCACGCGTCGGTTTTCGGCTCTGCCTTCGGACGTCTTATTGCTGGCGAGTGGTGCTGAGTCGGCAAAGCCTTCCGCAGTAAAGCGATCAGCCGTGATGCCTTTCAACAGAAAATAACGAACAACCGTGGTTGCTCTCACTGCTGAAAGCTCCCAGTTCGATGGGAACTGATTGGTATAAATGGGCTGATTATCTGTGTGACCCTGAACACTGATATGAAATTCAGGATGTTTTTTAAAGAGTGCAGTTAAAGACTCCAGAATTGGTTCAGCCTCATAGGACAGGTCTGTACTGGCGGGATCAAAGAGGGCCTGTCCCTTAACGCGGATATGTAGCCGGCTATTTTCGGTGACAACCTGAACATCCTTGGACATCATCGGCGTCTGAATCATCTCGCTAAGTTCAGAGGACATTTCGCTCAGTTCGGTATCCAGCTCACTATTTTTTGCTTCGCTCTGATTGGGGAGGATAACTTCCTCTTTCACGATGGGCTTGTCTCTTTCCGTGGGCGCTTCATGCTCAAACTCAATAATCGCGTTGGTTGTGCCATGAGTGTTCAGGCTGAAGCGAACCGAGGTAAAGATTTCTTCGAACTTTTTGATCTCAATGGTTGAGATGGAAAAGAGAAGAATGAAAAACACCAGCAGCAGGCTCATCAGATCAGCGTAGGTCGCCATCCAGCCTGCTTCGTCATCGTTGTCTTCGAGCAAAGGGTTGCGGCTCATTTTTTACCTTTTTTAGCACTGACAGACTGGCGCTGGGCTTCGGGAATGTAGGAGGAAAGCCGCTCGTAGACATTCAGGTAGTTGTCATTTGAGAGAATGCTGATAGCCCCCTCGCGAATGATTTCCAGATTCTGAACTTCCATCATGGTTCGGGAGCGTAGCTTTCCAGCAATCGGCAGAAAAAGCATGGTGCTCATCATTGAGCCGTAAAAAGTTGTCAGCAGGGCAACGGCCATCGCCGGGCCGATACTGGCTGGGTCATCCAGTTGGGAAAGCATTTGCACCAGGCCAATCAATGTCCCGAGCATGCCGAAAGCGGGTGCATAACTCGCCATCTTCTTGAAGATGTCCTGCACGGTGTAGTGGCGGGCGATGAGAGAATCAATCTCGGTTTGTAGTGTACGACGAATAAATTCCTCGCTGGCTGCATCCGCCATCATATTGCAGGCACGCTTAAGGAACTTGGAGTTAGTTTCCACATTCGCCAATGCCAGCAGACCATTGCGATGGGAAACCTTGCTCAGATCCAGCATGGTGTTAATCATTTCCAAGGGTTTGGAGCGTTCCTGACTAAAGACATGGAAGGCTCCGCGAAAAGCTGAGATGACATCCTTGAACTGAAACGTGAGCAAGGTGGCGGCAATCGTCCCGCCAACGACAATCATGATTCCCGGAACGTTGATAAAAATATGAAAGTCTCCGCCCATGAAAATGGCAGAAATGATCAGCGCTAAACCAGAAACTATGCCGAGTATGGAGGCAAAATCCATGAATGTGTTCGCTCCTGAAGCCTTAGGTGCAGAAAGTTCCGGTCTGCACGCTGCGCGAGTGGAAGGTTAAAAAAGGATATTTTTTCACGACAAGTGTGCGAAGAGTATAAACACGGCCTATGCTATCGTGAAGAGAGTGGCCTGTAGCTAATGACGCCATACGAAAACAATTAGGCATCTTTGCTCCGAAAAGCAACAAATGCCGAGGCGTTGTAAGTCACTGTCTTTTATCTGTGGGAGTAGTACATCAGCGAGAATAAAGCCTGTACTGAAGCTTGCGCAGCTTCAGGGTGTTTCAACAAAAATAGCGCCGCTGAATGAGTAGGGAACGACTGTAGCCAGAGCAAAGCACTGTTAGTTAACTCAAAGATACTGCAAGGAGATGCAAGAATGTCGAAACGAATTGCACTGGTAACCGGTGGAACAGGGGGAATTGGTTCCGCAATCTGTCAGGAGCTGGCAAAACAGGGTTATCAGGTTGTCGCTGGATATAACAATGGCGGCAAGCATGAAAAGGCACAGGCCTGGCAGGCAGAGATGCGTGAAAAGGGTCTGGATATCGGTATCGCCTACGGTGATGTAACCAAATACGATTCCTGTGAGCGCTGCATCAAGGAAATCGAAGAGGTTTACGGCGCGTCAGTTTCTATTCTGGTCAATAATGCGGGGATCACTCGTGACGGCCAGTTCAAAAAGATGTCCTGGGAGCAGTGGAACGAAGTTCTGCGAGCCAACCTAGACTCCATGTTTAACATGACCCGTCTGGTCATCAACCCGATGATCGAGCAAGGCTGGGGTCGTGTCGTCAATATCTCTTCTATCAATGCCCAGAAAGGGCAGTTTGGACAAACCAACTATTCTGCTGCCAAAGCCGGTATCCATGGTTTCACCAAGGCACTGGCTCAGGAAGTGGCACGCAAGGGGGTCACCGTTAATACCGTTTCCCCAGGTTACGTGCTAACTCCCATGGTTGAAAAAATCGCACCTGAAATTCTCGAGAAAATCCAAGGTGATATCCCGGTAGGGCGCTTGGGTACTCCAGAAGAAATCGGCTTTGCTGTGGCTTATCTTTGCAATGATATGGCAGGCTACGTAACCGGTTCCAATATCGCTATCAACGGCGGTCAGCACATGTTCTAACAGGCTCTGGATATCACTTAAGGGTGATGTTCTGCCAGTAAAAAAGGGTAGTCCTGCGACTACCCTTTTTTCTTGATCAATCCTTTTCTTGAACAGTCAGCGCTGCCTGAAGTGAGGATTACTCTGCTATCTCGGCCAGTGCATGCCCGAAGCGTTCAGTGAGTGAGTGATCAAGAACAGGGCCGGCGCTAAGCCAGGCGATTTCGACTTCCCAAGCCTGTACCGACAACGGCAGTACCTCTGTCTCGCCTTGAGACATGGAAGCCTGAAGCTTGCTTAGCTGATACTGCATGCGCAGCTCTTTATCAGAGTCCGGTGTCTCAGTGCCTGCCAACAACTCCATTCGCACGCACAGTAATCGAAGCTGATCGTGAAGGCTTTCAAAGCGCTTCATAATGGCGTCTTTACCCATTTGCAGCACTTGTGTGCGTTCGACTAATTCCGCAGGTACGTTACTGATTACGGCTTGCAGGCTCTCATTATTGAGGACCGTCGTTTCCATTGATGCCAGATCTTTGGCTGCAATTCGGCACAGTTTTAACTGATTAAACAGTGGCTGGTAGCGTTGCTGATGTAAGCGCTGAGTCAGCGTTGCAATGGCTGCTTTTACGGTTGTTTCACGAGGTGCCTGTAAAACTTCAGGCAAACCCAGAAACTCAGTTTCAAGCTCGGCTAGGGTGCTGGCCGACATCTGGTGCTGATTCAACAGCTTCTCCAGACGTGCATCGAAGGCTTCTGCACGCTGATTCGCCTGCTCGAAGCGCTCAAGTTTGGCGACCTTTTGTGCCTGAATCCATTCATCCCGGCGGGAAAACAGTTCATCGCAAATATCGCGCAGCTTTTGCCACAGCTGTTGTTCCTGACGGCGGCGACCACGTCCAAGAGACTGCCAGCGCTGCTGAATTTCTTTGGCCGCGCGGGTAGCAGCGATCACATCATCGCTTTCAAGCAGGTCGAAGGCTTCTTCAACCAGCGCTGCTTTTGCTTCCTCGGCTGATTTGCGAGAAAGCAGAATGGCATCGCTCAGGGTTTCCATGAGGACATCGAAACGCTCTTGCAGCGGTTGGCCTGCTTCACGATCGACTGGAGATGCTTCACGCCATTGCTGGCGTGCTGTGTGGCGCAACTGCTCAAGAAAGTTTCCATCGCTGTCACGGAAAGCCTCAGAGACAATGAAAGCAGCCAGCTCTGCCACGATGACCTGACGTGTCTTCAGATTTTGCTCACGCAAAGCCGCTTGCTGCTCGAGATAAGCCTGACAATGCAGGAAGGCTTTATCACTGGCTTCACGGAACTCACCCCAGAGACGCTCGGACTCATCCGAGTGATCTGTCCCGAGCGCACGCCAGGCTTCATTCAGTTCCCGAATACGCTGAAGTTGGCTTGCCCCTTCCAGAGGTTGAGCGGCGATAGCTTGCATCGACTCCACCAGGGAGAGCTTTTTGGGAATGACAGCAAAGCGCTGCCAGTCCTGAATCTCTTCGAGCTTTTCTTTCAGTTGCTCAACCCGGCTGTGGATAGCGGCCTGAACCTGAGGTTCGGCATTATTCTCGACCTGTTGAATCAGGCGAGTCGCCGCTTTGGAGCGACCACTGTTCAGGTGGCGCTGAGCCTGATCCAGCTTACGCTGAACGATTTGCTTGGCCTGTCGCTCCGCTTTCGCTTTTTCATCATCGGCTTTTTTCAGCTCCGACAATTTGCTCAGGCTTTGCTCCAGTGCTGCGGGCAGGGCAACGTTCTTTGGCCAGGCAATCTGACGGACGACATGTTCAAGACTGGAGTCCGCTGGCTCATTATTCAGATGCGCACGCAGATCATCGCTCACCGCGTGTAAACGCATCTGTGCTTCCTGCCACTGCAGCAGTTGCTCCAGTGCTTGGCCGGTAAACTGCGTACCCACTTCATTGTGAGCCTGTTGCAGTTCTGCCAGAGTCGCTTGCGGTAAAGGGAAATCTGGCTGGTCATTCTGGGCCAGGGCCTGTTCAAGCTGCTGATGCAATGCGGCCTGTTGCTCCAGGCGCGCTTGCTCTTCGCGTGCAGCCTGAGCCTGTTGCTCAATAACCTCGGCCATGGCCGTCAAAACGCGCTGACATTCACTGCAGGCATGGGCAAACCGTTGCTGCAATGATTCATCAATCTGTGCGGTATTCAGTAAATTCCAGCTTTGGCATAAGCCATCAAATTTGGCGCTGTAGTGGGCATACCACTGCGTACGTGACAGGGCTTCCAGAGAATCACACAGTGCCGCTGCGTCTTCCTGGAGCTGCGCGTATTCCTTTTCGGCCTGCTTAAAGGCGCCCAGTTTATCGCGGGCAATGCGCTGCAGGCGCTTGTGGTTCTGGCAAAGACGCAGCAGCTGCTCAAGAATGTCGCGTGACTCAATACGCTCAGTGGCAGTAATACGTAACTGCTGGTCGACAGGAGCAGTAGCGACTTTAAGTAGCGCGTACTCATCACTCAGGCGTAATAAAGCGGCTTCCTGAACCGAAAGCTCGGGCGCTTTTAGCGTAATGTGCAACAGCACTTCTTCCTGTTCGAGAGTCTCAATGCAGGAGAGAGCGTCGGTCGGGGCCTTGCTGCTGCTCTGGCTGGCGAGAAGGTCGGCCAGACGGCGAATGGCCATCTCGCGCAGGGCATCTTCTTTCTTTCGCTGGGCATATTCGCGCAGAACAGCCAGCTCATTGATGCGCGCCAGTGCTGCCGCGCGAACGTCCAGCACCGCATCTTTCACGAGCAGCTCGTGAAGCACACGTGCCTGTTCCGGCACATCGCCATCCAGTTGACTGATGGCGCGCAGGCGAATTTCGGCTCTTGGGTGTTGCCATTTAGGGCGAAAAAAGCGTGCGAACATTGTAAGGCTTCTACCACATCTGATGCAGTTGTAGGCAATCGGTATGTCGAGGGGCCGTCGATACAGACCGGCGGGCCATCCGATTGAGGGGCGCGTATTGTAACGTTGTTTCAGAAGGCCTTAAAGCAATAGTGCGTTACAGCCTTGTAATCGCTTCCAAAAAAGTACCGGTATTCGTCTTTAATCTGAAAGCTTGTTAGGCTTGCAGGCAGCTGTATTTCAAGGCTTTGCCCGATCAAGGAAGAGTAACTTCATGACACAACCCACGTTTTTCTGGCATGACTACGAGAGCTTCGGGATTGATCCTGCCCGGGACCGGCCTGCGCAGTTCGCCGGGATTCGCACAGACTGGGATCTTAACCCCATAGGTGAACCTGTCATGATTTACTGTGCTCCCTCGGTGGATTATTTGCCCCAGCCGGAGGCGTGTCTGATCACCGGGATTGATCCTTATGAGACGTGGGCAAAAGGGCTCTGTGAAGCTGAGTTTATTGCCCGCATCGAAGCAGAAATGAAGCAGCCCAATACGTGCAGTGTGGGATATAACTCTATCCGCTTTGATGATGAAGTGACCCGGCATTCGCTCTTTCGTAATCTGCGGGATCCTTACGCTCGTGAATGGAAGAATGGCTGCTCCCGTTGGGATATTCTCGACATGATGCGCCTTGTGCGCTTGATGAAACCTGAGATCCTGACCTGGCCCGAGCGTGACGGTCGTATCAGTATGAAGCTGGAGGATCTCACTGCCGCTAATGGGTTGAGTCATGCCAACGCCCACGATGCGTTAAGTGATGTGGAGGCGACCATTGCTTTGGCGCGGCTGGTAAAAAACCGTGCTCCTGCCTTGTTTGACTATTGCTTGTCACTGCGCAGTAAACGTGAAGTTCAGGATATCTGCCGCGTTGGCCAGATGAAGCCTTTACTGCATATTTCAGGGCGCTATCCAACGGATCGGCATAATGCAGCGGTAGTGGTGCCGCTAATGCAGGATCCATCGAATCCCAACGGGATTCTGGTATGGGACTTATCCTGTCCGGCGGAGATATTGCTCGAGTTAACGCCGGATGAAATCAAGCGCCGCCTGTATACCCCAAGTAGTGAACTGGGCGAAGGTGAAATTCGCCCAGGCCTTAAAACCCTGCATGTGAATAAAAGCCCGGTAGTTATGGGTGTCAATGCGGCGGTGCTGGAGCGTCTGGGGCTTTCCCAACAAGCGCTCACGGATAATCTTGAGTTATTGCGTCAGCACAGTGTCTGGCACGAAACCCTGAAACTGGTCATGGCTCGTGATGAAAGAGAAGTCAGTTCAGACCCGGATTTAAGCCTCTACAGCGGCGGATTCCTGTCCTCAACAGATCGGCGTCAGCTTGAGGAAATCACTGGCATGCCGGCTGAGGCTCTTGGATCTTATGCGCCGGCCTTTCAGGATGGCCGATTGGAAGAAATGCTGTTTCGCTATCGTGCACGCAATTATCCTGATTTCCTCAACCATGCGGAAAAAGCCCAGTGGATCGATTTCTGCCGGGAGCGTCTGGAGGATGGGCGTGCAGGAGCATTGAGTCTCGAGGCCTACCGTCAGAAACTCTCACAACTTGCAGAAGGCGCTACGCCAGCGCACCATGAGGTTCTGTCCCGTTTGGCCGAGTATGCTGATGATCTTGAATCCTCACTTTCTCAGGAGTTGTTGCGTCCTCAGCGGATTGCTGCTCAGTAGCAGCGTGCTGTGTGCCGCTGAAATTACGATTGAGCCGGGAAAGACCGCAGCGGACCCGTCTGTCATGGTGATTCCAGCGGCGGCAAGAGCCCGGGCATCCGGGAGCGATCCCAATAATGTGGGAGTCTATCCGGCTCCCACTGCGACCAAGGACTCGACAAATGCCAGTGTTGTGGATGTCATCAAGGCGCCGCTGCCAGTGGCCAAAAGTCCGGTGGATGCCAAAGTAATTCCTGCTCCTGCCGAGAGGAAAACTCAGCCAGCAGGGAGCTGGGAAGTTGAGGTGATAACCGCTCCGCAGGCGCGCAAACTCTCTGCGCCTGTTGAGGCACGCGTGATAACAGCACCTCAGGTGAAGGTCGCGCCCGGGAGCGTCATGCCTGAGGATGTGGATGTAATTGCCGCACCTGCCAAAGTGAAGACCGCTACACCGGATGCCACGATTATTTCTGCACCCGTGGCAAAAAAACCGGCAGAGGATTTTCCCGATCCGACGATCATTCCGGCGCCCTGAGCACGCCGGCAACGATGCTACTGACAGTGAAAATAAAAAAAGGCCTCAGAGAAGAGGCCTTTTTTGTCCTAAGTTTCCTCAGGACTTTTCAGGAACGGCTGAAATCACCAGACTGCGCTGGTCCTGCACACTGGTTTGGCGCTTGAACAGTGCCTTAAGATCCGCCGCTTTCACATTCTCCAGCGCCTGAATCATCTTCTCGCGACTATCGAAACTTTTTGCGTCACGGTCCAGCTCTCGCCAGTAGTATTCGCTTCGCTGATACAGGGTTTCATCCGGCTGTTTCAGATCCTGAATTATGCCCTGTTTGAAGCTTGCCAGTTGCTGATCGTTAAGCTGCGCCAGACGAGGACCGAAAACTTGCTGGAAGCTTTCAATCGCCCGCTCAATTTGTAATCCCGATGCCTTGGGCGACTGCACAATAAAGGACAGCCCCGGGTAATCGATAAAGGGTGTATAGGTGGCAAAAACGATGTAGCCCAGTTGCTGCTCAGTTCGAAGCGAAGCATAGAAGGGCGTCGACATGATCTGGCTGAGCAGAATGAATTCCGCTTTGGTCTTGTCAGAATCATCTGCGCCTTGCCAGTACCAGGTGACGGCCGTGTCTTTGTGCGCCAGTTCAGCGCTCTGACGTTCTTCCGTGCCGGGCAGCAGCATCTTCGGCTTGATGGACGGTACATCGACGGCCTTGGCATCCGCCAGCCAATGAGACTGCAGCTGCTTGGCCATGCTCAGCGCGGTATCTTTTTCCAGATTGCCATGGGCCAGGGCGACGATCTGCATTTGGCTACGCCATTGCGGGAAGAAGGCCTTGAGTTTATCCAGTGTCATTTCCTGACTGGCTTTGGCCAGCTCAGCGCTGCTCCATTGTGCCGGAATCAGGCGCTCACCCAGCCAGCGCATCGTGGCCTGATAGGGCGTCGTCTGTTGCTGGTTATCAATACCGTCGGAAAATTCCTGACGCAGGATGTCATAACGCTGCTGATTAAACTCCGGATGCAACATGGCATTCTGCACAGCCGCAAGAATTTCATTCTGCTTGTCGCTGTAGCCTGAAATGCGCAGGGAAACACCACGCAGGTGGTGATACAGCTGCATATCTATCCCGGCCAGCAGGGCAGGATAGAGCTCGGCATTCAACTGCTGGTTAATTAGCTGAACGTAGAACTCAGACATGACGTAATGCAGCGGACTGTCATTGGTCAGAGGCGAGCGGAAGTTAATAAAAATATCGCTTCGTGGGGTATTGAAAGAGGTGTCCTTCTGGAACCACATCTCAAGCCCGGGCACCTTGTAGATCGATTCCGGGTGCGCTGATGAATTGCCCGACAACAGATTCAGCTTTTCCGGAATAAAGGGATTGGGCTGCGGTAGTGCCAGTGCAGATTCAAGCTTGCCGGGCAGTTTGCCTTCGTAGTCCGAGGCTTTGATGGGCTTGAGCGAGTAATCCACCTTGTACCACTTGGTGGTTTTGTCGGTGCTGACTTCGGGGGCCATCAGGCTGACCAGCATGTTTTCCGGCGTCAGTTTATTCAGGAGCTGATGAACCAGTGCGGGGTCGAAGTCGTCATAACGGTAGTGCTCGTGAATGACTTCTGCGGCTGGCGTGTCCTGAAGATTGGAGGCCAGGGAGCGAACGTAGCTCACGCCATCAAACTTTTCCTGATAGCGGAAGTCGAGATCTGCCATCTTCGCCATTTCCTGATAGCGCCAGGCTTCAACGCCTTTCTCCTTGATCATGTCGATGTAATCAAAGATCAGCTTCAGGCTGTCCTGCACATGCTCAACGCCCGCTGGCGTCAGGTCCATTGTCAGCTGCAGTGTCGAGGCATCATCGCCTTGGTAGCCAATGCCTGCGCCTAAAGAAGTGGCCCATCCTTGTTTTTTCAGCACGGAAAGAATACTGCCTTCACTTTCATCGCCAATCAGGTTGGCAATATAAGAAAGTGGTTTCTTGTCACGGTAAGGCTCAAGAGAAGGTAACGGAAAGTCGACTGTCAGGCTTCGCAGTTCACGCAGGGGCTTCACATCCAGCCGGGCGGGGAGCTGCTGCGGGGTGTAGAGCGGAGCGAAGTCACGCTTGAGCTCAATATTATGGTTAGGAACGGCCGCGAAGTAGCTGGTAACCAGCTTCTGCAGTTCCGGTAGCGGACGTTTGCCCAGCACGACTAAACGCATGCGATTGGCACTGTAGTGGTGCTGGTAAAAGTCCATCAGCTCCTGGCGCAGCTGACCTTTATCGTTGGACAGGGTCGTCAGGTTTCCGACCGAGAAGCGGCTGATGGGATGATCCGGGTTATAGGCTCGTCGCATGGTTTCGTAGAAACGGCGGCCATCTTCACGAATCTTGGCTTTGTACTCGGAATCGACGGCGTGTACTTCACGGTCGACATATTCCGGTGTGAAGAGGGGCGCTATAAAGAACTGCGAGAAACGGTCCATGGCCTGAGGCAGCTGGCCAGGATCGATATCGAAGAAGTAGTTGGTGTGTGTAAAGGCGGTAAAGGCGTTTTGCTCACCGCCATTGGCGCTTACAAAGCCCTGATATTCATCGGGGCGGGGGAACTTCTTGGTTCCCAGAAACAGCATGTGCTCCAGAAAGTGAGCCAGGCCCGGAACCGCTGTGGGTTCATCGGCGCTACCCACATTCACGTCCATGGAGACGGCGGCTTTGTCGGTCTTGGGGTCGCTGATGAGCAGCACTTGCAGGTCGTTGGGCAGCGTCAGGCTCTGATACTGACGGTGATCATTAGGGCTCTTGATGATCTCTTGCGCGGAGACACTCCCGCAGCAAAGGGCGCTGAGAACAAGCGCAGAATACCAACTGGGCTTCATGGCAATCCTGTAAGCTGGTGACAATCGTTGCTCAACCTTGGAAACGACGGCCAATGGGTTGGATGCATTCCGGGCTCTGGAAGTCCGGCGAATTCATTTGTGGTGTTACCTGCCAGCTTTGCAAGGGAGCAGACCAAGGCTGTAACAGCTTGAACACTTCCTCCTCAGAGAGGTCAGGATCAAGCCACTGTTGTGCCTGTTCTTCGGTCAAAAATACCGGCATGCGCGTCAGAAAGGCGCTGAGAAAGGCGTTTGCCCGCGTACTGATCAGCGCGCAGGTCAAAAAGGATAGCTCTTCAAATTTGTAGGTTTCCCACAGTGCCGCTGCGTATAGCACCGGTTGCTCCGGGCTTGAGATATACACAGGCCAGCGGCGTTTATCCTGCTGTATCCATTCATAGATACCATCAACCGGAATCAGGGCGCGCTGGCGCCGGACAGGCTTTTTGAAGATGCCATTGGTCAGCAGCTGATCGGCCCGGGCGGTATAGGGCGCACGGTCAAGATGGCTGATCCAGGAGGGAGCGAGTCCCCAGTGGGCAGATTCAAGTATCTCGGGCTGACGAATCAGGGCCAGCCATTGGTGGGGAGCAATATTGGGTGAGGGTTTGAGAGGGCGGGGAGCGTTGTCACGCAACTCCCACCCTTGCTCGTAGACTGCCTGCTGGGCGACACGTCCCGTCATAGGCCTCTCTTATTAATGCTGAAGAAGGGCTTGTCGCTCAGTGGCGAGCGGGCAGTGCGGCCAGAGCAATATCACGGGCGCGGTGCTGATCGCCCTCTGGCAGGGTGGCAATCTGCTCCAGTGCAACCAGTGCCTGGGTCAGCTGCATGGCATATTCGTGGTTGGCTTCCTGAAAAGCTGTATCAATGGCCTGATACACCTTGCTGATCTGTTCATCCCTTTCAGCCTGGGAATCGACCTGTTTCAGGGCTTGCAGACAGGCAGTCGCTATCTTGATATAACGCTGGTTGCGTGCTTGGCTCATGGGAATGACTCCGGCAGTAACTTCATCGACATCCTATCCCGGTCATGATGGCGAAAGCCTTTTATCATGGCGGATGAGGCTAAGTGTACGGTAAAGCGTTACACACGACCAGCGCGGCCCTTGGGCCTTACCACCAGTATTTGCCCCAGTTTTGCGGATTGGCCCAGTGATTGGCATTGTTCCAGCTGCGAACATGGTTATAAGTAAGCAAATCAAAGGCATAGAGTACAAAGGCACTGTCAGCACTCTGAATGGTCGCTTCCTTGGTCATACCGAGGCTATAGAAGTCGGTATCCTGCCATTCACTCTGGTCGTCCTGCTGATAGCAGACCCAGACACTAGGGGCGAAAAGATGTCGCAGCCTGCCGATCAGGGTTTTTCCTTCTGACTTGGGTAACTGTTCCAGTTGCTGGGAGACCAGTACCAGATCGAACGTTTCCTCAGGTGCGCGTTGAATGTCCGGACATTCGCTCACCGCAATGGGCCTGTTCGTAGTGTCGATCTGAAAGGTACTGACCGCCGGTGGCAGTTCCGGACCCAGACACAGGAGACGCTGGGGCTTTTTTTGTTGCAGTCGTTCCAGTAAAAGTTCATTGGGCGTCATGGCGTACTCATTTCGCAGGTAAAGCGGCGCAGACTCGTAACAGCCTTTCACCGGATGACGTTATTGCGCAAAATAACCTCTGGCCCAGGCTGCTGGTGAGAAATCCTCAGCATCAAGGGCAGCGGGCTGAAGTTCACAAGGGTGACATAGCCCATTAACTTACGCATCAGGGAGACGGGGATGAATCGGGAAAAGGTCGTATTTGCATTTTTTATCGTACTGGCACTGACGCTGAACTTCGGCTTTGTGCTGGGGGAAATGCAAAACCCTGAGCACCACAATGCCTTTGAGCTTTTTGCGGCCATTGTCGTAAGCCTGATCGCAACGGTGCTTAAATTTGGCGACCGAACCCACATCGGTGCGGTGCTGCTGGCGACCAGCCTGGTGGCGGATTTGCAGCTGTTGCTGGCAGCCATGGTCTGGGGCTATGCAGACTATGTTTCGGAAAGTGGTTTGACCACCAGCATTGTCTCGTCGGTGGTGTCCTTATCCGCTGGCGCCTTGCTGGCGAATGTGACCTCAGTCATTCTGCTGATGGTCGAGACCGTGATGATTCGTCGGTAAGCGCTGATGAAGAGCGCTATGTACCTGCTGCTTCGCAGGTTACGTCTTCCGCTGATTTCACTGATCGTGGTGTACGCCGTCTCCATTACCGGATTCGTGCTGATTCCCGGTCAGGATGATCAGGGCCAGCCCTGGCAGATGGGCTTTTTCCATGCTTTCTATTTCGTCAGCTTTATGGGCTCGACCATTGGCTTTGGCGAGATTCCCTATCCCTTTACTGATGCCCAGCGCTACTGGGCGATGCTGACCATTTACGCCACGGTCATCGTCTGGCTGTACAGCATCGGAACCATGCTTTCCGTGTTGCAGGACCCGGCGTTCTCCCGCGTAAGGTCGCGGCACCGCTTTCGGAATGCCGTTCGGCAGATTCAGGAGCCTTTTTACCTCGTCTGCGGTTATGGCCTGACCGGCGGCTTGCTGGTCAAAATGATGGCTGAGCGGGGTTTGCAGACGGTGGTGGTCGATATTGACCAGAGCCGCGTGGATGATCTGGAGACAGATTCACTGGGGATGATGATTCCGGCCTATGGCGCGGATGCGAGCCAGCCGGATGTCCTCAAGGATGCAGGCTTGCTCAAGCCCAACTGTATCGGCGTGATTGCGCTGACCAACAATGATGAAGTGAATCTGGCCATTGCTATTGCCGGCAAGCTGCTCACCAAGGAAACGCCGGTGATCAGTCGTGCTGAAAACGACTCACTGGCGGCTAACCTGGCTTCTTTTGGTACAGATCACATCATCAATCCTTTTACCTCCTTTGCCGAATACATGGCGATGGCCATTCACGCGCCCTACCGTCATTTGGTGTATGACTGGCTGGTGAATCCCCGTCATCGCCCTTTGCAGTTTGGCGAGCGAAAACCGCGCGGCAACTGGGTGATATGCGGTTATGGGCGAATGGGCACCGCGTTGCATAAACAGCTGCAAGTGCAGAATGTTGAACTGGTGGTGGTTGAACCTGACCCGGCCAAGTACGGCCTGACCGATAATATGGTTGAGGGTTTGGGGACGGAGGCTGTCACTCTGGAACAGGCGGATATCCGTGAGGCTGCAGGTCTGGTGGCGGCGACCGCAAGCGATGCCAATAACCTCTCGATTCTCATGACGGCACGTGAAATAAACCCGGATCTGATCACCGTGGTTCGGCAGAATCAGCGCTATAACGAAGCGGTTTTTAAAGCAGCGAAAGCGGATTATGTCATGGACCCGAGCGGCATCATGGCCAACCGGATCATGATGCTGATCAAATCGCCATTGCTGCTGGATTTTCTCTCGTATCTGCCGCGCGAATCGGATGAGTGGGCTTACAAGCTCATCATGCAGATGCGTGATCTGGTCGGCCAGGAGGAACTGGATAGCTGGTCATTCACCCTTAATGATCGCGAAACGCCTGCGCTGATAACCTCCCTGAACCTTCAGGAAGAGCTGCCGCTGTCGCTGTTTTTGCATCATCCCGGTAACCGCAAGGACAGCTTGCCGGCATTGGCGCTGATGCTCAAACGGCAAGGCGAGGTGACACTGCTACCGGCCACCGACACGCAACTTCAGGCCGGAGACCAGCTGCTGTTCTGCGGTGATACGGAGGCCTACGGCCCCATGTCCCGAATTGCGTATAACTACAACATGCTGACCTACGTTCGCGATGGTTATGAAGGTGCCTCCGGCACGGTTTGGCGCTGGCTGAATCGTCGCTTTGAAGGCCTGGATGATCCTCGCTCCTCAAACTAGTGGGTTATTTCCTTGGGATATCTCAGTGGTATACCGCCTGATCCTGCCTGGTTCAGGCGGTTTTTGCCTGTCGATGTCATCGCAGGTAACCATTCGATACTTTGAACTGCTGGCCTGTTTATATTAGTTTGTGCAAGAAATTAGCATGAAGAGTGCATCTCTTGCGGCGGTCACGGGCTGTAAGAAAAACACTTTTTGATCATGGCGCGGGGCCGATGAGCAGGATGATCTCGGTCACCCGCGCAACTTTGGAGAGCACACGATGTCTTTAACGCGCATGATTCCCTTGTCGCGAATTAGTACCTTCGTTATGGGTTTTTTGCTGGTGTTCACTCTGGGCATGCAGCAGGCCGAGGCGAAGCGTCTGGGCGGCGGCAAGTCATTTGGCAGCACCTATTCCACGCCTGCCAAACCTACTTATTCACCCACCCAAAGCAAAACCACAACAAACAGCTCTGCTGCCACTAACTCCACATCCCAGACTGCTGCCGCCGCGAATACAGGCCGTAAGGGTGGTCTGATGGGCGGTATGCTAGGCGGCTTGCTGGCGGGCAGTTTGCTGGGCGCGCTGTTCTTTGGCGGTGGCTTCAGCGGCGGTGGTTTGATCGATATTCTGCTACTAGCCGGTGTGGGTTACCTGATCTACCGTATGTTCGCCAAAAAGCGTCAGGCGGCACAATCACAAACACAGTCCCAGCAAGCCAGCAATTACGGATACCAGCCACAGCCTGCACAAGGTAGCTACAATGAACAGGCGCAAGCAGCGGTTGAGCCTCAGTCCATGGCGCGTCAGCAGAGTGAGGACGTTATTCGTGGAGGCAGCTTTGGCACGCCTCAGCAAGGTCTGATGGCTGAGCTGGCTGAAGACTCCATGAAAACCCCGGAGTGGTTTAATGCCGAAGCCTTCCTTGAGGAAGCCAAAGGCCATTTCCGTGCCTTGCAGCAAGCCTGGGATCAGGCGGATTACGCCACGATGGCAGACTATATGACCCCCGCGCTGTTCGAGCAGATTCGTAATGAGCGCGAAGCGCTGGACCAAAGCCAGCACACTGAAGTGGTATCGGTGATGACTGAGCTGGTAAACTTCCAGCAGTTGCAAGATCGTTTTATTGCCTCGATCCAGTTCTCCGGCTGGGTTCAGGAAGAGCAGGCCGGTCAGGAAGGTGAGTTCAGCGAGATCTGGCATCTGACCAAGTCTTCAGCGGATCCAAAGGCTCCCTGGCAGATCGAAGGTATTCAGCAGCCTGACTGAAAGCGCTGACCCGCAAGACTAAACGCAAAAACGGCATCCAAAGATGCCGTTTTTTTATGACTCACTTTCAGTGGTACTCAGGTCGCATCCCGCAGGAATACCCAAGTGTCTTCCTCTGAGGCGGCGGCATTGAAAGCATAGCCGTCATAGTCGAAGTTCTTAAGCTCTTCAGCTTCCCTGGGCTGATGATCAATCATGTAGCGGACCATCAGGCCTCGGGCTTTCTTGGCGTAAAAGCTGATGATCTTGTACTCGCCATTTTTGTAGTCCTTGAAGACCGGCGTAATGAGTCTGCCTTTGAGTTTGGCCTTCTTCACCGCCTTGAAATACTCATTGGATGCCAGATTGATCAGGGTGCTATCGCCGCTGTTTTCCAGGGCTTTATTCAGCGCCTGAGTAATTTTGTCGCCCCAGAAGGCATACAGGTCTTTGCCGCGGGCATTAGCGAATTTGGTGCCCATTTCCAGACGATAGGGCTGCATTTGGTCCAGTGGGCGCAGTAGTCCATACAGGCCGGAAAGAATCCGCAGATGCTGCTGAGCATAGGTTAGGCCATCGTCATCCAGTGACTCAGCGTCCAGCCCCTGATAAACGTCACCTTTAAAGGCCAGAACGGCCTGTTTGGAATTTTCCTCGGTAAAAGTCTTGCTCCACTGGGCGAAGCGCGCTGCGTTCAGGCTCGATAGCTTATCCGACAGGCTCATCAACTGGCTGATATCGGCAGGCGTCAGGGCTTTGAGCTCATCAATCAGGGCCGCTGAATCTTCGATGAAGTCAGGCTTGGTCGATGTTTTCGTGATGGCGGGGGTTTCGTAATCCAGTGTTTTGGCCGGGGAAATAACGGCAAGCATGGCAACTCCTGTCGATCAAAGGGCTCTGCTCATTACCGAGCAGGGATTGCCAGACAGTCTACACAACCCCCGGTAACGCAGCTAATCGCTTATCCTAATCAGGTTGATTGAGCCAGACTTCAAGATCGCGTTTAGCGTTGTCACACCGAAAAAACCGCCCCAGCGTGGCTGCGACGTTTTTCCAGCGGTGTGACTCCAGCAGTAGCTCGTTACCCGGGGTAAAAGCAGGTTTAGCTGTTCAGTCGCTTAAGAGTTTGCAGGTAATCATTGGCTGCGTTGTCCTGCAAAAGGTGTTGGCCTTCCCGAATAGCCCACTGGCCATTGACCATCACATCCTGAATCAGGTTGCGCTCACTGGCGAAGAGCCAGCGACTGAGACGGTGAGTGTCGGAGGCGATTTGCAGCAAGGGGTGGTGATCATCCAGACGCAGCCAGTCCGCGCGATAGCCCACAGTGAGTTGGCCGATTTTTTGTCCCAATGCCTGGGCGCCGCCGAGGCAGGACGCCTGATAGAGATAGTCAGCCACCGCGGGCTGATCCGGCTGGCTCAGGCGGCAACGTCCCTGATCACGCAGGCGTTGTCCGTACTCAAGCCAGCGCAGTTCTTCCACTACGCTGAGGCTGATGTGACTGTCACTGCCGATACCAAAGCGGCCACCTGCGGCCAGATACTGGTCTGCCGGGAAGAGTCCATCGCCCAGATTTGCTTCCGTGGTAATACAGAGTCCGGCGATAGCCTGACTGCTGGCGAGCGCTTTCACCTCATGCTCATCCAGATGGGTGGCATGTACCAGACACCAGTCCTGATCAACCGGTGCGTTATCCATTAGCCAGGCGACGGGACGCTGGCCGCTCCAGCTCAGGCAGGTATCCACTTCTTTTTGCTGCTCGGCGATGTGAATGTGCACCGGTGTGCCGGGTTGATGCACGGCGAGGGTAGCGCTGATTTGCTCTGGCGTTACTGCTCGCAGAGAGTGGAAGCAAAGGCCGGTACGTTGGGTTGGTATCCCGGCCAATTCCTGAGTGAGGTTCTCATAAAGACGCAGATAGCTGTCCTGAGAGTGAATAAACCGCCGTTGTCCCTGCTCAGGCGGCTGACCACCAAAACCACTGTGGGCATAGAACACGGGCAACAGGGTTAAACCGATGCCGGATTCGCTAGCGGCCTGACTGATCGCCTGACCCAGGCGCTGCGCCGGTGCATAAGGCTGGCCATCAAGGTCATGGTGTAAATAATGAAATTCGGCGACACTGGTGAAGCCAGCCTTAAGCATGTCGATATAGAGCTGACGGGCAATTGCCAGCACATCTTCTGGGCCAATCTGCTCCAGCATGCGATACATTTGGGCACGCCAGCTCCAGAAACTGTCTTTAGGGTCCGTGGCGACTTCCGTAAGGCCAGCCATTGCGCGTTGAAAGGCATGGGAGTGCAGGTTGGGCATGCCGGGCACAATCATGCCGGTGAACTCATCCTCCGGTTGACGAACCTGATCAGCTTCAATGGAGGCAAGGGTGCCGAAGGCATCGACAGTCAGGCGGACGTTGGCTTTCCAGCCATCAGGGAGTAGGGCGTGGGAGGCAAAGTAAGTCGTCATTCCGGCATCCGGGCGCTAGGCGGTGAGAGGCTTTGCCTGAGTCTCTGACCGGTGGCTATGCGCAGTCGCAAGCCTGCGTCATCAGGGATGTCAGGTTGTATATACATATATATACGTTATAGTTGGCCGGTGCAATTCGTGATTACCGGTGTAATAACTTCCCGGCGGCGACCGGGAGACAGATTGAGGACGTCACAGTGACTCAACTCTCCCCTGAAGATACAGGGCTTGCGACCGCGCTCAAGCGCGACGGTTTACCGCCAGGCCCGGCCTATCTGCAGGTTAAGCGCCTGATTCTTAATCAGATTCAGGAAGGCCTCTGGCCTGAGCATTACCGTATCCCCTCGGAAAGTGAGCTGGTACGTGAGCTGGGTTTTAGCCGCATGACCATCAATCGTGCCCTGCGTGAGCTTACGGCTGATGGCTATCTGGTCAGGATGCAGGGCGTTGGCACCTTTGTCGCGGAAGCCAAAGGCCATTCGGCCCTGTTTGAAGTGCACAATATCGCCGATGAAATCACGGCGCGCCGTCATCAGCACCGAGCGGATATTCTGCGCATGGAGTCTGTGAAAGCGACTTCTGAGCAGGCCGTTGCTTTGGGAATTCGTGAAGGCGATACCCTGTTTCATAGCATCATCGTGCATTTCGAAAATGGCACGCCTATCCAGATTGAGGATCGTTACGTTAACCCTGCCGTGGCGCCGGATTACCTCCAGCAGGACTTTTCTCAGGAAACGCCCTTTGTCTACCTGACCCGTGTGGCACCGCTCACCGAGGGTGAACATGTGGTTGAAGCGGTATTGGCGGAAGCCTGGGAGCAGGAGCTGCTGCAGATTAGTGCCAATGAACCCTGTTTGCTGATCCGTCGTCGTACCTGGTCACAGAAAAATGTCGTGACCTCCGCCCGCCTGCTGTATCCCGGCAGCCGTCATCGTCTGGAAGGGCATTTTGATCAATCATGACTACTTGTCTCTGGTGGCCTGAAGGCCAGTGGCACCGCATTCGTCCCGAAGAAATCCAGCAGGTACCATGGAAAAATGGTGCCGGGTTAACGCGCACTCTCTGGCATCAGGGCGATGAGTCCCATTACCTGCGCATTTCGCTGGCCGACATCACCGGTAACAGCGGTTTCTCCCGTTTTGAAAATACCCAGCGTTGTCTGGCATTGGTGCAGGGTGAGCTAACTCTGAGCATTAACGGTGTGGGTCGGCAGGTGAAAACCGGCGACTGGCTGCACTTCTCAGGGGAGGATCTGGTCGACGCCAGTCAGCTTAAACATCCGCACTGTAAGGCGCTGAACCTGATGGTGCCTTTTGGTACCGGACGTTTTCAGCTGCAGCGCGTGTCGCTGGATGCGGGCCGGAGTCTGGGGCTCAACGCCGGGCCGGATCAGGGGCTTTTCTGTATTTCCGGTGGCGGTGTTCTGATCCATCAGAATCTTGAGCTTAAAGCCGGAGAAATGGCGCTGGGCGGTGGGGATGCGCTGAAGGCGACTTCGCCCAGTGTCTGGCTGCATTGGCGGTTAATGCCTGTCGTTATCTAGGCTTTGCCCCCATAAGTACAGGTGACGCATTAAAGCCATCGTTTAATTACCCACTCGCCATCAGAACGCTAAAAAACATTATCAAAGCATGGCGATGATCAGGAGTGACCTATGACTGCCGCTTTCGAATTCCAGCAGGGCCGATTGCCACTGCTGATCAGCATGCCCCACACTGGCGAGGCGTTGACCCCTGGTATCAGGCAATGTCTGACCGAAAAGGCCTTGCAGTTACAGGACACCGACTGGCACATCGCGCGCTTATATCACTTCGCCAAAGAGATGGGCTCGAGCATCTTGGCCGCCAATTATTCCCGTTATGTGATTGACCTTAACCGCCCCGAGGATGATCAGCCGCTGTATGCCAGTGCAACCACCGGGCTGTTTCCGGATATCGATTTCGACGGGCTATCACTCTATAAGCCCGGAATGATTCCTGCAGCTGAAGAGCGCACTCGTGCTATCGAGCAGATCTGGCGGCCTTACCACCAGAAAATCCGTGATGAGCTGGCGCGTATGGTTGAAACCTTTGGCTATGCGCTGTTGTTTGATGCCCACAGTATTCGCTCTCACGTACCGCGCTTGTTTGAAGGTAAGTTGCCTGACTACAACCTTGGTACCAATAGCGGTGAGAGTTGCGATCCGTCGCTGGCCCATGCGCTGGCAGAAACCTGTGAGCATTTTGAAGGGGTCAGCCACGTGGTGAACGGACGCTTCAAGGGCGGCTTTATCACCCGCTGTTTTGGTCAGCCTGCCATTCATTGCCATGCTGTACAGCTGGAGCTGTCACAGTGCAATTATATGGATGAAGACTATCCCTTTGCGTTTGATGAAGAAGTCGCAGGACCAACGCGTGAGCGGATTCAGGCTTTGCTGGATACCATGCTGCGCTGGGCGCAGGGGCATTATTCACAAGGCCATCATGTCTAGGATCGCTTTGCCTGAAGGTGTTCAGGTGCAACGCTGAGAGAAAATTAAAGCCACAACGAGGATGCCAGCCCGGCATCCTCAATCACTGCGAAAGCGGGTGTAAAGCAGGTTGTGGTCAGAGTAGACCTCACTGGAAAAACACCGGGCTTCCAGCAGCTCCAATCCCCGATAAAAGACATGATCCAGCGGCTGTCCAAAGAAGCGCTTGATCAGCCGTCCATCCATCATCGTCGCCTGTTGCAGGCTAAGACCGTGACAGAAGTTACGAAGCGTGGTGGCACGACGTGGGCTCCAGCTATTGAAATCTCCCGCGACGATTAAAGGCCCACGGTGCGAAGTGAGCGCCTCACCGAGTAAACCAATCTCTGCCTGATACTGACGAAGGCCGCGAAAATTGATCGCGTGGATATTCGCCACACACAGCAGGGCGCCATCGGCGCGGCCCAGAGAGTAATAGGTAATCAGCGCACTTTTGTGGGTTTTGATAAAGATTTCCTGAGCAAAGCTCAGCAACGAGGCAACATTTATTACCTGGGTGTCGCTGGCAGTCAGTACGCCGTAGTAGTGGTTCTTGAGTTGCAGATTGGGCGCCGCTTCGTAGCAAAAGCGGTCGAGAAAGAAGCTGTCCTGACCTCGAAACATGGCCTCCTGCCAGAGAATCAGATCCGTTGGCCGTTGCAGCATGTGCTGGCGGAAGAAGCTCTGAAAAGGCGCGCGCTGGTTGTTCTTGTGCACATTAAGACACAGCAGGCCAAACTCGCCGGAGAGGGCCTCCCGTGCCGGGCGGCCACCACATCGGTGATGAATGATGCTGGGTTTAAACATGCCTTACCTTAAAGCTGGGGAGCAAAAATGCGCATCAGGTTCTCGAAGAAGCGGCGCACCGGTTTGACCTTTTTCATATTCCGGCTGGACTGCGTCAGCAGCTCCTTCATCCAGTCTTCGACTTCATTGATGATTTTCTCAGAGTAGGCAAAGGTCACCACCTCATAGTTGAGAAAAAGACTGCGATTGTCCATGTTGACGGAACCCAGCATAACGCCTGCCCGATCCATCAGAATCGCTTTGGCATGCAGCATATTGCGTTCATAGAGGGCGACATGCGCGCCGACATCTTCCAGTTCGCGCATATAGCTGCTGCGGCCAAGGTCCGCCAGTTTGTGGTTGGAGAAGCGCGGTGTGATCAGTTTTACATCCACCCCCTTGTGATGGGCGATGATGAGCGCGCGCAGCAGATTGTCATCCGGAACGAAGTAGGGTGTCACAATCCAGATTCGTTCTTTGGCAGCGTAAATAGCGCTCAGCAGCGCCTCAAACAGGGCGTCGGTACGAATATCCGGGCCGGAAGGCACGACCTGCATAAAGGTATCGCCACCTTCAACCGGCGCGGGAGCTTCTTTCTGGGATACCCGCATCGGCACGCCACTGGCATAAGTCCAGTCCGCTGCAAATATCTGGTGGTAATGAAAGACGGCGGGGCCTTCGATCAGGAAGAGAATATCCTGCCACTGGGCCTTCTGGCTGGTGCGCAGGTCATTAATAAAGTCATCCGGGCCGCCACCATCTGCGCTCATGTAATCCGCGGCGAGGTTCATGCCGCCACTTAGGACGCGCTTGCGGTCAAAGAGATAGATCTTGCGGTGATTGCGCAGGTTGATGTAGCTGCGAAACGGCAGCGACAACAGAGGGAAACAGAAAATGACTTTGCCGCCTGCATCCTTCAGAGGCTCAAACATCTGCTGAAAAAAGTAGGCCTGCCAGGAACCGAAACTGTCGAGCAGCAGCTTCACTTCTACCCCTTCACGTGCACGCTCGGTCAGCTCATGCAGGAGTGCTCGGGTGGTGCGGTCTTTTTTGAACACATAGGTGCTGATGTAGATTGAGCTCTGGGCTTCCCGAATCTGCTTCACCATTTCGTGGTAAGCCTCCTTGCCGGAGGTATAAAACTCATAGCGATTACCGCGGGTGGGCGCGGGGATGCCATTGGCTGTGAGGATGCAGGAAACCGGGTTGTCCATCATCGCCTCATCGGGCGTGATGTCATGAAGCTCACGAATCAGCTTTCGTTTAAGACGCGAACGCTTGCGCACACCAATCAGGAAATACAGCGGTACAGCCAGATGGGGCACAAGCAAAATCGCCAGTAGCCAGGCCAGCATCGAGGTCGGCGTGCGCTTCTGGTAGATCATGCTGAACAAGGCAAGCAGATACAGCAGGATCGAGGAAATAATAAAGGTCTGGTAGATCAGGTCATACTGCATTCAGTGCGTAAGGCTCCGTCCTGTTCGGTAACGCGAGAGAGGCAGCAATGTGTCATCTGCTTTTACTTTTTTTACTACGCAGCCGAAGCACAGATCCTGATGACAAGTGCTTCGGCCGGAAACGTCGGATGCCAGCGCTCAGTGCATCTCATGCATGCGGGCATTAAGCTCATCCACGGTTTCAGCCCAGTCAGAATCCTGCGCCAGAGCTTCTTTCAAAAAGCGAGACTGCGCCGTGCTCCAGCATTGCGCCTGATGTAGAGGAATATCCTCAGAGAGGCCGCCGTTCTTCTGGATAAACTGGTCAATCTGCTGGTCAGACTCAGGCAGGCCGAGCTGGGCAAACAGGGTGTTCATTGAATGTGTTGAAGTGTCCATCATGGTTCTGCTCCTTGATCTCGCCAATGGAACGGCGCCAGTGTGAGCCGTGATACGGCGGCGCGTTGTAAGTCCGGTGTCATCTCCGGGCGTTAGGCTGGCCTGTATTGAGGCTGCTTTACCCGCGGAGGCGTTACCCCTTTACTTGGGTGTGATCTGCACTGATTGCAAATTGTGCACGCCGGAAAACGCCTGGCTTATCGTTTCCAAGTGTTTTCAGTGCTTAAGGCGCTGCCAAGGGATTGATTTTATTCGGCTCTGCCGGGCATTGACCGTGACACCAAGGGGCAGGGTTGATTAATATGGTTGACTCACCATCGCCAGCCTTTCCGTCTGATCGGAAGGGCGATTTGCCCACCAATCAGGCCGCCTGCGGGTCGGCTTACTGAGTTACAGAGTCTAGGGATGAGCAGCAAAACCATCGTACTTACCGGTATCACCACCACTGGCACCCCGCATCTGGGGAACTATGTCGGTGCCATTCGTCCGGCCATTGAGGAAAGCCGTAACCCGGATGTCAGCAGTTTTTACTTCATGGCGGATTTTCACGCCCTGATCAAATGTGATGACCCGGCGCGGGTATTTCGCTCCCGTCAGGAAATTGCAGCAACCTGGCTGGCGATGGGCCTGGATGCTGACCGTGCGACGTTTTACCGTCAGTCCGATATTCCTGAAATTACTGAACTCTCCTGGGTACTGACCTGCCTGACGGCCAAAGGCCTGATGAATCGTGCCCATGCCTACAAGGCTTCTGTGGATGCCAATGTCGCTGCCGGGAATGAAGATCTCGACGACGGCATTACCATGGGCCTCTTCAGCTATCCGATCCTGATGGCAGCGGACATTCTGATGTTCAATGCCCACAAGGTGCCGGTTGGCCGTGATCAGGTTCAGCACATCGAAATGGCGCGTGACATCGCGGGGCGTTTCAACCACATGTATGCGCCGGTCTTTACCCTGCCAGAAGCGGTGGTGGGTGAAGAAGGTTCCGTCATGTCCGGGCTGGATGGCCGCAAGATGTCCAAAAGCTACAACAACACCATTCCGCTTTTCGTGGAGCCGGATGAGCTGTTGAAGCTGGTTCGTCGCATCAAGACCGATTCACGGATGCCGGGTGAGGCCAAGGACACCGAGGGAAGCACTCTCTTTGAAATCTACTCAGCCTTTGCCACGAAGGATGAGCGTCAGGCCATGGCAAGCCGCTTTGCCAGTGGCGAGGCCTGGGGCGAGCTGAAGGATGCACTGTTTGAGCTGCTGAATGACCGTCTGAGTGCTCCGCGTGAAGAATACAAACGTATCATGGCTGATCAGTCCTACCTTGAGTCCGTATTGAAAAAAGGCGCTGACAAGGCGCGCGCTCAGGCGGCTCCTCTGATGGATCAGGTCCGTAAGGCTGTGGGCCTCGGTGGCTTTACTGAGGGCTTCACCAAGGTGGCAGCTCAGCAGGATGAAAGCACCAAGGAGCTTTCAGACGAGGATATCGCCAAGCGTGAAGCCGGAAAGGCCAAAGCACTGGAAATCGCCCGTCAGCGTGAAGAAGAAGCCAAGGCTGCGGCGGAAACTGAACTTAAAGCAGCACTGGCGGCGCAGGGCAATGATCTGGCGGCGCTGAAGGCGTTACTGGATGAGCAGTTTGCGCAGGCAAGCAAGAAAGAAAAACGCGGCTTGAAACTCAAGCTGAGTATTTTGGATGAATGGAATAGCTAAATAACGCTGAGAGAACAGGGTGTGTCCCGTTCTG
This sequence comes from Pokkaliibacter sp. CJK22405, assembly GCF_046614695.1. Taxonomy (NCBI): domain Bacteria; kingdom Pseudomonadati; phylum Pseudomonadota; class Gammaproteobacteria; order Oceanospirillales; family Balneatrichaceae; genus Pokkaliibacter; species Pokkaliibacter sp. CJK22405. The sequence continues at coordinate 123,200 of NZ_JBKKHQ010000008.1, forward strand.
CGGGAGAAAGTCCCAGCAGCATGTCAGGTCCCGGAGAAGGGCCGGATAAGGAGTGAATAATGGGATATAACACCTTGATTGATGCGGCCACTTTGCTGGCCGAGGGTAATGAGGATTGGGTCGTACTGGACTGCCGCTTCTCTGTGGCTTCTGCTGCGACAGCGGATGCAGGCTATAACGCCTATCTGGAAGGCCATATTCCCGGTGCGCTTTATGCCCACCTGAACAATGATTTGTCATCCCCGGTGACAGCGACAAGCGGCCGTCACCCCCTGCCTGAACAGCAGGCACTGCGCCAGTTCTTTGGTCGCTGTGGTATCACCCCCGAGACGCAGGTCGTGGTGTATGACGATCTGAATGGCGCGATGGCGGCTCGCTGCTGGTGGCTGCTGCGCTGGTTAGGCCATGACAAAGTGGCCGTGCTGGATGCGGGTATTCAGGCATGGAACGCCGCTGGCGGCACGCTTGAGCAAACCAAACACGAGCAAAACGCTGACGGCCAGTATCCTGAGCGCGAGTCTCTGGTGCAGGTACGTGATGCCGATGAACTGCTGATGCAAATTCAGGATCCGCGTTGGCAGCTGGTGGATGCGCGTGCACCTGAGCGCTTCCGTGGTGATGTCGAGCCTATCGATCCTGTCGGTGGTCACATTCCCGGTGCCATGAACCGCCCTCTGCAGCAGAACCTGCAGGCTGATGGTCGCTTTAAATCTGTTGAGCAGCTACGCGGTGAATGGCTGGCGATTTTGGGAGAGGCTTCTGCGAAGGAAGTCGTGCACTACTGTGGCTCTGGCGTGACTGCCTGCCATAACTTCCTGGCCATGGAGCATGCGGGCCTCACCGGCAGCCGCGTTTATCCCGGTTCCTGGAGTGAATGGAGCAAAGACCCGAGCCGTCCGATGGTGAAAGGCTAAGCCCATATGCTGGTTTAAGCGTGATACTAAAAAGGAGCGAAAGCTCCTTTTTTTGTGGGCGCAGACCTGCTGACAAGGACGTCCGAAAATGAACTCTGACAGGAAAACTAAGTGAAAAAACGAGTTTACGCTGCGGTAAAGCTCTTCTTTGCCGGCCTGTTGCTGCTTGGGCAAAGCACTCTGGCGGCAGAGCACGCCAGCCCGGCAAGTGCGGTCGAACAGTTTTACAGAGGCTATGTCGCCGATTTTGACGGCTCAAATGTTGACTGCCACTACTGCTCTCAAGTGGTGACAACCTTTGTTGCTCCGAAGACCGTTGCTCGCCTGCAGAAAGTGTTATCCATGCCGGAACAAGAGATTCTGCAGGCTGATTACTTTACCTACACCCAGGATTATGACCCGGTCTGGATCTTAGCCCTTGAAGTGAAAGAAGCCCCCGACTTTTCGACCAGTAAGACATTAGATGTGTACTTGCCTGTGAGTGAGGGGAAAAAGCTTCATCTTCGGGTGGTGGTGGAAGACGATCAGGGCTGGAAAATCGTTCGCGTCAGAGACGAGACCGACCACTACGAGCAGGCGATTTTTCAATAATACTTCACCCATACTCTGCTTTGCAGGCGACGGTCCTATCCATTAAAAGCCGTCGCCTCTCACCTTAAACCATCTTCAGCCTGCCTCATCAATCATCAGCATGCTGCTACTAATGGCCTGTGGTAGCCAGAGACTCAGCTTGCCAAGCAGGTCAGCGGCCTCCATTTCGCTTTGCTTAAGTGCCTCTGGCCAGAAGGCTGACGGGTCTAGGGTCGTATCGTTCAGGCACCGAAATATCGCTGCCTGCCATGGCGTCAGTCGGGCGACATTCAGGCGGTACTGATGACGGAAAACCAGCAAGGCGCAGGGCTCGTTTGCGGGTAACGGCACCGTCGATGGAGGTGCTTCGGTGGTCGTGATGGCCTCATCCAGTGCGTCTTCCTGACTTGCCAGCGTTTGAAAATAGCTGAGCAGATCAAACTCACTTTCGATCAGTTGCGAAGTGGATGGGCAGGCCAGCGCAGGCCAGGTAAACCAGTTAAGTTCAGGCAGGCAATTGCGCTGTGACTCCAGCCCTGAAGCTCGAAGGCTAACCGCCTGCGCCCGCTCCAGCCGGGCAATTTCCTCGGGAATCGATAGCCTGATCTGCTCAGCGGGCGGTAGCGCGGAGCAGGCAGGGCGCGTATCGGCAAGGTACTGGGCAAACCCTTCACCCAGTTCATGCAGGCTGTAATGCCGCGAAGGGAATCGTGCCAGAAAACCCAGGGCAAAGAGGCGAAAGATACGCTCGCCAAAATGACGATGCAGTACCGGAAATTCGGCCTTTAGGCATTCCAGCAGACGCAGTCGGTAGCCGTCCTGATAGATGCCAAGCCGAGCACTGGCGTCAAACTGCTCAGTACTTTCAATCATTCGCTGCCAACTGCCCTTCAGCAGCTGCGCTTCCTGCGGATTCGCCCCTGTACGGCGGCCAAGAAGGATTTCCTGCAACAGCCAGAATTGTTGCTCATTGAGGGAGGCATTCATCAGGCGCTGGCCTCCCACAGAGTGAAGGAGGAAGCCTCGATACCTGCTGCAATCGGTGTCGATAGCTGGCTGCCTTCGCTGGCCGTGGCGGTCCTGCGCTTCGGAATACGACCCGCCATCACGTCACGTGCCAGATACAATTCCTCCACAAGATCAGGGAAGTCCGGAATGTTGGCATCCCATTCCAGCAGGGTGGACACGGGGCGGTCGCAATGAGCCAGTAACGCCTGATAAAGCTCCCACACCGGCGTTGGCACTGGTTGGTCATGGGTGTCGATAAGATGACTGCCCATGTCCGTTGGGCCTGCGATATGGCACTGCACAATCGCCTCTGCTGGTAGCGCATGAAGGTACTCAAGGCGGTCAAAGCCGAGATTAACGCTGCTGACATGGATGTTGTTAACGTCTACCAGTAACAGGCAGCCGCTGCGTTTGACCAGCTCGGCGAGAAACTCCCATTCCGGGTAGTCATTGCGGCTAAAGGCCAGATAACTGCTGGGGTTTTCCAGCACCAATGGCCGTCCAAGCATCTCCTGGACCTGATCGATACGCTCTAAGGTGTGAGTCAGGCTCTCATGGGTCAGTGGCATGGGTAGCAGGTCATGGCTGTTAAGCCCCTGAATTCCTGTCCAGCACAGATGATCGGAAATCCAGGCCGGTGAAAGACTATCCGCCAGCGCTCTGAGCTTTTTCAGGTAATCCCGGTTCAGTGGATCGGTTGAGCCAATCGACAGAGATACGCCGTGCAGCACCACAGGAAAGTGCTCGCGCAGTCGAAACAGGAAATCACGGGCATAGCCCTGATGGTCCAGCACGTTTTCGGTGATGGCCTCAAACCAGTCAACACCAGCCAGCTCAGGGGATAAGTGCTTCTCAAGGTACGGTAAATGGCAGGAGCGTAATCCTGCGCCGAGTCCCAGACTGGCTAGGGCAGGGGTTTTGGAGGTGAATACGTTGCTCATTGCGTCTCATCGTCGGCGAGGGATCAAAAGGCCAGTAAGGACTGGCCTTAAGAAGTCTCAGGCGTGGTGATCGCCTGAGAAAGGAGGGTGCGCTGATCAGGTTGAAGGCGGGAAGGCCAGACGCAAGTCAGAAGGAGCAGGCTTCTTCGGCAGCTTCGCTTCTTCCATGCCCTGGGCCTTCAGCACCGTGGTGTAGGCATCCCAGGCGACATCAAACACCGGCTGAGCACGGCTGAAGGTAAGTTCATTGGGAAGCTTTTTCGAGTCCTCGTTGACGGTCAGTTCGTACATCGCCATTGAGCCTGATTTCGGATAAAGCTGTGAGGCTGAAATCGGCACGGCACAGCCGCCCAGCGTATTACAGGCGTTATCTGCCGGAGGTGAGTAAAGGCTACTGGTCGAGGTTGATGCGCCACAGCCACTGGACGCTCCGCAACCACTGGCGCCACCGCCGGTGCTTTGTACAAAGCCGCAACCACCTTCGCCTTTACAGGCATTCGAGCCGCGACAGGTATGGAAGACTTCCTTTGAGGCGCAAACGTCAAGATCCTGTCCGGGAGAATTAAAAGCCATGCCCTGACAGGCGTGGTAAAGGTAGTCGCGTTTGGATGCCGGCTCACGGGGATATTCTCCCAATGACAGGTCTGGCGCTTTACCAAAGACCGCCCAGCAAATGGAGACGCGGTCGCCGGAACCAGCCATGGACGGGTAGGGGAAGGTGACCTTTTCGTTCGACCAGAACTCATCCAGTACGGTCGTGATACCGGCAATGGCGCCCGCGGCGACATGACTCATTTCTGCAAAGCTGGTGTCGCCTGCTGTCTTGAGATTGTTCAGTGCAGTTGCGACCGCCTCAGGCGTGGGCAGCACGTCCTGATTAGGGTTGCTGGCATAATCGGCCGTCGCCAGCAGATCTGCCGTCCAAGTGTTGTTATTGCTGTGCCAGTCGACCCAGGTGGTGATTTCACCCGATACCAGCAGACCTTTGACTTGCTGGAAGCGGTCGTAATGATCAACCACGCCACCAAAGAAGCGGGCATGGGCGCTTGATGAGACGGGGAGTGGCTGGCCCAGTTCGTCGTATTCAACGTAGTCCTGCTTGAGCGCTTCATAGTTGGGCTGATAGTTCTGCTGAACCGGTGCTCCCAGCAATCCCGCAGGCGGTGCCTGCTCAGGCTTAACTTTCATGGTCGCACCTTCGCCCTGATCGGTGATGGCATTCATCAGCTGGTAGACCTGCTGTTTGGCCTCGGCGCTGGTGGTCGCATCCACGACGGTTTTCATGCAGGGGAATTCTGCCAGCGGGTGTCCGCCTTTCGGATCTTCTGTATTGAAGAGGTCGCGTTGCAGGGAAGTCGATGAATAAAGCACATCAAAGAGGGCAATGGTGTTGTCTTTGATGAGGCCGGCTTGCTCGAACTGGCTGCGCGCACTTTCTGGCAGATCATCCAGGCTGTAGGAAATATTCAGGTAAGCCGCAAGGCATTCGTACATGGTGGCGATGGTGCCAAACTGGGGCAGCTCGGCTTCGGTCTTGGCTGCAGACCAGTCTTTGAAAGGAACGGCACCCAGGACGCCATCTTCCTGAGTGGCAATGTACTTGTGACGTGCATCCGCTTTGATACGGCTGGCCAGAACATCGGAAGGCTCTTCGATCAGCAGGGATAGGTTGATGCTGTTGGTGTTCAGTGCCCCCAGCGCTACCTTGATCTGACTGTATTCGCCACCCTTAAGATCGGTGATATCCAGAATATGGGGAATGGTGGTTTTGTCCGGGCCGTAACAAGTCCAGCCATTTTGTTCATTCACCAGCAGCGGAGAGGTAAAGCTTGGGGTTAATTGCTGGCTGGTCAGCGCTTTATTAGAAGCGTTAAATAAATCCTCTTTGTTATAGGATTTGCCAAGAGCATTAAAGATATTGGCTGCCATCTGCAAATGCAGCATTTCCTGAATAAAGACACTGAAATAGAGATTGCATGCCTGCTGATTTGCCGTTTGTGGATTAGGCGTTGGGCTAATTCCTGGCCAGCGTCGACCAAAATAAAGCCCCTTTTCTTTATTAGCTGACTTTTCTGTAATGCTATGCATTCCTTCAATGGAATAAAGCGTCGTCATATAGAGCGGAATGGTAAACAGCTCTACGTTGACAGCTGCCTGCGCCAGACAATGCACAGCATTGATGTCTTCTGCCAGCTGGAGCACAGAGCGGTTATGAAGTTGGTTATTGTGTTCAGCGTGAAAAGCGGCCAAGCGACGAAAATCCATTCAGTGTCACCTCAAAGCTAAAAAGTACAGGTTTATGATTGTTTTCCGATCAATGTCATGGAATTGCAGTAATTTTTTCCGTATAGGGGCTGCAAATTTCAGAACGTTTTCGACTATAGATCACTTTTTTTTTATAAATCAAATTAAAATAACCAAGGGTTTTTAAAGTGAAAGTATTCGCTCATTTTTAACGAATAATTGAAAGGAATCAGGCGTTAATGGGAAATGTTTATGAGTGCTGAATGAAAGGATTTTTTAAAAACGGCGTAACTAATGAGGGTTCAGTTACGCCAATGCCCCTCACAGTGAAGAGGAGGTGGCAGTTCTCGGGCTGTCTTGAGAATTTCAGGGAGAAGAGCTGGCACCTCGCCGTTCGCAATAAAGCGTTCAGCGGTTTTCGGTTGACCTTACCCTTACGGCAGCCTTTAGCTTCGCTGGTAACGTGATAAGTAACTATTCAAGTAAGGACGCAAGGCATGAAACGTCGCCAGTTTCTCTTCTCGACGCTGACATTATCGGTGGCCGGAGTGATGGGGGTCTCCCTTCCGGGTAGGACTCTGGCCGCGGATGCTGGCGCCGTTGGGCAGCCACTACCCGTGCCACCGCAGCTTAAAGCCAATGATCAGGGAAAAATTGTCCTCAAAGCCCAGTCTGGCCAAAGCTATTTTACGGATAAGCCCACCACCACCTTCGGCTATAACGGCAGTCTTCTTGGCCCTGCGCTGAAATTTAAACGGGGCGAAACGGTCAGGCTGCGGGTGGAAAATGCCCTTGAAGAAGAGACGACCTTTCATCTGCACGGTTTGGCAATTGAAGGCGGGGCCGATGGTGGCCCTCACGCCATGATGGCCCCCGGTGATGCCTGGGAAACCGAGTTTGTGGTTGATCAGCCAGCCGCTACCTGCTGGTATCACCCGCATTCACACGGACGCAATGGCTATCAGGTCGCTATGGGGCTGGCGGGGCTGGTGGTCATTGAGGATGACGATACCGCCTCGCTGGCTTTGCCTTCCCGCTGGGGCGTCGACGATATCCCGCTGGTGATTCAGGACAAACGCCTGAATGACAACGCCGAGATCGACTATCAACTGGATGTGATGACGGCTGCGGTTGGCTGGTTTGGGGACCTGCCACTGGTAAACGGGGTGAAGTCTCCAGTGCATCAGGCGCCCAAAGGCTGGGTGCGCCTGCGCTTGCTGAATGGCAGCAATGCCCGCAGCTTGCGTCTTGGGCTGTCGGATCAGTCGCCCATGCAGGTTATCGCCAGTGATGGCGGGCTGCTGCCCACACCGGTGGCGCTGACTGAGCTGACCCTGATGCCGGGTGAGCGTTTTGAAGTCATGGTTAATCTCAGCTCATCTCTTGCCTTGCAATCCTTGCCTGTGGATCAGATGGGAATGACGCTTGAGCCCTTTGACCAGCCGTTCCCGCTGGTGACCTTGCAGGTGGATAACCGCATACCGGTCTCGAAGGCGAAACTGCCCACCCATCTGACGAGTATACCCGCGCTGCCGGATACGGATGCGCTGGCCAGGATTCCTGAGCGTCACTTCCAGCTCTCGATGAATCCGATGCTGGATCATCAGGGCATGATGGCCTTGATGGAGCGCTTCGGTCATAAGGCGATGGGATCGATGCCCATGGATAGTGCCATGGATGGTGCTATGGAAGGCGGAATGGATATGGGCAGCATGAAGTCGGCAGCTCTGGATCTCTCCAAAGGCAACCTTATCAATGGCCGCGCCTTTGCTATGAACCGGATTGATGCCTCGGTTCCTCAGGGACAATACGAGCGCTGGGTGATTTCCGGCAAAGGCGACATGATGCTGCATCCTTTCCATATTCACGGGCTGCAGTTTCGCATCCTTAGTGAGAACGGCAAGGCGCCGGCGGCGCATCGCTCAGGATGGAAAGACATGGTGCGCGTGGAAGGTGGCGTGAGTGAAGTACTGGTGAAGTTTGATCATGAAGCCACGGCGAAGCAGCCCTATATGGCTCACTGCCATCTGCTCGAGCACGAAGATACCGGCATGATGATGGCCTTTACCGTGGCGTAGTGGGCGCTCAGGCGGAGGTCAGCGGTTTGTGCCTGGCCGAATACTCGGCAGCGATCGCTGCACTGATCTCGGCAATCACGGCGCTACAGGCATCCCAATCGCTTTTGGCTTGGGTGATGTAAACGCTCAGCAGCAAGGGCTTCTGACCCGGCGGCCAGAGGATGGCGACATCGTTGGCGGTGCCATTATCGCCGCTACCGGTTTTATCGCCCACTTGCCAGGTGTTCGGTACCCCTTTGCGAATACGGCTGGCGCCGGTGGTGTTATCGCGTAGCCATTGGCCAAGCTGTTGCTGGCTTTCTTTGGAAAGCACGTCGCCCAGGAGCAGCCGCTGCAGGTTGGACGTCATCGCCTCAGGCGTTGTGGTGTCTCGCGGGTCGTTGTCGATGGCTGTGTTCAGTGCGGTTTCCCAGCGGTCCAGTCGTGAGACATCATCCCCGATGCTGCGGGCAAAATCCGTCACCGCTTGTGGGCCGCCTAGCTGACCAATAATCAGATTGGCCGCCGTATTGTCGCTGTAGGTCATGGCAGCATGGCAAATCTCGCCAAGGCTCATGCCGTCAGGTTTACCCGCGAAGGCTTTGGAAATAGGGGAGTAGTTCACCACATCCTGCTGACTAAAGCTCAGGCGCTGCGACAGCGAAAGCGTGCCCTCATCCACTCGCTGCAAAATGGCGCCACAGGCCAGCACTTTAAACGTGCTGCACATGGAGAATCGCTCGCTGCCACGATGGCTCCAGCCCATGCCAGTACCTGTATCGAAGAGGCTCACACCAATTTTTCCCTGCAGCTTTCGTTCACCATTGCGTACCGCCTCGGCCAGGCTTGTTTGCTCTGCTGCCAGTGTGAGTGGAGAGAGCGTTCCCCCGGATAAAGCTGCCAATATCAATAAACTGCTGTGACCAAGAAACTGTCGGCGACTCGATGGCATGAGGTGACTCCTGATAGTTAATCTAGGGCTTTGAGTTAAGGGCTAATACAGGGAGTACTTGACGAATCGCGTAAGTACAATGGCATATCCCCGATAAATACTGCCTTGGCCAAGGAGTAAGAGGATTCTAGAGATGTGCGTAGGGTTCAGGCAAAGTATCTTATTTTGCCTCTGGCATTAGTTTATTTAGGGGCTGAGGGGCTGAGGGGCTGAGGGGCTGAGGGGATGGGGTTGATAAGGAGTTCTGTATGCAGCGTCCGCATTTGCCGTTAAAAGCGCTGTTAGCGTTTGAAGCTGCGGCCCGCCATTTAAGTTTTACGCTGGCCGCACAGGAAATGAATGTGACACAGGCGGCGGTGAGCCATCAGGTCAAGGCGCTGGAGGAGCGCCTGGGCGTGTCGCTGTTTCGCAGGCTTTCCCGCGGGCTGGCCCTGACGCCGGAAGGTGAAGCCCTGCTGCCAAGCCTTCGGCGCTCATTTGACACCATGGCTCACTCCCTGCGCCAAGTCAGTGAAAGCCAGGGAAAACAGCCACTCGCGGTCGGTGTCGTCGGCACCTTTGCCACAGGCTGGTTACTGCCAAAGTTGGCGGATTTTTATCAGCAGTTTCCGTGGGTCGATCTGCGGTTATCGACCCATAACAATCGCGTCAATCTGGCGGAAGAAGGGCTGGATCTCGCTGTGCGCTTTGGTGATGGCGCCTGGCACGGCACGCTGGCTGAACCTTTGATGCCATCGCCTCTCACTCCGTTATGTACGCCACCGATGGCCGCGCAGCTCAATACAGTGGGGGATTTACTGCGCTGCCAGCTATTACGCTCCTATCGGGAAGAAGAATGGAGCGAGTGGTTCACCGCCGCCGGCTTGCCCGGTGCCTTGCCGCTGCGAAGCCCTATTCAGTTTGATTCCTCCCTCACCATGATGGAAGCCGCGCGGCAAGGCATCGGCGTGGCGCTGGCGCCGGTTGCGATGTTTCAAACTTGGGTCGAAGCAGGGTGGGTGTGTCAGCCTTTCTCAGCACATGTGGCGATGGGGCGTTACTGGCTAACGCGGCTTCGCCATCGGGACGAAACCGCGGCGATGCGGGCTTTCAGCGAATGGCTGCAGTTGTCGATGGATAAAGAGTCTGCATGAGAGGCGAAAGAGGAAGCGTTACTTCCTCGGACGCACACCGCTGATGGCTTCTGCGGTCATTGGGTCTTCCGGCCAGTAGTGTTTGGGATAGCGTCCTTTCAGGTCTTTTTTGACCTCAAAGTAGGTGTTTTTCCAGAAGTTATGTAAATCCCGCGTGACCTGAATGGGCCTGCGTGCAGGGGAGAGTAAATGCACCAGTACAGGCAGCTGGCCGTTCAATAGCCGCGGGGTTTCCAGCTGGCCGAACAGTTCCTGCAAACGTGCCGCCAGTACCGGCTCATCGCCACTGTAATCCAGCGTGATATTGCTGCCACTTGGCACTTCAAGGCTCAGGGGCAGCAGCGCATTCACTTGCTGCACCTTGTCCCATCCCAGAATACTTTGCGCCAGCGTCGACAGGCTTAACTCCGTTAAACCGCCAAGGCGAGTAATGGTGTTCATGTAAGGCTGCAGCCAGTCTTCCAGTGTGGCCTCCAGAGCTTCGGCAGAATATTCCGGCCATGAGGTCTGTTTATCCCGCGGCAGAAACTTCAGCCGGTCCAGCAAAGGCACTAGCTGCGGCATCACATTTAACAGCCCTTGCTGGCGGATGGCCTCCAGTAAGGCAGCGGTACGTTGCTCGGTGGTTGGTGCCGGGCCTGCTTTGCTTTCCAGCACTAACTGACCAAGACGACGTTGCTGTAAAACTTCCGGCTTTTGCAGGCTGGCGTTCCACTGCGGGTGCAGTTGCCAGTCGAGCGTTGTGGGGAAGCAGGTGTTGATCTGTTCAAGGGTTAAGGCGGCGGCGTTATAAATGCGTTTGCCGTCCGCGTCGAGAATCACCAGCCAGGGCGCATGGGCGAGATCGGATTCACTGGCGATACTCAGGCGTTGTCCGCCGCTGGTGGCGAAGGTGCCAAGGCTGACCTGTTTGCCGATACGATCAGGAAAGGCCTGTGCCAGCAGGGCGGCAATGTCGGTGCTATTGAGGGTGTTGTGGATAGTGTTGGCAGCGCTGATGTGGCGCTTCTTCGCCCACAGATCGACTTGCCGGTTGAGGCGTTGATTGAGCGGTAAACGTGAATTGGCCAACTGCGCTAATGCCTCGGCGGCATCCTGGTGTTGCGGCAGGCGTTCAGACTCCTGCAACCAGGCGGCGAGCCATAACGCTCCGCGAGCGCAGGCGTCTTGAGCAGATTCTGGTTGCATGGCCATGGCGCGGGCCGACATGCCAAGGCTGGCGCAGAGTTTGGCTTTGCCGCTGGGTTGGCCTTCCTCGGTCAGTAGACCAAGCTGCTTCAGTAGTCGTTCGGCTTGTAACCAGGCTCCCTGAGGCGGTGGTGTCAGCCAGCGCAGGCTTTGGTGATCCTGCACACCCCAGAGGCGCAGTTCCAGCAGCAAGTCGGCAAGATCAGTGCTGCGAATCTCCGGCGTGCTGGCGGGAGCCAGTGCCGCATGGGGTTGCCAGAGTCGATAGCACACACCGGGGCCAAGTCGGCCGGCACGACCACGACGCTGATCCGCGCTGGCCTGCGAGACCTGACGGGTTTCCAGTCGGGTAAAGCCGGAGCGGGCATCAAAGCTTGGTTCGCGGCTAAGCCCTGCATCAATCACGATGCGCACGTCTTCAACCGTCAGGCTCGACTCCGCCAGTGAGGTGCTGAGCACAACCTTGCGGCGACCTTGAGCATCGGGTGCCAGCGCCGCCTGCTGCTCGGCCAGCGTGAGCCCGCCATATAAGGGCTGAAGGCTGATATTAGCCACCACGCTTAAGGCGTCACTGGCGCGACGGATTTCCCGAAGCCCCGGTAAAAACACCAGAATGTCGCCACTGGCAGCCGCTAATGCGGTTTCGACTGCTTCCCGAATTTGCTGCTCAAGCGGCGTGTTCTTATCCCCCGGCAGGTAGTGCGTAGTGACCGGATACTGGCGGCCTTCGCTTTCCACCAGCGGTGTGTCATCACCCAGTAATGCCAGTAGCGGCTTGGCTTCCAGCGTGGCGGACATGACCAGCAATTTCAGATCATCACGCAGGCCATCCTGCGTATCCATGAGGAGTGCGAGGCCTAAGTCGCTTTGCAGCGCGCGTTCGTGAAATTCATCGAAAATCACCATGCCGACGCCTTCCAGCATCGGGTCATCCTGCAACATGCGCGTCAGCACGCCCTGAGTGACGACTTCGATTTGCGTGGCCGCGCTGACCTTGCTCTCCATACGCACGCGATAGCCCACGCGTTGCCCGACGCTTTCGCCCAGTTGCTCGGCCATAAAGGTAGCCGCCAGACGCGCCGCCACACGGCGCGGTTCCAGCATCAGGATTTTCTGTCCGCTAAGCCATGGCGCATCGAGCAGCGCCAGCGGGACACGCGTGGTTTTACCCGCGCCGGGAGCGGCAATCAGGACGCTGCGAGAGTGTGTATTTATTGCCTCAAGCAGTGCAGGCAGAACGGAGTTGATGGGGAGTTCAGGCGTTGAGGTCACAAGGCGGTTCCGGTGGCGCGGTCGGTGAAGGTCAGGATGAATTATCCTGATCGAGACAGGCTTTGTCGTGCTTTCTGCTCAGTATGTCGCCGAAGTGTGAGCCTCAACAGCGCAAGTGTAAAAAACCGATCTAGACTTAACTCAGGGGTTGCTGAAAGTGAAGGTGAGGAAGTCTTCAGTGACCGCCTGATAGCCATGCGGGTTATTGAGTTGAGGAAGAGATCATGCAGGCACAAATCATCAGTTATGACGAGTTCGCCAAACGCAAACGTCTGCAGGAGCGTGAAAAACGAACCCGCTCCATGCGTGCCCGCTTCGCTAAAGCCATGGGCATGGAATTGAATGCGAGAAAAAAACGCACACCTTGGTTTTAATAAGGAGATTGGGGTTGCTGTCTTGTCGGCTGACAGCGCAAATCCTAAGGTGATTCTCTTCGATATGTGAACAGAGAGCAGGGTCACCTGACAGAAGCTTATGTCTACGCTGGCTGCCGACTTAATCTATCCACTGGTGAATGGGCTTGTCCGTTTACCCCTGTGGAGTAGCGCTCAGGCGCGCCAACAGCTTCGGCTTAAAGGTCTGGCTTGGTGTGCCTGCCGTGGACATGTACGGGCGCAAAGCCAATACGGACATTTTCTGTATTTTCGCGGACGCAGCTCAGAGCAGCGTCATCAGGGAGTGCAGTTTATTATTGCGGCGGCTCAGGCTGGCGATGTGAACTCCCAATATCAGGCAGCGCTGTTACTCGAGCAGGGCAGTGATGCACTGGAGATGAACACCGCTGCGGCGATTCACTGGTATCAACAAGCCGGTGAACAAGGGCATGTGCAGTCCGTGCGTCGGCTCATTCAGATTTACAGCAAGGGTGAGCTGGGCGTGAATGTTGATGGTCAGCAGGCCCGTTACTGGATGGCGAAAGACCAGCGCCATGAGTTGGCTTCCTGAGCCTGCTGATCGACCTCTCTACTTCTTTTTTATTTCCTTTCCTTATGCAGCGCTGTCCTTAGGCTGCCTTCAGACAACTTCAATTATCAGAGTGCCATGCCAGAAGGCCGGGCAAGGTCATGGGCAATCGACTGGTAGTGCTTGATCAGGTGCAGGTTGGTCGGCAGTGGCCAGTCAAACTCGGCAGGGAAGAGCTTCAGATCGCTTTCTGCCAATGGTAGCAAGTAACGGTCTTCATATTCCAAATGCTTTTGCTGTGCCGTAATCCAGAAGTGAAGACGTGCGAGTAATTCTGTGCTGGTTAGCGTATCGCTTCGTTCAATCCCTTCCAGAATGCGACGCAGCTCATCGGACTGGTTCTCCAGTGCCTGATGGTCTTCATGCAGCTGTCGATAGAGTTTTCCCATTGACGGGTTATGGCTGGCGAGATGGCTCATCAGCTGGTCTTCCAGTGGATGGTGGTAGCGCTCGGCATAGTCGCCGATGTAGTCGAGGGTTTCTTTTACGAGCGTCAGGCTGAGTTCGCCACGGTTAAGGTGCTCTTCCAGCAGGTGAAGCATGCTGTAGAGATGAAGGTGGTCCTGCTTGAGTTGGTAGATAACGTCCATCGCATTTCCTCCTCTAAGGTGGTTAAAAACCAGCCTAGAGCAGTCAGGATGACAGCGTTATGACATGGATCAATCCGGCCGAAATTCACATGGCGATGAATTTTTACGGAAGGCCAAATAGCCGTAAAAAAGAAACCCCACGCACTGCAATCGTATTGCAGCACCGTGGGGCTGAAAGCGCTGCCAGCAATTTTTGACAGCGCCAAAGGGAGTGGTTCGAGCCTGCTTGCCTTAAGCAGCTGCTTCCTCAGCGGGTGCGGAGACACGAATCAGGTGGTCGAAAGCGCCCAGGGCTGCATTGGCACCTGAACCCATAGCGATGATGATCTGCTTGTAGGGCACATTGGTCACGTCACCTGCGGCGAACACGCCGGGCAATGAGGTTTCGCCACGGGGGCCAACCACAATCTCGCCGAAGCGGGATAGCTCAATGCCGCTGTCTTTCAGCCATTCGGTGTTAGGCACCAGGCCGATCTGCACGAAGATGCCCGCCAGCTCAACTTTATGGCTGTCACCGGTGCCGCGATGGGTGTAGGTCAGACCAGTGACGCGTTGGCCATCACCGAGGACCTCAGTGGTTTGTGCTTCAGTAATAATGGAAACGTTACGCAGCGAGCGCGCCTTACGTTGCAGCACGTCATCCGCCTTAAGCGTGGTACCGAACTCCAGTACGGTGACATGTTCGACAATACCAGCCAGATCAATCGCGGCTTCGATACCGGAGTTACCACCACCAATAACAGCGACTTTCTTGCTCTTAAAGAGTGGGCCGTCGCAGTGCGGGCAGTAGGCAACGCCTTTGCCGCGGTACTCTTTTTCACCGGGGACGTTCATTTCACGCCAGCGTGCACCAGTCGATAAGAGTACTGATTTACTGCTGAGGGTGGCGCCGTTTTCCAGTTCAATATGAATACGGTGACCAGCCACGCTCAGTTTCTTGGCCTGTTGCTCGGACATGATGTCGACTTCATAGTCTCGTACATGTTCTTCGAGGTTGGCGACCAGTTTTGGGCCTTCAGTCGCTTTCACCGAAATGAAGTTTTCGATGCCAACGGTATCCAGCACCTGGCCACCAAAGCGATCGGTCACGATGCCGGTACGAATACCTTTACGGGCGGCATAGATAGAGGCTGCCGCACCTGCAGGGCCAGCACCGACAACCAGAAAATCGAACTCTTCTTTTTTGCTCAGCTCCGCGGCTTTACGTTTTGACGCACCAGAGTCCACCTTGTTGAGGATTTCAGGCAGTGTCATACGTCCTTGGGCAAACTGCTTGCCGTTCAGAAAAACTGTTGGCACTGCCATGACATTCCGGCTGGTGACTTCTTCCTGGAAGAGTGAGCCATCAATCATGACATTGGTAATACGTGGGTTAATCGCAGCCATCATGTTCAGCGCCTGAATGACTTCCGGGCAGTTCTGACAGCTGAGGGAAACATAGGTCTCAAACTGGAAATCACCTTCAAGCTGGCGAACCTGTTCAATCAGGCTCTCATCAATTTTCATTGGGTGGCCGCCGCTATGCAGCAGGGCAAGAACCAGCGAGGTGAATTCATGGCCCATGGGAAGGCCGGCAAAGCGGATGACAGTCCCTTTTGCTGCACTCTTGACCAGCATGGAAGGCGTACGTTCAGAGCTGTCATCAGAAATAGTGAGGCTTACCAGATCCGACAGGCTGTCGATATCTTGTGCCAGAGCGTGGAGCTCCTGTGACTTGCTGCTATCGTCGAGTGCGACAACCAGTTCAACAGGGGTTTTCAGATTGGCCAGGTACGTGCGTAGTTGTTGCTTGAGATTGGTGTCTAACATGACCTTTCCTCGTTGAAGCAAGACAGTAGGGGAGAGTGGGCCAACCCGAAGGCTGGCCCTGCACCGGGCCCCCGCTGATGTTGCCGGTCAGCGAGGGTTGGGTGTGAGTAGGGCAGGCAATTTAGATTTTGCCGACCAGATCCAGAGAAGGAGCCAGCGTTTCAGAACCTGGCTGCCATGCCGCTGGGCAGACTTCGCCATCGTGTTCTGCAACGTACTGGGCTGCCTGAATTTTGCGAACCAGCTCTTTAGCAGAGCGGCCGATGCCCAGGTCATGAATTTCAGCGACTTTGATTTCGCCTTCAGGGTTGATCACGAAAGTGCCGCGCAGAGCCAGACCTTCTTCCTCGATCATCACACCGAAGTTACGGCTGATAGCACCGGTAGGATCGCCGATCATCGGGAATTTGATCTTCTGAATGGTTTCAGAAGCGTCATGCCATGCTTTGTGGGTGAAGTGAGTGTCAGTGGATACGGAGTAGCACTCAACGCCCATTTCCTGCAGCTGTGCGTAGTAATCAGCCAGGTCGCCCAGTTCGGTTGGGCAAACAAAAGTGAAGTCAGCAGGGTAGAACATCACAACAGCCCACTTACCCTTCAGGTCAGCGTCGGTGACATTGATGAATTCGCCGTTGTGGTAAGCAGTGGCGTTGAAAGGCTTGATGACGGTGTTGATCAGTGATTGAGTCATTGATGTAAAACCTTCTTTAAGTGAGTGAGTTGGCTACGAAACAAGAACCATACTAGTCACCGGTGACGATTGGGTGAATTTTAATGTTTGTATGATCCTGATAGATAAAAACTAATGGCTGAACCGGAAGTCATGCATAAGCACTAAAATGCTATATAGTTGAAGGCATTGGCCGATCCAGCGACTGGCTAACCGCTAATGACGTTAGAGATGGCTGCTAGCGCACTTTATTCTTTGGATAAGAAATCTTCAGGCAAGACGTTCTTCGAGCAAGTGAAGGGAAATTATGGATATCAACCTCTCTCCTCTGGCCAGCATGGAAGACATTCGTGATGCGATTCGTCGCTGTACCGCTGATGACATCATTTGTTGTCACGCTGAGGCGGTATTTCAGGAAGCCAAGCGCGCACTCCAGCAAAGCGCCAAAGCGGATGTCACCCTGCAGTTGATTGACTATGACGGCTACGCTGTTCGTCAGGCGTCCAGTCGTAGAAAAGGTGAAGAGGGCAAGAAAAAGCTGGTTAACCAGCTCACGCCCCAGCAGATGGCCGTGGTCGCTGCTCTGGAGAAAGTCTTGCAGCATTGTCGTCGTCATAATATTGCACTGGTCGGGTTCAGCGATTCTCTTGTCGCCGTTCCTGCCCACATGCTGGAAGCAAGCACCCATGCCGTTCATACCATGGCGGCACTGGAGATTAACTCCCATCAGGCTTATCGTGGAATGGACTGGGATGATCTGGAGGAGCCTGTGGAACTCAGTCAGGAGCCTGTCGAAGACTGAGCAGCCTTTACCCCCTTTTTGTGAGCTGTGCTGTTCGCTTTAAAGTGGTAAATGATGTTTGGCCCTAATTTCTGTCGTTGTAATGATCTTTTTTGATCAAAGTCTTTGTTTGTATCAAAATCCTTTCGTTGGTTTTTGAGTGTAGGATCTAAGTAAACAGGCTCGTTCATTGAGTGTCTGTTTAAAGCTTTATAACAATATCTTTTTCGTTCCCCTCTTAATTTTTCTTAATCCCGCCGATATTAATTTCAAGCTTTTGAAATTGCATGTATTAATGAACTCTGGTCATTCTCAGCTCAGTGACCACGCACGCTGGCGCTCTGCGTCCATTGTTCAGTAAAGCGTTTTTAGGTCATAAGTTTCTATTCCGAGCATTTGGTCGAAAATTGGCCGAATGGTAAAAAAGCAAGTCACTGATTTACGGCAGGTTTTTGTCAGGTTGAGAGAAAACACAAAGTGAGGGTTTTGTTGCTTTTTGGGGGATGCTTTCCTATCCTTTAAATTGTTTATCTCTCTTTTCTTTTGTTCTTTTAGGTAACCGAGAGTAATTTTATATGTCTGTCGCGGAAGAGTTAGAACGCGATAATCAGCAAGCCGTGTATGACCCGTTACTGGATTGTCTTCTGGTTTTATGTCGACGTAACGGTATTGCTAAAACACGTGATCAGCTGATTACTGGTTTGCCTATCAAAGACCAGCGTCTGAGCATCGATTTATTTGCTCGTGCTGCTGAGCGCGCCGGGCTTAAAAGTCATGTCGCTCGTGGCCAGTTTGATCAGATCAGCGCATTGTCATTTCCTGTCATTCTGATGATGAAAGACGGCGATGCTTGCGTCATGGTTGAGAAAGATGGCTCAAACGCTGGAATCATATTTCCGGCGCAGCCAAATGACGTTATCTCGGTCGAGCTCGAAGAGCTTAAGAAAAACTTCTCGGGTGTCTACATCCTGGCGCGCAAGGAATACCGAGCCAGCCGTAATCGTGAAGTGCATCAGGTTTCTGAGCGCCACTGGTTCTGGGGCACTTTAGAGCGCTACAAGCCTGTTTACCGGGATGTTCTGATCGGCAGCTTGTTTATCAACATGATTGCGCTGATCAGCCCCTTGTTCACCATGAACGTTTATGACCGCGTTGTACCGAACCAGGCCTTTGATACTCTGTGGGTGCTGGCGCTGGGAATGGGGCTCGCTTACATCATGGACTTCACCCTCAAGAGTGTCCGCGCCCACTTTCTGGAAGTGACCGGTAAGAAGATTGATGTTGTGCTGTCTTCGAAACTGTTTGAGCAGACGCTGAATCTCAAACTGAAGGCCAAGCCCGGCTCTGTCGGCAGTTATGCGTCGAATCTGCGAGAGTTCGATTCGGTGCGTAACTTCTTCACCTCCGCCTCAATGGTCACGCTAATCGATTTCCCTTTCTCGATTCTGGCTCTGATAACGATCGGCTGGATTTCTCCCTGGATGATGATCGTTCCCGGTATTGCCATGCCAATGGTGTTTCTCTATGGCTGGTGGGTGCGAAAGCCCATCATGGCGGCGATGGAGCATGTCTATAGCTCCGGATCGCAGAAAAATGCGGTATTGATCGAGAGCCTTACGGGGCTTGAAACGCTGCGTATTCTGGGAGGCGAGAGCTGGGCGCAGCGCAAGTGGGAAGCCGCTGTGGCTCACTCCAGCAATTGGGGAATCAAGGCGAAGGCCTGGACATCTTCTGTTGGTCACGTTTCTGCGATTATTCAGCAGTTCGCGACGATCTGTACGGTCATTGTCGGTGTGTATCTTATCTCCGAACAAGAAATGTCGATGGGTGGGCTGATTGCTTCTGTCATTCTGACTACTCGTGCCATTCTGCCAATGGCCCAGGCAGCTGGTCTGCTGGCGAATTATCAGCAAACCCAACTGTCGTTAAATGGTCTTGAGGAGATCATGAAGCGGCCTGTGGAGAATGATCCAAATCGTGAGTTTGTTGAGCGCCAGCATTTTGATGGTGATATTGAATTCATTAACGTGAGCTTTACCTATCCGGATCAGGAGCAAAAAGCCCTTGAGGGCATCAATCTCAAGATTAACAAGGGTGAGAAAGTCGCCGTTATAGGCAAGATTGGCTCAGGCAAATCAACACTGGGCCGTTTGATTATGGGGCTTTATGAGCCTGAAGATGGCTCGGTACGCATTGATGGGATTGATACCAAGCAGATCAGTATCTCGGATCTACGCCGTGGCGTGGGCTTTGTGCCGCAAGATATCACCCTGTTCTCTGGCACCCTGAAAGAAAACTTACTGGTTGGCTCCCCCATGGCGACGGACAGCGAGCTGATTCGGGCGTCTGTGCTCTCAGGGGTTTCTGAGTTTGTGAACCTGCACCCCAAAGGTTTCGACATGATGGTCGGTGAGCGTGGTGAAGGTCTTTCCGGTGGACAGCGCCAGTGTATTGGTCTTGCCCGTGCCCTGATAAGTGATCCCGCTGTCTATGTCCTGGATGAACCTACCAATGCGATGGACTCCAGTACGGAAGAGCGTTTTAAAAAGCAGCTGAGTAGTTTGCTGGCTGACAAAACGCTGGTGCTCGTAACTCACAAGTCGTCGCTGCTGTCTCTGGTTGATCGCGTAGTTATTGTTCACCAAGGCAAGATTGTTGCTGATGGGCCGAAAGATGCTGTGCTTGAAGCTTTGAAGCATGGCCGGTTGAAGGTGGGTTAAATCATGGGAATGCATCTGCCAAAACTTAACCGCCATACCGAGCAGGACGAAGTGCAGCTCTCATTTGCATCGGACCTGGCTGAAGCGTTGAAGAACCAGAACGTTGAACGGGGTAAGTGGATTTACTGGTCCATTATTTGTCTGATCATTGTTGCCATCGCGTGGGCTTATTTTGCCAAACTGGATGAAATTACCCGAGGTCAGGCCAAGGTCATCCCTTCCAATCAACTGCAAACCATTCAGAACCTTGAGGGCGGTATTGTCTCTGAAATCCTGGTCAAAGAAGGCCAGAAAGTCAGTAAAGGCGACGTTCTGGTTCGTATTGATGCGACCCGTTTTAACGCCAGTTTTCAGGAAAACGTTCAGAAGAAAAATGCCCTTGAAGCCAAAATTGCACGTTTGCAGGCAGAAGTTAATGGCAAAGACTTTGTGCCAAAAGGGGATAGCGAATACTGGAAGCAGGAGCAGAACTTTTTCGAGATTCGCCAGCGAGGCCTCAAAGAAAGCCTTTCCACACTTGAGTATCAGGTTGAGCAAAAGCAGCGTGAGTTGGAAGAAGCGAGAACCAAACTGGGCCAGCAGCAGCGCAGTTATGGCCTGATTTTAAAAGAGTTGAATATCACCAAACCGCTGGCCGAAAAAGGCGTTGTCTCTGAGGTCGATTTGTTGCGCTTACAGCGAGATGCCAATGATGCAGCGGGTGAAATTTCCGGTTTGAAAGTTGCGATTCCCCGTCTGCAGGCGGCAGTTGATGAAGCTAAACAGAAAATGGAGGAGCAGAAAGTTGCCTTCAAACAGGATGCTCAGAAAGATCTTAACGATGCGATTGCTCAATATCGTCCGCTGGAGGAAATGCAAGGCGCGCTGCAGGACCAGGTTAAACGTACGACGGTACGAGCTCCGGTGGATGGTATTGTCCAGCGTATCCTGGTGAATACCGTTGGAGGGGTGGTGCAGCCGGGTATGGATATTATTGAGATCGTGCCCACCGATGAGAATCTGCTGATTGAGGCGAAAATCCGGCCTTCAGACATTGCTTATCTGCACCCGGGTCAAATGGCGCAAGTGCGGTTTACCGCCTATGATTTTGCTACTTACGGCGGGTTGAAAGCAGAATTAATCAATATCAGTCCTGATACGGTCAAAGACGAAGAAGACCGAGAGTCTTACTACATCGTTCGTCTGCGTACTCTGGAAAATCATCTGGGAAAAGGGGATGAAAAATTGCCCATCATTCCCGGTATGACCGCAACTGTTGATATCAAGACCGGTAAAAAGACCGTGTTGGATTATTTGCTCAAGCCGGTATTCCGAGCAAAAGAGACTGCATTGAGGGAGCGCTAGCTGTGGATCTGGTTCTTAGTCGGAATGAATCGGTCAAGACCAAGCTTGGCCAATGCCTTGTGCATGGGACTACCTTGCTGACAAGCCCGGAGGGTGTGTCGGGCGAGGCAATTAAGGTGGTCTGGTTACACGTTCATCCAGGTGATGATGTGTCATCTCGTTTAGGTGCTGTTACTCAGCGCTTTACTGCTGCCCGAGTCGTGGTGCTGTCGAATATCCCTTCGGATGCCGAAGGAATGCAGGCCATCATTGCCGGTGCTTCAGGATATATGAATGCCCTGGCTCGTACGGATGTGTATGAGCAGGTTCGCCAGACGGTAGTTTCAGGTCACGTATGGCTGGGGCAATCGCTGTTATTGGAAATGGTCAGGCAGATGGGAAGAACCCTCGTGCCCAAGGCAGATACGGAGATCAGGCTATCTGAAAGAGAGCAGTTACTAGTCAGACATTTGGGTAAAGGTTTGAGTAATCAGGCCATCGCTGAAGCCATCGGGCTCTCAGAACAAACGATAAAAAATCAACTAAGTGCACTTTACCGGAAATATAACGTGAAGGACCGGCTATCTCTGATCATGGCGTTGGGAAACCTGCAGGCCAGGGACTTCGGAGCACAAGCAGCACGGGGAGGCGAATAGGGTGAACCATTCCAATAAGGCTTTTAGACTGAGCCTGTTAACACTATCCATTCTGGGCTTCGGCCAGGCTAATGCAGACACCTTGGAGCAGGTTATCAAGGACAATGTCTACAAAAGCCCGCTCGTAGAACAGGCAAAATATGACCACCAGACTGACAAGCAGGCGATTCGCGAAGCGCGTTCAGGCTATCTGCCAACGATCGATCTGAATCTGGCTGCGGGTCGTGAGAAAACCGAAAAGCTTAACGGTAATACCGTTAACGACATTATGACCCGTCGCGAAGCTTCTTTGACGTTAAGTCAGACGTTGTTCGACGGTTTCCAGACCAGTTCGGAAGTAGCGCGTCAAACAGCTGCAGCAGATGCTTCAGCCCTACAGCTGGATGGTCAGACTGATAGCGTGGCCCTGCAGATTGCCAGTGCCTATCTGAATGTTTATCGCCGTAACCAGCTGCTGTTGCTTGCCCAGGAAAACCTGTCCAAGCACCAGAGTATTTACGACCAGATTCAGCAACGTCGCCAGTCTGGTGTGGCGTCTCAGGCCGAACTTGCTCAGGCTGAAACCCGCCTTGCATTGGCGCAGGCCAATGTCATCTCCGCGCGAAATAACCTGAGCGATGAGAAGGCGACCTACATGCAGGTGGTTGGTGTTGAGCCTAATGACACCGTGTTCCCTGATTTTAATGAAGCCTTGCTGCCACAGTCTGAAGATGCGGCGGTAGCCCTTGCTCTGGATAGCAACAAGATCCTTCAGTCTGCTAACTCTGATATTGAAGAAGCGCAGGCGCAGGTGAAATCACGTAATGGCTCTTTCTTCCCGCGGGTAACCTTTGAAGTTAGCCGTAACTGGGATGAAAACGTGGATGGCGTCCGTGGTGAGGATGCTGACTACATGGCGATGGTCCGTATGAACTATAACCTGTTCAATGGTGGTGCGGATTCTTCCCGACATAAGCAGGCCATTCAGCAGGTCAGTAAAGCCAAATCCGTGCGTGACCAGACCTACCGTGAAGTCATTCAGACCACGCAGCTTTCCTGGTCTGCCTATGATTTGCTCAAGCAGCAGATTCCCTATTATGAAGGTCAGGTTCGTTCTGCGGAGCAGACTCGTGAACTGTACAAACAACAGTTCAACCTGGGACAGCGCTCATTGCTGGACTTGCTGGACTCCGAGAATGAGCTGTTTGAAGCTCGCAACTCTTTGGTGGGGGCGCAGGCTGACTTCCGCTACGCTGAGTACCGCTTGCTGGCGGCTTCTTCACAGCTGATGGTAGGTATTGAGACCCCCGATAAGGTAATGACGGGTTCTGACACGGTTGCTGATACAGCAGCAATGCCAGTTGCTGAAACTCCTGTCGAGCCACAGACTGCTGCGCCAGCGGATGCTGACTATGATGCGGTTAAGTCTGAACTGAATGCCTGGCAAACAGCTTGGGAAGGTAAGGATATTAACGCTTACATTGCTCAGTACACCGATGACTTTGCGCCAGCTAACCAAACCCATGCTCAGTGGGTAAAAGAGCGTACTTCGCGACTGGCTTATCCAAAATGGATCAAGGTTGAGATTGGCGATCCGCAGATCTCCGTGATGGGTGACCGTGCTGTCGTTCGTTTTAGCCAGCACTATACTGCCAATCATTACGAAGATAATGTGATGAAAGAGCTGATGATGGTCCGTCAGGGCGATCAGTGGAAGATTGCTGAGGAGATGTCGCTGTAAGCGGCATTCTCTGAGAGTGATGAACGAAAAAGCCACCCTTGGGTGGCTTTTTTATTGAGTGGTATGAGTGAACTGATACTTCGGTATACAACAGGCCTGGTTTATCGGGAAATCTCAATCCAGGCTTGTCCCATCGGCTGTCCTGAAGCATTGCTGGCAATCACAGGATAGCGGTTACCCTGACCACTTTCGGAATATTGCCTCAGGAAATGAGACTTGCCGACTTGAATCAGGTAGCCCCGATCGTCGTGGTTTACGGGTGTTTCGGGTAACCAGCCGCGCAGGTTGAGCTGAATACCATCATCGTTGCTGCCGTTAGTGAAGCTGGTGATAAGTTCCAGAGTATCGTTAGCGGAAACCTGTAGTGTTTCGTTTTCCATAACCACACGATTCTGGCCGTTTACACTAATGACAAAGACGCGCTGATCACCGGGGCGATGTTGTTTGGCATTATCTTGCTGGCGTTTCGCATACTCGCTGGAGTCGAGTGTTCGAACGTTAATGCTGCCGAATTTCTGGCCTTCCTTGCGGAAGACGACTTGGGTGTCGCTGTCGATTTTGACATCATTCATCGCATCATTGAGATTACCCAGTCCCAGAATATCGACGGTCACACCGCGCTGGTAGTCAGAACCGACCTGAGTGACTTTCACCGTATCGCCCTTGTGAATATAAAGGGTGTCCTGATCCTTCAGCGTTTCGGTTTTGCCATCCACCTGAAATTCTGCGAAATGCAGGGCAGAGTTTGCGACCAATACTTTAGGTGTCTCCGGCACTATGCCGAGGCGTTCCATGAAAGCGTTGATAACCAGATTGTGGTAACGAATCTTGTCTGTCAGTGAAGGCAGGTTTTTGGAGGCCTCGACACCGAAAGCAGGGAGACACTCTTTGCGAAGAGCATAGAAAGTCGCTGTCTTGCGCATTTCCGTGTAAGGGGTATCCGGGTCTGCTGTGCGGGTGTTAAAGAAGTGCAGGTAGTGATCCTTGTTCTCAATCTGTTTGTTAACTTCTTCAAGAACACCATTGGCCATCTCGCCGAGCTTCAGATCCGAACCATTGCTGCACTGATAGTCGTCAGCATCAGCAATCAAGGACTGGCCGTAGCGATTTGGGTTGCGCAGGCTGTCGATATAAACCGGGGAGTGGAAACCCCAGCCATCGTGCAAGTGCAGGAACAAATCTGCCTTGGACATCAGAATTTTCAGTTGGTTGACGACCTGTAGCATGGGGCCGTTCTGCGCATCATCATGAAACTGGCGGTTCATATCGCCGTCAGGGCCACGGTCGCCAAGAATGATGGACTTGAGGTTGGCGCGCGGGACAACGATCAGGTTGCCCTTTTCCAGTTCGAGGTCGGGGTATAAGTCCGCAGACAAATAACCGCCCGGTTCATCACCCTGAATACCGCCTATCAAGAGCAGAGTTTTGCCATCCTGCCGGCCATTCACGTAATAGACATTGAGCTCGTAATCCGAACCGGGAAAGAACACTTCGTGGTGTCGGCCGGGACGGGTTTCGGCATGGGCAGTCATTTGACAGAGCAGGGCTGTTCCAAGGGCGAGGGCAGCACGAGTAATCAACTTCATTTCAGGGCTTTCCAGGTCTCGTCTACGATGGCGAAGGAGCCAGGGCAGCCTTCCAGCGTTAAGGTTTTGATACCGTCATCGGCGTAGCTATTACTGGTGTAGTGCTGAGTAAAGCTGACCTGATAACGGTTGGGTTGAACCTGATGTACTTTCAGATTCTCGTAGGTGATCTGCTGTTGGGGGCGCTCGGCAAAAATACCGCTTTTATAGTCCTTCCAGTCTGCCAGCGTCTTGCCGCCCTTATAGGTAAAGTTCGGGCTGTAGTACTGCAGATAATTGAAGATCTCGTTGTTGTTCCAGGACTTCATCCACTTGGCAACGAAGTCACTTGCTTCCGCAGTAAGGATGCCATCCGTCGACAGTGGCGTGCTGTCTTCAGCTACCAGACTCAGCTTGTCACCTTCGGGCTTGAAGAACAGGCGTTTGCTGTCCAGTGAGAAAAGGTTGGCAGCACAGTATTGCTGGCGGAAATCAAATACGACCTGATTGCCATCTTCTTTGAAGGCGTGAACATCGGTGACCTTGATCTGACGCTCCGGGAACATTTCGGCCAAGCGCTTTTTGCGGTCAACCCATTGCTCGCGGTTAAGGCCGTCAGCGCCACGGAAGTCCGGATGCAGCATTTTGGCGACGGCGCTAATGTCCGCGTTGCTCCATTCTTTAATGAACGCATCAAGCTGACCCAGCATGGAGGCCCGGCGCTTGGCATAAGCGCTTGGTGTCATAAACTCGGTCTTTGGAGTAATGACTACGGTGGTCCCGGCAGTCAGAATTGGCTGCAGGTAATCTATCTCGTTGTTCTCAAAGGCAACGCAGCCGCGTGTGGCCACTTTGGTGGGATCATCATCATCCCGGCCATGCAGCCAGATGCCGGAACCATTACGACCTTCAATACGATCTAACGGGTTAGGGTAGTCGAGAGGAAACGCTCCATGTCCATAGACAGGCAGCAGGCTTTGGTCCGGAATAAAGTGGGTGATACGGTAAACCCCTTCAGGCGTACGCATGTCTCCTTCACTGACTTTATCGCCGTCTTTCTGGCCAAACTGCAGGTTCTTGAAGGTGCGGATAATCGTTGGGGTGTCGTTCTTCACCTTAATGAGGTAAGCCTCCTTGCGAAACTTATCCACAAGGATGTCGGTTTGCTCCTCAGGAGAACGGGAGAAAATATGCCCCGGAATAGTCGCTTCTTCAGCCGCTGCCTTTGGTGCAACGCTCTTTGCTGGCTTGGCGTCAGGGATTTTGGTCTGAGCTTGATGGCTGGCTGGATTCGTCGCTGCAGCCAGCTTTGCAGGTGCGCTGTGCTGATTACTGCTGGCCGGTTTTGCGCCTGAGGTGTCAACCTCAATCACCTTCACTCCCTGATTGGTCGGAGAGGTGGTAGCTGCCTGAGAAGAGGTACTGATGAGAGCGACAGAGATGGCCAGTGGTAGGCTGGCAAGTGCAGGTAACCACCCGCGACTGTCATGTTTAGCTGCTTTGTCCATAGGCAGTAGCTGATTCTTCCGCACAATTAGGTAAACCGGGATGCCCACTTGCCCGTGACAGCAGAGTTAGATCAGAGTCTTTTGCTGTATCGATAGCAACGCCATTCTTGTGATGTCAGAGGGCCTCGCTACGTACTGGAAGGACGTTGAAGGGTGAGACTGCCTCGGGGCATTCATCCACCGAGTATTCAGGGACGAGCCGGTATTGGTTTCAAACTGTTTGCGGCATTCTACCTGTGGGTATCTATGGCAGCAAACGCTAAATCACTGTGGCGGCAAATGTGATTGTTGTTCCATTTTTTCATGGGCTATAGTTCATTGGTGACGCGGCTTTATGCCGACAGCGGGGGACAAATGGCCAAACTTTATCCACATTCAGTCATGGAGTTTGCGCCGGTGTTTGGACTACATGGAGAGTCGGAGTAGCTCATGCCTTATATCAAGCGTGATGAAGGCGGTAAGATTGCCGCTATTTTTGCCCAGCCTGAAGAGCAGGCTAAAGAACAGCTTGCTGCCGATGATCCTGAATTGCTGGCATTTTTGCATCAGGATGATAGCCATTCCAAAGCTTACATGCGTCAGTCTGACGTCGAGTTACAGCGTGTTCTGGAAGACGTTATCGATCTGCTGATCGACAAAGGGGTGCTGATGTTCACGGATCTGCCCGCTCAGGCACAGCGCAAACTGGTTGGTCGTAAGCGGGTACGTCAAACCATGCAAACCAAGAGTACGCTTTTTAGTGACGAGGACGATCAGCTGTTGCTCTGATTCCCGTGTAATTGCATTGCTTACCCTGGCTGGCTAAAATCGCCGCTCTTTTGTGCCTGTATCCATGAAGCCTGGACGGCTTGGCAGGTATGCCTTTCTCACTGCTGACAGGTCAGCGATCGCTTATGAAAGCGCACAAGATTTCCTCTGCCCCCGTACCGATGCGCTGGGTTGGCCCTATCGCCATTTCCGGTAATGTCCTGACTGATTCGCTGTCAGTCCCACTGGCGACCTATGAGTCTCCACTTTGGCACTCTGTGGGCCGTGGTGCGCGGGTGTCCCGCCTTTGTGAAGGCGGTATTAAAACCACCCTGATTGATGAGCGTATGACTCGCTCAATTCTGCTGGAAGCCGCTGATGCTGGTGTGGCCTTGAATGCCTGGCAGCGTCTGCAAGGTCTGCGAGACGAAATGCAGGCTGTTGTCAGTCAAAGCAGCCGCTTTGCAAAGCTTATCGATCTTCATCATCAGATCGTGGGTAACCTTCTTTATATTCGGCTCGAGTTCACCACTGGTGATGCTTCCGGACATAACATGGTGACCAATGCCGCGGATCATCTGATGCGCTGGTTTATGGAGACCTTCCCGGAACTGAGTTATGGCTCCATTTCCGGTAACTATTGCTCGGATAAGAAAGCAACAGCGGTCAATGGCATTCTGGGGCGTGGTAAAAATGTTGTGGCAGAGATCCTGATTCCGCGGGACATTTGTGAACGTCGCCTGCTGACCACTCCTGAGAAAGTTGTTGATCTTAATATCAAGAAGAATCTTCTCGGCACTCTGATGGCAGGTGGTATTCGAAGTGCGAACGCTCACTATGCCAATATGCTACTGGCTTTCTATATGTCGACGGGTCAGGATGCGGCGAATATCGTCGAGGGTTCCCAGGGTGTGACCCATGCTGAAGTGCGTGAGGGCAATTTATATTTTTCCTGTACCTTGCCCAATCTGATCGTCGGAACTGTAGGAAATGGCAAAGGCCTTGATTTTGTTGAAGATAACCTCCAACAACTAGGCTGCCGTGAAGAGCGAGAGCCCGGTGCCAACGCTCGCAGGCTTGCTGCGATTTGTGCCACGGTAGTTCTTTGTGGTGAGCTTTCCCTGCTTGCCGCCCAGACCAATCCTGGTGAGTTGATGCAGGCACATATTCAATTGGAGCGTGGATGACCGACTCCACCAACGACCGCAAGATCGAACATATCCGTGTTATCGAAGATGATGCGGGTGTGGATCGTGATGGGCAGCATTTCGAGCGTTACCAGTTGATGCACCGGGCATTGCCCGAGATCAATCTGGAAGACGTCGATACCCGTGTAGAGTTATTTGGTAAAACCCTTTCTTTCCCGTTACTGATTTCCTCTATGACCGGGGGTGATCATGCATTGGTTGAGCGGATAAATCGCCACCTTGCCGAGGCAGCAGAGATTACCGGTGTTGCTATGGGAGTGGGTTCCCAGCGTGTGATGTTTACTCATCCTGCAGCACGTCGCAGCTTTGAACTGCGTGATGTTGCACCGACAGCGCTACTGCTTGGGAATGTCGGTGCGGTTCAGCTGAATTATGGTTTCACTGATCAGCACTTGAATGATGCGCTGGATGTACTCAAGGCAGACGGCCTTTTTTTGCACGTCAACCCCCTGCAGGAAGCGATTCAGCCAGAGGGAGATACCCGTTTTTCTGGTCTGACTGAACGCATCGCTGATGTCGTTGGCCGCATTGATGCACCTTTGATCCTCAAAGAAGTCGGTAGTGGTTTGAGTCCTGCCGATATTGAACTCGGGCTCAAAGCCGGTATTCGCTTTTTTGATCTCGCGGGTACGGGCGGGACCTCATGGAGTCGTATCGAGCATCATCGGCGTTCGTCTGGTCAGCTCGGGTTACGTTTTCAGGACTGGGGTTTGCCCACACCTGTCGCGCTGGAAATGAGTCGTCCTTATCATTCCCAGGCAACTTTTTTTGCCAGTGGCGGCTTGCGAAGCGGATTGGATATGATCAAATCCGTTATACTTGGCGCTCGGCTATGCGGGCTGGCGGCCCCATTTTTAGCACCTGCCATGATCTCGACAGAAGCTGTCGTTCAGGAAATTGAAGTGCTCAGGCAGGAGTTTCGCGTCGCCATGTTTTTGCTGGGCGTTTCGACGTTTGATCAGCTCCATCGGAATGAAGCCCTACTATGGCGCAGGTAACAGGAACCGAGTCCTTTTTATGAAGGTTGGCATTGAAGATATCTGCTTTTACACCGCGAATTATGTTTTGGACATGGCGGTTTTGGCCGATGTTCACGGTATTGAAGTAGAAAAGTTTTATCAGGGCATTGGTCAGGTTGAAATGAGCATGGCTGCGCCCGATGAGGACATCGTGACGTTAGCCGCAGCGGCTGCCAAACCTATTGTTGAAAACCATGATATGAGCCAGCTGCGTACCGTACTGGTCGCTACCGAAAGTGGTATTGATCAGTCCAAGTCCGCGGGGGTTTATGTTCATAACCTTCTGGGGTTGCCATCGCACTGCCGTGTTCTGGAAATGAAGCAGGCTTGCTATAGCGCTACCAGCGCCTTGCAAATGGCCTGTAGCCTGGTGGCTCGTCAACCAGAGCAGAAAGTGCTGGTGATCGCGACAGATATCGCCCGATATGATCTCAATTCATCCGGTGAGCCGACTCAGGGCTGTGGCGCGGTGGCAATGTTGGTGGGAGCCAATCCTAAACTTCTGGAAATCGAACCTGTGTCAGGTCTCTTCTGTGAAGATGTGATGGATTTCTGGCGACCCAATTATCGCAGTACGGCGTTGGTGGATGGCAAGTACTCCACCAAAGTGTATCTGCGCTCACTGAAGCAGGCATGGCAGGACTATCAGGAGCAGGGTGGCCACAGTGCTGATACTTTCTCTTATTTTTGCTACCACCAGCCCTTTACGCGTATGGCCCAGAAGGCTCATACCCACTGGCTGAAGCAGGTCAAAAAGGAGTTGTCTGCTGAAGCCATTGAGCAGCAACTGGAGCCATCGCTGGTCTATAACCGACGTATTGGTAACAGCTATACGGCTTCCATGTATATCGGTTTGGCCTCTCTCCTGGATAACACTCAGGAGAATCTGGATAACAAGCGTATTGGCCTTTTTAGTTATGGTTCCGGGTGTGTCGCCGAATGGTTTGCCGCCAAGGTGCAGCCTGGCTACCGTGAATACCTGCGCACGGCATATCATCAGCAATTGCTGGAGAGCCGAACCGCTATTGATTACCCGACTTATCGCCGACTTTATGAGTTTCCTAATCCGACGGATGGCGGCGATCATCAAAACCCTCATGAGACCACTGGGCCTTTCCGCCTGAGTGCTATCAGCCAGCATAAACGCCTCTACGAAAAGACCTCTTCATGATTCATGCTTCAGCTCCCGCTAAGATCATTCTTAGCGGTGATCACTCCGTTGTTTATGGCGCGCCAGCGCTGGTCGCCGCTATTTCACCTCGCGTTAAAGTGACATTGCAGGAGCTGCCAGAGCCCATCGTGCGGCTTCATGCCGACGGTCAGCACGCCGAGATGAGTATTCCGGACTGTCTTGAGCTGCAGGCTGAACTGGATGAGCTTCATGATGACTTTATGGAAGGTGAAATTAGTGTTCATGATGTTCTGGAGTCTGGCAGCGAGCTGTTTTTTTACGCCTTGAGCCAGTGGCTTCAGCCTGATGCTCGCAAAGGTGTCGAGCTGTGGATGGACTCTCCCATTCCTATTGGCTGTGGCCTCGGTTCCTCTGCAGCCACCATTGCGGCGGTTTGCTGTGCTGCGGGCAAGTTTTTTGGTGAGCCTCTTGAAGACTTGCAGTCTCTCGTCGCTCAGGTTCGTTTTATTGAGCGTCTTCAGCATGGGCGCGGCAGTGCGCTGGATGCCTCCGCGGTCGTCTTCGGTGGCGTGGTGCATCTGGCAGATACCCTGACTGAACAAGCACCGCTGGATAACAACTGGTGGGTCGTTCACACCGGGAAACCAGCCAGCTCTACCGGGGAGTGTGTGGCTGCCGTTCGCGAAAAGTATGAAGACAGCCCAATCTGGCAACGTTTTTCTGAAGTGACGAACCGATTCCAGGCGGCAATGACTGCTGGTGATGAGCCCGCGCTGGCTCAGGCGATTAAAGATAATCAGCGTTTATTGGAAGAGCTGGGCCTTGTGCCGGAGCGCGTACAGTCTTTCGTGCGACGCATTGAGATTGCCGGTGGTGCAGCGAAAATATGCGGTGCGGGTTGCATCGTCGGTGAGGGCGCTGGGGCGGTTCTGGTTCGTGGTGTTGATCCTACGACGCTGGCGGAAGAGGCTGGCTACGGCTGTCAGCCCATCATCGGAGATAGGCATGGCGTCCGACTGGAACCGGCTTAAGGTTTCCGCACCTGGCAGCCTGATGGTGATGGGGGAGCATGCTGTTCTTCATGACCAGTGGGCCATTGCCACAGCGGTTGATCGCCGTATTGAGCTGAGTCTGGTGCCCCGCGATGACCGCAATGTCATTATTCGATCTTCTCTGGCGAACTACGAAGCCAGCCTCAATCAGCTGCTGCCTCATCCTCAATTGAAGTTCGTGCTTGAAGCCATTGCTCAAGCGCATCCCAGCCAGGGCTTTGAGGTCGATATTGAATCTGCTATCGACCACACCGTAGGACTTGGCTCCTCGGCAGCGGTGACCGCTGCAATGGTGGCTGCGTTAGCCTTTTGGGAGAATCCAGCGCTGGCAGATGATAAAGCGCTGTTGCTTCAACGTGCTCATGAAGTCGTACTTGCTGTTCAGGGAAGAGGGTCGGGCACTGACCTTGCTGCCAGTGT
The DNA here is from genome assembly GCF_046614695.1 of Pokkaliibacter sp. CJK22405. Classification (NCBI taxonomy): domain Bacteria; kingdom Pseudomonadati; phylum Pseudomonadota; class Gammaproteobacteria; order Oceanospirillales; family Balneatrichaceae; genus Pokkaliibacter; species Pokkaliibacter sp. CJK22405. The sequence continues at coordinate 155,362 of NZ_JBKKHQ010000008.1, forward strand.
TTATGGTGGCCTGCTTGGGTATCGCGTTGATGGCCGTCAGGTGAAACCCTTACCCGCAATATGGCCCATAACACTGGTGTATTGTGGGTATAAGACGCCGACTCCTGAGGTATTGCAGAAAGTCCATGATGAGGCCGCGCAATGCCCTTCGCTTTACTCGGGGATTTATCACCTCATGGGACAGGCCGCCGAGCAGGCTATGACGGCTGCCGAGCTGGGCAACGATGAACTTTTCATGCGTTGCATGCAGATGCAACACGGTTTGCTTGATGCGCTGGGTGTGTGTGATGAAACCCTGGCGGACATTGTGTATCACCTGCGCCAACTTCCCGGCGTAAGTGCCGCCAAGATCTCAGGCTCAGGCCTTGGAGACTCAGTGCTGGCACTTGGCCACACTTCGGCAGAATTACCCTGGCAGTCCATTGCCGTTTCCATGAGTTCACGAGGAGTGGAAGTTGTCCCTGAGTCCATCTGATGCATTTCTGAGCTATCTTCCTAAGCGGACTTCTTCTTTGAAGGTCTCGGCCGAGGCTTTTGCTCCTTCAAACATTGCCCTGTGCAAGTATTGGGGGAAGCGAGATCCTGCACTGAATCTTCCGGTCAACAGCTCACTGTCCATAAGCCTTGGCTCTCTGGGGACTTCAACCCGTGTGACGGTCATCGATAGCGATCAGGATCAGGTCGTGCTGAATGGTCAAGTACAGGCAGCGGACTCCGCATTTGTACGTAAATGCAGCGCCTTTGTGGATCATTTTCGCCAGATCGAGCCGGTTCGGGTTCGCATCGAGACCGAGAACAACATTCCTACCGCTGCCGGGCTTGCCTCCTCTGCCTCAGGTTTTGCTGCCTTGACGCTGGCGCTCGCTAAACTTTATGGCTATGAGCTGGTGGGGCCTGCGTTGTCACGAATTGCCCGCATGGGAAGTGGAAGTGCGTCGCGGTCTCTTTATCAGGGGTTCGCTGAATGGGAAATGGGTGCCAAAGATAACGGCTCTGATTCTCAGGCTATTGCGTTGTCGCAGCAGTGGCCATCGCTGCGTGTCGGGGTGCTTGAAGTAACGCGGGATGCCAAAACGGTGGACTCGCGCAGCGGAATGAACCGGACGACGCAAACCAGCCATCTTTATTCTGCCTGGCCGCAGCAGGCGAAAGAAAATCTGCTTACACTCAAAGCCGCCATTGCTGAGCAAGATATCCACCAGCTGGGTGCTACAGCAGAGCAGAATGCACTCAGTATGCACGCTACGATGGTGTCCTCCTGGCCACCGCTGCTGTACTGGCAACCTGACAGCGTTAAATTAATGCATCAGGTCTGGCAGTGCCGTGAATCGGGAGTGCCGGTTTATTTCACTATGGATGCGGGTCCAAACCTCAAGCTGCTCTTTGAGGAATCTGCCCAGTCCGATATCGAAGCAGCATTTACCGGACTTGAGGTCGTGAATCCCTGGGCGGGGCCGTGTCCTCTCAACGATTAAGTTCTTGGGAATCCATTGAGGGCGTCATTCTGGATAAGGATGGCACGCTGGTGGATTTTTATCCGACCTGGACGCCGCTTTATCTCTGCGCGCTTGAAGCGCTATCAGCCGCTTTTTCCTGTCCTTTGTCGAACCTGCTTACAGTCAGCGGCTTTTCACCTCGGGGTGAGCGCTTGGCAAGTGACTCTCCACTGGTGCACGCGACGCCGGATACCATTCTTGCGCTATGGGCGTCAGCGCTTGAGCAGGATTCCATTGAACCGCTGCGACCGGTGGTGGACAGGGTGTTTGCTGAGCATTACTTGTTCTCCTTAGTGCCGCCGGGTGACTTGCCAGCGTTGTTCGGTAAGCTGTCAAAACAAGAGTTACGGCTGGCGCTGGTGACGTCTGATTCGACGCGTTATGCCGAAGGTGCTGTAGCAGCGCTCGGTATTAGTCGTTGGGTGAGCCCGGTGATTGGGTCGGATGCCGGTTTTCCCCCCAAGCCTTCTGCCGCTATGGCTATTGAGTGTTTGAAGCAATGGCGGTTGGAGCCTCATCAGGTTGCCGTTATTGGCGACCACCCGCGGGACCTGCAGATGGGAAGGGCGCTAGGTGCTGGCCGTGTTGTTGGTGTGTTAAGCGGGTCAAGTCGGGAAGATGAGCTTGCTCCCTGGTGCGATGAAGTCTGGTCTTCCCTGATGAATCTTGAGTTTCTTGCAGAGCTGAAGTTAAAAAAAACCCGGCGGGGGAGCCGGGTGTAAGACGAGTAAGCACACTTACTCTCAAGCCGGGATGCCGCAAGAATGCATCCCAATTGCCAAATCAAGCCTTGAACTGGGTCATCCAGCTCTTCATGACGCCGCTGTATACATCAGTCAGCTCATCCATCACCTTCGCGGTTTCATCTTTTGCGCTCATCATGATGGATGTTTGCTTCTGGGCATTTTCCATCAGTTTGCTGTCCAGGTTTTTTGCGTAAACCGCCTGAGCGTCAACGAACGCGACCATGTCTTTGCAGCCAGCCAGTTGCTTGGACTGTTGCAGGCTGGAGGACATCAGTTCGCGGGTATATTCGGAATATTCCTTGATCAGACTCTCAGCCGTTTTTTTGCTAATGGTGCTCAGTTCCATCATGGGCTGGTAAGCTTTTTTCATGTCTTCAAAGAATGACTTATACATAAAGGCGCTCCTCATGTTGCGCTGCACAATAAATTTATAGAGCAAATATTAACCAGTTAGAGGCAACTGTCAACGTCATTTTGTTGCAGTGCAAAATGGATTCGAGACTTTTTAGGCATAAAAAAAGCCGCTTCAAAGCGGCTTTTGCAATAAGAGGATTTTACTCGGTACGCTGTGCTGCCTGGGCGGCAGTAAGAGCGATCGTGAAAACAATATCCTCCACCAGTGCGCCGCGAGAAAGGTCGTTCACGGGCTTGCGCATACCCTGAAGCATAGGGCCAATGCTGATCACGTTAGCGCTACGCTGTACGGCTTTATATGTGGTATTGCCAGTGTTCAGATCCGGGAAAATAAACACAGTGGCTTTCCCCGCCACGTGGCTGCCGGGCGCTTTGGAGCGGGCAACGTTTTCCATAATTGCGGCATCATACTGAAGAGGCCCATCGATCATGAGATCCGGACGCAGCTCTTTTGCCAGACGGGTGGCTTCTACCACCTTGTCGACGTCCGCGCCGCTCCCTGAACCCAGAGTGCTATAGCTGATCATCGCGACACGGGGTTCGATACCAAAGGTTTTGGCCGAGTCCGCACTTTGAATGGCGATCATGGCCAGTTCTTGTGCATTGGGGTCAGGGTTGATGGCGCAGTCGCCGTAAACCAGCACCTGATCCGGGAGACACATAAAGAACACAGAGGAAACCAGACTGTAGCCCGGTGCCGTTTTGATCAGCTGCAGAGCAGGGCGGATGGTGTTGGCAGTGGTGTGAACTGCGCCGGAAACCAGTCCATCGACATCATCCTCCTGCAGCATCATGGTCCCGAGGACCACGTTATCCTGCAATTGCTCTTCGGCGATCAGTGCAGTCAAACCTTTGGCCTTGCGCAGTTCTACCATGGGCTCGATATACTGATGGCGCACTTCGTTGGGGTCGACTAAAACAACGCCTTCGCCCAGGGTGACACCTGACTGGCGCGCAATCAGCTGGATCTCTTCGGGGTTACCCAAGAGAACGCAGCGGGCAATGCCTCGTTCAGCACAGATGGCTGCCGCTTTGATCGTGCGTGGCTCATTGCCCTCCGGCAGCACGACCGTTTTACTGGCTCGGCGTGCTCGTTCGATGAGCTGATAACGGAAAGCCGGGGGTGACAGGCTCTTCACGTAGGAGCTGGTGCGGAAGCTTTCCAGCCAGGATCGGTCAATAAAGCGTGCGCCTTCTTCCTTAACGCGGGTAATGCGTTCAAGGTCATCCAGCGGGACTTCCTGGTTAAAGCGTTGCATATGCAATGCGGTTTGCCATGAACCAAAAGTGATGGCCATGATGGGCAGACCACTTCGCATTGCCTGCTCACAAAGACGCATTACCGCAGGGGAGGGGCGGAAGCCTCCAGTCAGTACCAGTGCAGCCAGCTCAACACCGTTAAGTGCGGCAAGGCAGGTGGCCAGAATAATGTCTTCACGATCTCCGGGAGTGAAGACCAGTGTGCCTGGCTGCAGTTCATCGATCACGTTGGCAACGCTTCGTGCCATCATCGCAATGCGTCGAACGCGGCGGTGGGTGATATCGCCTTCGTGAATAATCTCCGCAGCAAAGTAGCGAGCGATATCCAGCGCGCGTGGGGCGATCAGATCCTGTGTCCAGGGCAGTGTGCCCAGAAGACGAAAGTCGTCGCTGAAAAGCGTGCTGCTGCTAATGACTTCTTCAGCAGAAATCGACAGTTGCTGGCTATCCTGATGGGCCTGCGGACGAGTGCGTCCGTCTTCATCCACCGGTGCGCTCAGTTTGTTGATTATGCAGCCAAGCACACGCTTGTGTTCGATACCGCCATAGGCGCGCGCAGTGATCTCAATGTGGTCTTCAAGCTCGGCAGGGGTGTCGATACCGGGCGCTGCTACCATCACAATTTCAGCATCCAGTGCACTGGCGATGGCTTTGTTCAGACGCGTTGAGTAGTAGTGGCTCTGGGTCGGTACCATGCCTTCGATAATGATGACGTCAGCATCTTCCGGACGATAAGCCTCAAACTTGCCGACAATCTCCTCCAGTAGCTCATCACCACGATCTTCACTGAGCAGCCCTTCAACATAACGAATGCCGATGGGAGGAGCGACCGGGCTTTTGCAAGCACTGGCGAGAATCTGTGTGGAGCGCTCCGGGCCTTCATCGCCCGGATGCAGCTGAGCAATAGGCTTGAAAAAGTGGACTTTCAAACCTTGCTGATCCATGGCGTGGAATAGCGCCAGTGCCGCGGTGGTCAGGCCAACGCCCAGGCCAGTGGGCACCAGCATTAGCGTTCTGTTCATGATTTCACCTCGGCTTTGGCAAGCTCAGCACTGTCACGGGCGATCATTAATTCTTCATTGGTGGGAACAACCCAGGCCGCGGCCTGTTCGCCCTGGGTGATTTTGCCGGCCTTGCCCCGGATTGCCGCGTCATTGGCGGTGCTATCGATCTTCAGGCCAAGGAAGCCCAACCAGGACAGGGTGCGTTCACGAATCAGGGTTGAGTTCTCACCAATGCCGCCAGTAAAGACCAGTGCATCCAGTCCTCCCAGTGGGATCATTAGCTCGCCGACTGCCTTGGCCAGGCGGTAGGAATAGATCTCAAGGGTTAAAATCGCGCGCTCATTGCCATTCTGCGCCGTTTCTTCGATGGTGCGACAGTCATTGCTCATGCCGGAGAGGCCAAGAAGGCCACTTTCTTTCCACAGAATCGCGTCGACCTCATCCACATTTTTGTTCAGGCGGTGAGCCAGATAGGCAATGATGGCAGGGTCAATTGAACCCGAGCGTGTGCCGTGAACAACGCCTTCCAGGGGCGTCATGCCCATCGTGGTGTCGACGGAGTGACCATTTCGAATAGCCGCAACGCTGGCACCATTACCCAGATGCGCAATGATCAGTTTGAGCTCGTTGGCGGGGCGATTCATCAGGCGTGCGGTTTCGCCAGTCACATAGCGATAGCTGGTGCCATGAAAGCCGTAGCGGCGCACACCAAGCTCTTTGTAGTGTTCGTACGGTAGTGGGTAGAGATACGCATAATCCGGCATCTGCTGGTGGAAGGCGGTATCAAAAACTGCCACCTGTGGTAGTGCCGGGAAGGCGGCCTGTGCAGCTTCAATGCCAAGTAGATGCGCTGGATTGTGGAGCGGTGCCAAAACCGAGCATTCACGAATACGCTCAATGGCGTTGTCATCCAGAATCAGCGAGTCTCGGAAATACTCACCGCCATGAACAACGCGATGTCCTACGGCGATGATGTTCTGTGCCAGAGCTTCTTGTGTTTGCAGGAAGGCAACCAGTGCTGATAACGCCGCCGTATGGCCGCCAGCCTCCAGCGATTGCTGGGTTTTCTGGCCGTTGGCCTTAAAGTTAATGGACGCATCGGCAGTGCCAAGACATTCTGCCATGCCGCTCAACGGCTGATCGCCATCGACAGCGTTGACTACAGCAAACTTCAAGGAGGAGCTGCCACAGTTGAGAACCAGTACATAATTCATGGGAAGGGAACCTGGTTGAAGCGAGTGGGTGCCAGTTCGGCCTTATAACTGCTGAAAACGCATGGATAAATCGACGGCAGTGCAGTCCTTGGTCAGCGTCCCGATGGAGATGAAGTCCACGCCGGTATCGGCAATCGCCCTGAGCGTTTTCTCATTCACGTTGCCGGAAGCTTCAAGCTTGGCTCTGCCATTGGCAGTCGACACGGCAGTACGCATATCTTCGAAGCTGAAATTATCCAGCATGATGATATCTGCACCAGCATTGAGCGCCTGCTCAAGCTCATCCAGAGACTCGACTTCCACTTCCACGGTTTTACCGGGTGAGAGTTGGCGGGCCTGAGCTACTGCCGCTGAAATCGAACCGCAGGCCATGATATGGTTTTCCTTGATCAGGTATGCATCATACAGGCCAATCCGGTGGTTAAAGCAGCCGCCCTGAGTGACGGCATATTTTTGTGCAAGGCGAAGACCCGGCAGGGTTTTGCGCGTGTCCAGCAGGCGAACACCAGTGCCTTCAATCATGCGGGCAAAGTATTTGCAGCGTGTGGCAGTGCCAGACAGGGTTTGCAGAAAATTAAGTGCCGCACGTTCTCCTGTCAGCAGTGAGCGGGCGTTACCGTAAAGGCTAAAAAGCAGCGTGTTGGGGGCAACTTCCTGGCCTTCTTCCACGTGCCAGGTGATCTCAACTGAGGGGTCGACCTGTTTGAAAACTTCGGTTACCCAGGGAGCACCACAAATAACGGCCTGATCGCGGCTGATGACCTGTGCCTTTGCCATGCTATCTGCAGGGATTAGCTGTGCCGTAATGTCACCGCTGCCGATATCTTCAGCCAACGCGTGGCTTACGGTGGTGGTCAGGCCTTGTAAATGCATGGGTGAGCCTCGTACGCTGCATGGAATGAATAGAGAACGTGCCCAAATATTGGGCCGGGCAAATTTTAACGAACCTCAGGGCTAAAACCCAGACGAATGTCTTAGAGACTTTGCAGAAACTGCAAGGCAATGGCGGTGAAAATGCATCAATTTGATGAACAGGGATGGTGGAGTGGTGCGCAAAAGATTCCCTCTCCGAATCATAATGAGCGCCCAGAGGGAACTGCAGGGTTGGTCGATGTTCTGGTCATTCACAATATCAGTTTGCCGCCAGGTCGCTTTGGCAGCGAGCACATCACCCAGCTTTTCACGAATACGCTGGATGCCAAGGAACATCCGTTTTTTGCAGACATCGCGCACCTTAAGGTGGCTGCCCACTTTTTGATTCGACGTAATGGGCAGGTAATCCAATATGTGCCCTGCGATAAGCGTGCCTGGCACGCGGGCGTGTCACGTTTCGACGGGCGGGAAGGCTGTAACGACTTTTCCATAGGCATTGAGCTTGAAGGCACTGACGCCTTGCCATTTACCGACCCGCAGTATCTTGCCCTTGAGAGTCTGACTCGTGCTATTCAGGCACGCTATCCTGCGATTACCCAGGAGCGTATCACCGGTCACAGTGATATTGCTCCCGGACGGAAAACGGACCCCGGCCCCTGCTTTGACTGGCAGCGCTACTTCCAGCGCCTCAGTTGAGATTGCCTTTCCTGCTTACTCTCCTGTTGTCTGGCTTCTGGAGCAAAATAGCGAAGAGTCAGCGCGGTTTGCTCACGAACAGCAATCAGTACACTCAAGTCTGTGGGCTGATCCAGTGCGTCTTCAACCTGATCCAGACTCTGTGGCAATGCTTCATAGCAGGCCCTGCGAAAACTTTCGCTCTGGCTGAAGTTAATGCTGGCAGCCATTAGCAGGTCATGGCTGTTAAGGCAGTAATCCTGCTCGGTTTGCCAGTCTTCAATAATCTTGCAACTACGGCTTACGGCTTTGGTTGCCCGGAGCAGCGCCGCGGGCACTTCCTCTGGCGTGCAATGGCAAGGCAGTAAATCAAATAGCGTTACAGCGGCTTCATAGGCGATAAAGCTGTGCAGGCGAGCATCACGGAATCTGGCGTTAAGAAAGGTCTCCTCTGCCAGCTGAATGTGATAGGCATAGATCCCTGCATCTGCCCGGGTTGTCATGGCGCTCCCTCCTGCATAGTGTTGATTCTTAAAAAACACTAATGCAATTGAGAATTATTATCAATTGATGTTTTGTAGGGTTATTCGCCTGTTGTCTGTTTAAAAAGTGATAGCTTCATTACAACGCCAGCCAAAGTGCCAAAGGAATAATCACCAGACTGGCAATATTACCCAGCATCACGATCGACGCGACCTGTGCGGGTTCCTGCTGAAATTGCTCAGCCAGCATGTAATTCAATACAGCAGGTGGCAGGGCGGCGAAGATGATCAGGTATGCCCACTGATCCGCAGGCAATGGGCTGATCCATTGCACGGCGAGCGCAACAATCAGCCCCACAGCAGGGCAGGCCAGTGCGCCCAGAACCCCCAGATGCCAGTCGCGAAGATTAACGTGAGTCAGCCGGATCCCGAGTGTGAAAAGCATCAGTGGGATAGAAATCTGTCCTAGCATATCCAGCGGCTGGTTCAGCCAGGCTGGCAAATGACCGCCCGCGAGTGAGAATACCAGCCCCACCAAGGTCGCCAGCGTGATTGGCATTTTCAAAAGCGTAAGTGGTGGGGTGCGAGGGGACAGCATGTAAATGCCCAGTGTGAAATGCAGCAGCATCTCCACGATAAAAAGAACAACAGCTGCGGGTAGTGCCTGATCTCCAAAGGCGAACACCAGGAGAGGAATGCCCATATTGCCGGTGTTGTTAAACATCATGGGTGGCAGAAAGGTTTTCCAGGAAATCCCCCTCCAGAGACAAAGAGGTAGCAGCAGCAAGCCGCTGCCTAATACCACTGCGGCAGACATCCAGGCCAGTTGCCCGTAGTCAGTGAGTTGAAAATCCTTGCCCGCCAAAACGCTGATAAGCAGCGCCGGGACGAAAAGCTCCATGTTGATCTGGTTGGCGACTCGAATGTCAGGACGGCGAATCTTGCCGTAAATCGCTCCAATAAAAACGATAGCAACGACGGGGAAAACCGTTAAAAAAATACGCTCAAACATCGGGCGTCTGCGCTCCTTGGGGCAGGTCTTAAGTTCGCGAATGCGCTTCCCTGCACTTGGCTGATTAAAAGGTGCTTGAGGAAAATGCAGTGATTACTTCAGGCTGCATTGACGCTTGTTTTAGCACTGCTGCAACGATCCAACAGATAAAGGATCGAGTGGTATTCGATGCCGCTGTGATGGGAAAGGCCAATCTCGCAGGTGCGGCTCAGTGAAATACCTTCGTGACAGTGCGACGGCACCTGAGCTTTTAGCGGTGCCAGCGCCGAGGCGTTCAGTTCGGGCTCAGTAAATCCTTTATCCCCGGCAAAACCGCAGCAGGTAATGTGTTCAGGCTCAATAACATTGGTTGAAACACTGTTGGCGAGGGTGCGGATTGATGCCTGCTCACCCAGGCGTGCAGTGCTACAAGGAATATGCAACATCACGCTGGTGTCGCTGGGTGTAATGTTGAGTCGTGGTAGTACTTCACGCACAAGGAAGCTGCAGGTGTCTTCAATGCGAACACTGATTTCGCTTTGCTCTTTTAGCCTCGCGGTACAGGGGGAGGTGTCGGTAATGATAGGCCAATGGCCATTTTCCGAGGCTTTGGCCAGGGCATCCAGGGTTTCTTGCTGCTTTTCCTGTGCCTGATCGAAAAAGCCCTTGCTTTGAAAGGGCATCCCGCAACAAAGACCTTCGATTTGCTCAGGAATAACGACCTGAAACCCGGCCTTGCGAAGCACGGACAGGGTGACTTCGGGGAGGGCGCGCTTATCCTGCGTCTGTTGTGCAGGTCCCATGGTGCGCGAGACGCAACTTGGCATGTAGACGACTCTTGGCTGCGGCAGTGTTTGCTCCTGAATACTGAGGAGTTGTGGCTCTTCAAACACCGCCGCTGTGGGCATGGCTGGCGTCCACTGCATGATACGGTTTCCGCTCAGTTTGCGTCCCCAGCGTGTGGCACGCTGCATAAAAGGCACGCCAAAAATTTTACTGGCACTGCCGCTGAGCTTTAAGCCGATGCGAAATCCTTCGCTGGTGAGTTTGAAGTGTTCCGCCACCCATTCAGCGGTACCTCGCCAGGAGCGGTTGTGCTCCGAGCGCAGGTTTCGTGTCATGTCCCCTGTATTAATGCCGACCGGACAAAGGGTCGAGCACAGTCCGCAGGCGGCACAGGTATCGTTACCCAGGTATTCGTATTCCGCCGCCATGGCATCGTGAGCGGGATAGTCTCCCTCCGCTTCAAGTCGGGCAATTTCCCTCTGGGCAACGATACGCTGGCGGGGCGTCAGAGTAAGCTGCCTTGAGGGGCAGGCAGGCTCACAGAAACCACATTCGATGCAGGTATCGACTAAGGGATGAGTCGCAGGCAGGACCTTCAGATCTTTCAGGTGGGCCTCAGGGTCTTTATTGAGAATGACCCCCGGGTTTAGCAGGTTGTCCGGGTCAAGCAAGGCTTTAATCGACCACATCAGTGCATAGGCATCGCTTCCCCATTCCTGTTCGACAAAGGGGGCCATATTACGACCGGTGCCATGTTCCGCTTTCAGGGAGCCCTGATACTCACCAATAACGAGGCCAGCCAGATCTTTCATTAGCCCTTCATAGCGTGCAACGGCTTGCTCGTCATCAAATCGCTGAGTGAAAACGAAGTGCAGATTCCCGTCCAGTGCATGGCCAAAAATGATGGCTTCGTTATAGGCCCAATGTTGAAAAAGCTGATGCAGATCGGCGACGGCATCTGCCAAGCGTTCTGTCGGGAAAGCGACATCTTCAATAATGACGGTTGTTCCGGTCGGGCGAACCGCGCCGACAGCCGGGAAGAGCCCTTTGCGAATATTCCACAGCTGGCTGATGGTCTGACTGTCCTGGCTGAAATCCAGCGGGCGCAGTGTCTCTAACCCTTGCTCAATAAAGTGCTGCTGTACGGTAGCAATTTGCTGATCCAGTGAGGCTTGATCCTGACCACGAACGTCGACCAGCAAGGCGGCAGAGTGATTGGGCAGGTGTTTAAGTGTCGATGCAATGGAAGGATAGTCCGCAACACTCTTGAGACTGCGCCAGTCCATCAGCTCGGCTGCAGCAACATTGCACATTTTGAGCGTTGGTATGGCAGCACAGGCAAGCTCCATCGACTCAAAAAACATCAGCGATGTTGCCTTGAAGCTCGGCTCCGGAAGGGTGTTATAGGTAATCTCCCCCAGAAAACCCAACGTGCCTTCTGAGCCAATCATCAGGTGTTGAAGAATATCCAGCGGATCGCTGAAATCGATGAGAGCGTTCAACGCATAGCCGGTGGTGTTCTTGAGACGATACTTGTGACGGATTCTGTTACAGAGCTCAGGGTTGTCCTTAACCTGATCAGCAAGGGCTGATAACTGTGTCAGTAACTCGGATTTTTCATCGCGAAATATGGCGATGCTCTCTGAGTTGTCGGTATCCACGTAAGTGCCATCAGCCAGAATCAGCTTCATGGCACTCAGGGTGTAATAGGAGTTGCCTGCCGTGCCACAACACATCCCACTGGAATTGTTAGCGGCAATGCCTCCAATCATCGCGGCATTAATAGACGCCGGGTCCGGACCAATCTTTCGTCCAAAAGGAGCAAGATAGCGGTTGGCATGGGCTCCAATGACTCCGGGCTCAAGTGCTATTCGCTGTCCATGATCAATAATGCGGTGATTACGAAACGCTCCCGCTAGCTGAATTAGCACGCTGTCAGTAATTGCCTGGCCGGAGAGGCTGGTGCCGGCAGTTCTGAAAGTCACCGGAGTGCGATGTCTTCTGGCTGAGGCGAGGAGCGCCTTGATCTGCTCAAGAGTGTCAGGCCTCAGGACGACTTTGGGCACCAGCCGGTAAAAACTTGCATCCGTGCCGTAGGCAAGCAGCTTTAATGGAGAGGTGATAACTGCCGATACTGGCAGCAGAGATTTGGCATCTTCAATAAAGGCGGTGTAGTCAGGAGCCATCAAACTAAAAGTCTCAGTATTCAGATAGGTGATCAGTAGTGAGCAAGGCTTGTAGATACTGCTTCGGTCAACCACTCTGAATTGGTATTACCAAATGACCAAAATAGTACTATTACTCTAGGTGGGCTCTTTGAAGGCTGTCAATTAGTCGAATGGCACGAGGTCGGGGATAGGTAAAGCCGTGAAAACAGGATAGGATGGCCGATCTGACGTTAAAAATTGCTAACTATCTGTTTTATCAATGTAAATTGTTTTGCTGAGTTGTCCTGATTTGCGCCACTCCCTGTCTGTTGCTATGTTGTTGTCCGGCACTAAAGCCCTTTGGCGAAAGGTGCCCGGGTCAGAAGATGCTTTGTCAAGCCAGGAGAGAACCTCTATTCCCTTGGGTTTCAGGCTTCCTGCTCATACATATGATGGTTGTTATTTAACTGCCACAAGGTGGTGGTAACGTTGGAAAGAGTCAGAACTGCCAAGCTTTCAGATGTGATCATGGAGAAACTCGAAGCCATGATTATGGAAGGCTCTCTCAAACCCGGTCAGCGCCTGTTGCCTGAACGGGAGATGGCCGAACGATTTTCAGTATCTCGTCCTTCCATTCGGGAGGCCGTGCAAAAGCTCATCGCTAAGGGCTTGTTAAGTAGTCGCCAGGGTGGCGGAACCTATGTCGTTGAACGGATCGGTACTTCATTCTCTGATCCACTACTGCAGTTGTTCTCCCAACACCCAGAAGCTCAATATGATTTGCTTGAATTTCGTCATGCTCTTGAAGGCGTCTGCGCCTATTACGCAGCGCTTCGTGGTACCGAAGCTGACCGGGATAACCTTCGCAAGTGTCATGAGCAACTTAAGCTGTACCATGAACGACGGGATTTCGAAAAAGAGGTGGCTGCTGATTTAGCCTTCCACCTGGCGATTGCCGAAGCTTCACATAATATTGTTCTGCTTCATTCGATGCGCTCGTTGCTGGAGCTGCTGAAAGACAATGTGTTTGGCAATCTGAGTCAGATGTATTCCAAGACAGTGCATCGTCAGCAGCTTAGCCTGCAACATCAGCGTCTATTGAATGCCATTTGTGAAGGTGAGCCTGAAGCGGCCAGAGATTGTGCCCATGAGCACTTTGCCTATGTGGAGGAAGTACTCATGGAAGTCAGTAAAGAAAAAACCAGGCTGCAGCGATCGTTGCGTCGTCAGCAGCTTTTAGAGCAGTAACACGAATGGATGCCATGGCTTATTTGTCCGGTTCGAGGTGTAAAAACCACGACATACGCATTATGCAGGCATTGGGCCAAGTAGATTTATCCCATTCGGTTTTGTAGTATTACTACAAAATTTGTCATAACAACCCTGTTGCAATGCACAACAGGAGGTGGCTTGTGTAGCAAAAATACATGAGCAGGGTACATAAAAAGAATTTTCAATGTGGGGAATTCATAGTGCAAGACATTATCGAAGATAAGGATCCTATCGAAACTCAGGAATGGCTAGACGCCCTTGAGTCGGTGGCGAAAAACGAAGGTGATGACCGTGCTGGATATATCCTGCGTCGTCTGGGCAACCATGCTCGTGACCTGGGTGTAGATAATTTCACCAGCCTCAACACTCCCTATGTCAACACTATCAAGCCCAAGGACGAAGCCCGCATGCCGGGTGATTTGTTCATGGAGCGCCGTATTCGCTCGCTGATCCGCTGGAATGCTCTGGCGATGGTTATGCGTGCAAACGACAATGATGAGGGACTTGGCGGTCACATCTCTTCATTCTCTTCCTCTGCCACCCTTTACGATGTGGGCTTCAACTACTTCTTCCGTGGACCTGAAGGCGATCAGGAAGCGGATATGGTGTTCTTCCAGGGCCACATTTCCCCTGGTATTTACGCCCGTGCCTATCTGGAAGGCCGACTGTCAGAGCAGCAGCTGGATAACTTCCGTCGTGAAGTCGATGGCAATGGCTTGTCTTCGTATCCCCACCCCTGGTTGATGCCTGATTTCTGGCAGTTCCCGACCGTTTCCATGGGCCTTGGTCCTATCCAGGCGATTTATCAGGCGCACATCATGCGCTATCTGGATGCGCGTGAACTGGTGCAGCGTGGCGACCGTAAGGTTTGGTGTTTCATGGGCGATGGTGAATGTGATGAGCCAGAAAGCCTTGGCGCCATTTCTCTGGCGGGCCGTGAGAAGCTCGACAACCTTATCTTCGTGATCAACTGTAACTTGCAGCGTCTGGATGGTCCTGTTCGTGGTAACGGTAAAATCGTTCAGGAACTGGAAGGCATCTTCCGTGGTGCTGGCTGGAACGTTATCAAAGTACTTTGGGGCCGCCATTGGGATCCGCTGCTTGAGCGTGATGAGCAGGGTCTGTTGCAACAGCGTATGGACGAAGTGGTCGACGGCGAGCTGCAGAACTACAAAGCCAATGGTGGTGCCTACACCCGTGAGCACTTCTTCGGCAAGTATCCTGATTTGAAGGACATGGTTTCTGATCTGAGCGATCAGGACATCATGAACCTGAACCGTGGTGGTCACGATCCTTACAAGGTTTACGCGGCGTATCACGAAGCGGTTAATCACAAAGGACAGCCAACTGTCATTCTGGCGCAGACCGTAAAAGGTTACGGTACCGGTACTTCCGGTGAAGCCAAGAACGACACTCACTCCATGAAAAAAGTGAAAATGGACGACCTGAAGGCCTTCCGTGATCGCTTCAATATTCCTCTGGATGATGAGCAGCTTGAGTCCATCCCTTACTATCGTCCTGCGCCAGACAGTCCTGAACTGAAGTACATGTTTGACCGTCGTAAGGCACTGGGTGGCATGTACCCTGTACGTCGCAGTGATTTTGAGGCACTGGAAACCCCGGATCTGGATTCTCTGAAGAGCCAGCTCAAGGGTACAGGTGATCGTGAGATTTCCAGCACCATGGCGTTTGTTCGTATCCTGTCGACCATCGTCAAGGACAAGAACATCGGCCCACGTATCGTGCCAATCGTTCCTGATGAAGCCCGTACCTTTGGTATGGAAGGTATGTTCCGTCAGCTGGGTATCTACAGCTCCGCCGGACAGCGATATACCCCCCATGATCGTGACCAGATCATGTACTACAAAGAGTCCAAAGACGGTCAGATTCTGGAAGAAGGTATCAACGAGCCGGGCGCCATGTCTGCGTGGATTGCTTGTGCGACTTCCTACGCCAACAACAACTATGCACTGATCCCGTTCTACGTGTACTACTCCATGTTCGGTTTCCAGCGTATCGGTGACTTGGCGTGGGCAGCTGGCGACATGCAGGCGCGCGGCTTCTTGATCGGTGCTACTTCTGGCCGTACTACGCTGAACGGTGAAGGTCTGCAGCATGAAGATGGCCATAGCCATATCGTTGCCAGCACCATCCCGAACTGTGTGACTTATGACCCTACTTACAGCTATGAGCTGGCGGTCATCATTCAGGACGGTATCCGCCGCATGTACCGTGAGAAGGAAAGCAAGTTCTACTACATCACCACGATGAACGAGAACTATCAGCATCCTGATATGCCTGCTGATGCTGAAGAAGGCATCATCAAAGGTATGTATCTGCTGGAACAGGGCAACCCTGCCTCTGAGCTGACTGTTCAGCTGATGGGTTCTGGTACCATCCTGAACGAAGTTCGCGAGGGTGCGAAACTGCTGAAAGAGCATTTCAACGTTGACTCTCATATCTGGAGTGCAACCTCCATGAATGAGCTGCGCCGTGAAGCTCTGGATTGCCAGCGTTATAACCTGCTGCATCCTGAAGCAGAACCGCGCGTACCTTACGTGACTGAATGCCTGAGCAAGTTCAATGCGCCTGTTATTGCTTCTACTGACTACATGAAGCTTTACTCTGACCAGCTGCGTGAATTCGTACCTCACCGCTTCAAGGTGCTGGGCACTGACGGCTTCGGCCGAAGCGATACCCGTAAGAAACTGCGTCACTTCTTCGAGGTTGACCGCCACTTCGTTGCTGTTGCTGCACTGAAAGCACTGGCTGAAGAAGGCAAGATCGAAGCAAGCGAAGTGACTCGCGCGATCAAACTGTTTGGTATCAACCCAGACAAGCCAAACCCCCTGAACGTTTGATCGAGTCATTAACGGATTAAGAGGTGACGAATGAGTACTGAAACTATCAACGTGCCAGATATCGGTGGCGGTGAAGCAGACGTCATTGAAGTGTGCGTCAGTGTAGGCGATACCATTTCCGAAGGTGATTCCTTAATCGTTCTGGAAACGGATAAAGCCTCCATGGAAGTGCCTGCTCCTAAAGGCGGTACTGTAAAATCCATCATCATCAAAGAAGGCGATAAGGCTTCTGAAGGTGTTGCGGTTCTTGAGCTTGAAGTCGGTGGTGGTGCTTCTGAGGAAGCGCCTGCCCCTGCGCCAGCGAAAGAAGAACCCAAGCAGGAAGCTGCTCCTGCACCACAGAAAGCGGCACCTGCCGCTTCTGCTGGCGGTGTTGAGGAAGTGAAGGTTCCTGATATCGGTGGTGCAACTGATGTCGATGTGATTGAAGTTGTTGTCAAGGAAGGCCAGGAGGTTGCCGAAGGTGACTCCCTGATCGTGCTTGAAACTGACAAGGCCTCCATGGAGGTTCCTGCACCCAAAGGTGGTGTTGTTAAGCGCCTGATCGTTAAGGAAGGCGGCAAGGTATCCGAGGGTGATGTCATCCTTGAGCTGTCCGTTGCTGCTGGCCCAAGCGAGCCTACGCCTGTTGAGTCTGGGGCTGAAGCACCTTCCAAAGCGGAAGAGGCGCCTAAAGCGGCCGCTCCAGCGCCTGTTGCAGGCGGTGTGGAGAAGATCAATGTGCCTGACATCGGTGGTGCGACTGATGTTGATGTTATTGAAGTCTGTGTTAAAGCAGGCGACAGCATCAGCGAAGGCGATTCACTGATCGTTCTGGAAACAGATAAAGCCTCTATGGAAGTGCCTGCGCCGAAGTCTGGCAAGGTTAAGTCCGTAGCACTCAAGGAAGGCTCCAAGGTCTCTGAAGGTGACTTCATTCTTGAGCTGGAAGTGGAAGGTGCAGCAGCACCCGCGCCTGCAGCTCAGCCAGCAAGTCAGCCCGCGGCCTCAAAGGCAGAGACGCCTAAAGCGGCGGCTCCCGCTGCTGCTAAGGCTGAACCAGCAGCGCAAGCGACGGGTACTGCAGGCAAGAATGTTCACGCTGGCCCCGCTGTGCGTATGTTGGCCCGTGAGTTTGGGGTAGACCTGAACCTGGTGACCCCGACGGGTCCTCGTGGTCGTATCCTGAAAGAAGACATTCAGGCCTACGTTAAGCAGGTCATGTCAGGAGCCAAAGCGGCGCCTGCGGCAGCACCTGCGGCTTCTGCTGTGGCCGGAGCTGGAATTCCTAAGGTACCTGAGATCGACTTTAGCCAGTGGGGCGAAGTTGATATCCAGCCAATGACCAAGATTCATAAGGTCACGGCATTCAACATGAGTCGCGCCTGGCTGAACGTCCCGCATGTGACTCAATTTGATGATGCGGATATCACTGAGCTGGAAGCCTTCCGTAAAGCGGTTAAAGCAGAAGCGGAAAAAGAAGGCGTTAAGCTGACTCCGCTGCCCTTCATTTTGAAGGCATGTGCGATGGCACTGAGCAAGTTCCAGAAGTTCAATGCGTCCTTGCATGCGGACGGTGAGCATATTGTCTACAAGAAATATGTGAACATCGGTATGGCAGTGGATACGCCGAACGGTTTGGTAGTTCCTGTTATCCGTGATGCTGACAAGAAGAGCTTGTATGAGCTGTCGCGTGAAGCGAATGAGCTGGCCAAGAAGGCTCAGGAGAAGAAACTCAAGCCAGCAGAAATGCAGGGAGCCTGCTTCACAGTCTCCAGCCTGGGTGGTATCGGCGGTACTGGCTTTACGCCAATCGTTAATACTCCTGAAGTTGCCATCCTTGGTATCTCCCGTGCCGACGTTAAGCCGCACTGGAATGGCAAGGAATTCGAGCCTCGCACCATGCTGCCGCTGTGTCTGTCATACGACCACCGTGCAATCAATGGTGGTGATGCAGGTCGCTTCCTGACTTACATCACTCAGCTGTTGAGTGAAGTTCGTCGTATGCTGCTGTAATTAGCAGCTAACGCACTGGTACCCTTGAAGGCCACTCATTTGAGTGGCCTTTTTTCATTACGCAGGAATCGACATGCTGTATCAGCAGATTGCCGAACAACTGGGCCAGCAAATACGTCAGGGTGTGTTAACCACGGGGCAGCGAGTGCCGTCCATCCGTCGTTTGCATAAAGAGTGGGGCGTGAGCCAGAGCACAGCCATGATGGCATTAAGCCTGTTAGAGGCGCAGGGTTTGATTGAGGCTCGGCCTAAAAGTGGCTTTTACGTGCGCTATGAGTCTCAGTCTGCGGCTCGGATAACCACCATCTCTGCTCCCGTCGAGGTTACCCGGCATGCGTTGATCAGCAGGGTATTGCACCAATCCCGTGAGCCGGATGTGATGCATCTTGGCGCGGCAGTCCCTGAGGCAGGGTTTCTGCCAGTGGATATTTTGCGCCGAGTCACTCATCGCTGCTTACGTGAGAATCCTGAGCTGATGACTGCCTATGCTTTCGCGCCAGGAAGTCTGGTCTTGCGCCAGATGCTGGCACTCAAATTAAGCCAGCAGGGTATAAAGCTCGAAGCGAGCGAGCTTTCATTGACCCAGGGCTGTCAGGAGGCGCTCAGTCTGGCGCTTCAATCCGTGGTTAATCCCGGAGATCTGGTTGCCATCGAATCTCCCGCTTATCACGGACTTCTGCAGTTACTGGAGGCTCTGGGGCTAAAGGCTTTGGAGATTCCCTGTGATCTGGCTAGTGGGATGAATCCTGAAGCCTTGGCGGAGGCACTCAGGCAGTGGCCGATCAAGGCGCTCGTCGTGTCACCCAACTTTTCCAACCCTACCGGCAGCCTGATGCCGGAACCAGCCAAACAGCAATTACTGTCAGTGACTCAGGACTATGACTTACCAGTGATTGAGGATGACACCTATGCGGAGCTGACTCATGGGCGTCGGGTGCCGGTACCTCTCAAAGCCTGGGATACGTCTGGCAGAGTGTTGTATTGCTCTGCTGTTTCCAAAACCTTCGCGCCAGGATTTCGTGTGGGATGGATTGCTGCGGGTCGCTACCATCAGCAGGTGCAGCAGTTATTAACGGTCACTACAATGGCCAGCCATGCGCTGTCCCAGCAGGTCGTGGCTACGTTTATGCAAGGTCTGGAATACCAGCGTCATATCCAGCGAGTGAGGCGGCGTTATCGGCAGCAGTTGGCGGACTTGTGTCAGTGTTTGCAGAGCCAGGGTCTGGCTCACTGGCGCTATGTGATGCCGCAAGGTGGTTTTTTGTTGTGGCTTGCATTGGGTGAAGGAGTCGATGCCCTTCAGCTGCATGAATGGTTGCTGGATCGCGGTGTTAGCATTATGCCTGGCAGTTTGTTTTCCACCTCAGAGCAGTATCGGCATTGTATTCGTATTAGTACGGCAGTGGAGGCGCCGGATTGGCCTCGTCTGGTTGCCTGGTTGCGTACTTTTGAGGAAAGCCAGACCGGCTGATGAGAACCGGTCTGGAATGGGAACGCTGAGGCTAAGACCTCAGGTCCAGTCGAGAATCACCTTGCCGGTCTGCCCGGTATTCATGGCCTCGAAGCCCTGCTCGAACTCTTCGACTTTAAAGTGATGAGTAATGAGAGGGGAGAGATCCAGCCCGCTCTGGAGCATGGCGACCATCTTGTACCAGGTCTCGAACATTTCGCGACCATAGATGCCCTTAATGATCAGTCCCTTGAAAATGACCTGACTCCAGTCGATAGCCATTTCTTTGGACGGAATACCGAGCATCGCGATTTTACCGCCATGGTTCATACTTTTGAGCATGTCATTAAATGCGGCAGGAACGCCGGACATTTCCAAGCCAATATCAAAACCTTCCGTCATGCCGAGTGACTTCATCACATCCTTAATGGAAGTCTCAGCAACATTGATTGCGCGTGTAGCGCCCATCTGTTCTGCCAGTTTCAGGCGGTACTCATTCACATCCGTAATCACCACGTGACGAGCGCCCACATGGCGGCAGATCGCAGCGGCCATAATGCCAATGGGACCAGCGCCAGTGATGAGTACATCTTCGCCGACCAAATCAAACGACAGAGCGGTATGGGCGGCATTGCCAAAGGGATCCAGAATGGAGGCAATATCATCCGGAATGTTCGCCGGCAGCTTGAAGGCATTAACGGCAGGCAGCACCAGATAATCGGCAAAAGCGCCGGGACGGTTTACACCGACACCCAGGGTTTCACGACACAAGTGTTGTTTTCCGGCACGGCAGTTACGACAATGGCCACAGGTGATGTGGCCTTCACCTGAAACACGATCTCCAATAGCAAAACCCTGAACATCGGCGCCCATCGCAGCAACTTCACCGACATATTCATGCCCTACATGCATCGGCACAGGAATGGTCTTTTGTGCCCACTCATCCCAGTTCCAGATGTGCATGTCAGTACCACAAATAGCGGTTTTGCGGATGCGAATAAGAAGGTCGTTATTGCCGTATTCAGGGACCGGCGCTTCATGAGCCCAAAGGCCTTTCGCCGAGTGAAGTTTTGCCAGGGTACGCATCATAGGCTCCTAGGGTTACAGCTTGTACTGCGAGCGTGCAGTTAAACGTGGTTATATCCTGACCTTGCAGCAAGTGCAATCGGTCGAAATCAGTCAATAATTTGCAAGGCTTTTCCGACTTTGATGAAGGCGCTGATGGCTGTATCCAGATCTGACTGACTCAGGGCTGCAGACATCTGGGTTCGAATCCGCGCCTGCCCTTGAGGTACGACCGGGTAGGAAAAACCGGTCACATAAATGCCTTCATCCAGCATCATCGCGGCCATCTCCTGCGCCAGACGGGCATCACCCAGCATCACTGGCACAATGGGGTGTTCGCCGGGCAGGAGGTTAAAGCCCGCAGCGGTCATTTTTTCACGGAAGTACTGACTGTTGTGTTTGAGCTTTTTGAGCAAGTCGCCAGACTCGGTCAGAAGGTCAATAGCGGCAATGGAAGCTGCGGTGATCATAGGAGCCAGGCTGTTCGAGAACAGGTAGGGGCGCGAGCGCTGACGCAGCAAATCGATAACAGGTTTTTTGCCGCTGATATAACCACCTGATGCGCCGCCCAGTGCCTTGCCCAGGGTGCCGGTCAGAATGTCCACATGGTCAATAACGCCACAATGCTCATGGGTGCCGCGTCCGTTTTCTCCCATAAAGCCAACGGCATGGGAGTCATCCACCATGACCAATGCACCGTAGCGCTCCGCCAGATCACACACGGCCTGCAGATTGGCGATGGAGCCGTCCATGGAGAAGACACCATCGGTGGCAATCAGAATCGTGCGAGACGACTTTGCCTGTTCAAGCTGGGACTCAAGGTCCGCCATGTCGTTATTCTGGTAACGATAGCGCTGTGCTTTGCACAGGCGCACGCCGTCAATAATGCTGGCGTGGTTCAGACTGTCTGAAATGATGGCATCTTCGGGGCCAAGCAGGGTTTCAAACAGGCCGCCATTGGCATCAAAACAGGAGGAGTAGAGGATCGTATCTTCAGTGCAAAGCAGCTGGCTGATACGTTGCTCAAGGGTTTTGTGAAGATCGTGAGTGCCACAGATGAAGCGGACTGAGGCCATACCGAAACCATGGATATCCAGTGCCTGCTTGGCGGCGGTTACCAGCTTGGGATGGTCTGCAAGACCGAGATAGTTATTGGCGCAGAGGTTAATAACCTCATCACCATTACGGGTAATGATGTGCGCGCTTTGTGGGCTGCTGATAGGACGCTCGTCCTTGTAAAGTCCTGCATCGCGAATTTCTGTAAGAGTGCTCTGTACGCGATCATAAAATGTGCTGCTCATGGCCGAACCCCTGATGCTGATTGAGTCATGCCTTCACTGTAGATATTTGATCTGCTGTCGTGTAGATGCAGTTTTGTTTAATTAAACCATAGCAGTTTCACGGCTTTCCCCTGCCTATAGGTATTTCCTATCAACCCACTGAGAAAGTTCAATCAGTCGAATGATTGAGTTTTTGCTAACTAATGCTTACTTTGTTAACCATGGTTGATTTTATGAAGTGAGGTTAAGGATGTACGTCCTCTCCGATCAAAATGTTCAGAATCAGGCGGATCAGGTGCTTTCCGGACAGCAAGGTCGTGGTTTAAAACGATTTTTGCCGTTTTTTGGTCCTGCCCTGATTGCTGCCGTGGCTTATATCGATCCGGGTAACTTTGCGACCAACATTGAAGCGGGTTCCCGATACGGATATGCCCTTTTGTGGGTTGTGCTCTGGGCTAACCTGATGGCGATGCTGATTCAGACCCTGTCCGCGCGACTGGGCCTGGCGACCGGCAAAAATCTGGCGGAGGTCATGCGTGAGCGTTATCCGCGGCCGGTGGTCTGGTTTCTCTGGATTCAGGCAGAGATAGTGGCTATAGCGACTGATCTGGCCGAGTTTCTGGGGGCCGCGCTTGCTTTCAATCTACTGTTCGGGATGTCGATGCTTGAAGGGGCGTTGCTGACCGGGGTCATCACCTATGTGGTGCTCTACATGCAGCGCTACGGTTTTCGCATGATGGAGATGCTGATCGGCGCCATGATACTGGCTGTGTCGTTTGGTTTTCTGACCCAGATCGTGCTGGATCGTCCCCCGGCAGAACCCATTATTTACGGCCTGCTGGTGCCCGGTTTTGCCGATGGTTACGCGATCTTCCTTGCCGCAGGTATTTTGGGCGCGACGGTGATGCCCCATGTGATCTATCTGCATTCAGCGCTGTCACAGAACCGTATCAAGGTGCGAGAAGACAAAGACCGCGCCCGTATCATGCGTTTTTATCGACTTGATGTGATTATCGGAATGGCGCTCGCGGGATTGATCAATATGGCGATGCTGATTCTTGCGGCCTCAGTCTTTAACGGTAACGGCGAGACATCTGTTGCCTCTATTACTGAGAGCTATCGTCTGCTGTCTCCACTCATGGGGCATGATGCGGCGAGTATTATCTTTGGCTTCACCTTGCTGATGGCCGGTCTGTCATCCTCCATTGTCGGTACCATGTCGGGTCAGGTGGTTATGCAGGGCTTCGTACACTTTACGATTCCCTTGTGGCTGCGCCGCCTGATTACTATGGTACCAGCCATTGCTGTCATCTTGATGGGTCTGCCGGAGCAGCAGGTGCTGGTGGCAAGTCAGGTAGTGCTGAGTTTTGGTATTCCCTTTGCGCTGGTTCCTTTGTTGTTCTTTACCGCCAACAAGCAGTTGATGGGGAATCTGGTCAATCGTCCATGGGTGAACTGGGTCGGAGCGCTGGTGGCGGCTATCATTATTGCCCTTAACCTCTATGTGCTGGTCTTTGAACTGACCTGACAGTTGTGGTTATCAGGCAACACTAAAGAATGACTGGGATCAGGCAACTGTCGCTTTAGTGGCCCGGATTTGATGCTAAGATGGTCACTTTATCAGTGCCGGGCAGTAAGGATCCTTTCCGATGGTAGAGATTAAACGCCACACCTCTTTCGAGCGGACTCGACAGGATCATCAACGTGAGCTGATCGAAGATTACGTGGAAGAAATTGCTGTGTTGCGTGCCGAACACGGTGAGGCGAGGGCAAGCGATCTGGCTGAGCGTTTGGGAGTCAGTACGGCGGCTGTCTCGAAGGTAATTACCCGGCTTCGTACCGAAGGTCTTGTGGAAGCCCGACCCTATCGTGGCATTTTCCTGACGGATGAAGGTCAGACTCTGGCAGAAAAAGTGGCCGAGCGCCATCAGGTGGTGCTTAACGCACTACTGGCTTTGGGCGTTCCAGAGCATGTTGCAGTGGCTGACTCAGAGGGGATTGAGCATCACTGCAGTGATGAGACGGTAGCTGCCATGCGCCGCTTTCTGGTGGAGCATCAACAGCAGTCTGATTAACCACAAGGACTGTGAATTAACGAGAAAAGGCAGGTAATCCCTGCCTTTGGTGTTTTTGTGCTCTGGAAAATTTTTCTTCCGGGTAATCAATAATCCAGATAGAACAGCGCGGCCCAGAGCACCGGCAGTATTGCCATGACGAAGGGGGCCTGATTACGCCATAGTCCCTTCGCCGGTATCTGAAAGCGTAAACCGAGCATCAGGTTCATTCCGGACAACGGGCTTGAGCCAGAGCCAAGTGCCCAGGCACTCAGATACATAAAACCGAGCATGTCAGGGTTGGGGTGCATCGGTAATAAAAGCGGACTGCTGACTGCGACGCTGATCATGGCGTGAATGCCAGTCCAAGCCAGCAGAATCATGACGACCAATAAAATACAGGCCTGCAGGGCACCAAAATGATGTATGGGCAGGCTGTAATCCAGCGCTTTCACCATCACCATTAGCCCACTACTGAGCACCCCCGCCGCCAGAAACAGAGCCACTTCCCCGCCCATTCTGCCAAGACTCTGGCTGACGTGTTGTTCAAGTTTTTGAGGAACACTGCTGGGCTGTCTTAACCCCAAAAAGAGCAGGGCGGTTATGGGGGCGACCAGAGTAATCACCAGCGTGACAGATACCTGCGGAAAAAACTCATGGCAGGTGATCACGATGATCGCGAGGCCAACGGGGAGTAGCAGTGTTTTAAGGTCCAGAGGGTAGCCTTCGATATCCTGCCACTGACGGTTCATTCTCCAGGTGCTGGCAACAAGAGCGATGAGCGCTATGGTTAGGCCAACGGGCAAAATATGAATAAAGGTCATGCCGGGTGAGGCAAGCAAAGAGACGTTCATGGCGACAAAAAACGGTGACCAGAGCGCTGCAAAAGTAAAACCGCGGCCAATCAGAGTTCCTTGCCGCAGAGTGATTTTTCCCTGTCTGGCCAGGCGGTCGCCCATAATCACCAGAATAGAGAGATTGAGTACCGCGCCAAGTAAGTGGCTGGCGGCGAGGGTTGAAACAATCCCCTTTTTTCCCCGTGGCAGGCTTTCCTGATTGCCTGAGGCCATCATTTTCAAAAAGCTGACCGCTGTAAGCATAGAGATCAGTGACAGGTAATTTCCCAAGAGTGTGCTCAGTGGGATGTTATCTCCCCGAAAATGCGCGACGGCTGCGCCAATCAGGCCGACGCTCATCAAGGCGAGGCTTTGCTGCTTGTTGATTCGAGGTAATGCGGGCCAGAAGAAAATAAACGCCAGCCATGCAAACAGAGTAGAAGGCAGCGTGCTAATCGGGGTAATCTGCGACAACAGAAAGCTGATGAGCATGGCCAGCAGGCAAGAACCTGCGACTGTGGCCCGATGAGTGCGTAGCCATGTAAGGATATTGGAAGTTTGCATGGTCATTCAGTCGGAGTTGGCAAAAGCCGGATGGATAGGCAATAGCATTTAATCACGGGCAACAGAACGAGGCGAAGGGCTTTGTTAAGGTTCGGTGACAACGCTCTGTCCTGTCTCACCCGGATCATCCAACGGTCACTTAGGCGATTCATACTCGTCACATAACCCCGTATTGCGTTTGGTTAACTCTGGCAGGCGTCAGAGTCCACAAGGAAAGCTCACCATGACGATACGTGTTGCCATCAGGCACCAGACTTCCTACGTCTTTGATCGCCATGTGGGGATTGGCCCCCATGTGCTCAGGCTGCGACCTGCCAGTCATTCACGCACCAAAATTCATGGCTACTCCCTCAAGGTTTTTCCAGAAAACCACTTCATCAACTGGCAGCAGGACCCTTTCGGCAACTATCAGGCGCGTCTCGTTTTTCCGGAGAAGTGCAAGGAGCTGAAGTTTGAAGTGGAAGTGATTGCCGACATGACGGTGATTAACCCCTTCGATTTCTTCATCGAGGAATATGCTGAAGAGTTTCCGTTCAAGTACGACCCGCTGCTTAAGAAGGAGCTGGAAGCGTATTTAGAGACCAGTGAGAATGGCCCGCTTCTGAGCGAGTGGGTCAAGGCTATCCCGCAAAAGCCGCGTAAGACCATCGATTTTCTGGTCGAAGTGAATCAGCTCCTACAACAGCAGATTGGCTATGGCGTCCGGCTTGAACCCGGTATTCAGACCTGTGAGGAAACCCTGACGCTGGCGAAAGGGTCTTGTCGTGATACCGCCTGGTTACTGGTACAAATTCTTCGTCACTGCGGTATCGCAGCACGATTTGCCTCCGGCTATCTGGTACAGCTGACTTCGGATGTGAAATCTCTTGACGGTCCCTCAGGCCCTGAGCAGGACTTCACCGATTTGCATGCCTGGTGCGAAGCCTTTATCCCGGGAGCGGGCTGGGTTGGTCTTGATCCCACGTCCGGTCTGCTGGCAGGAGAAGGGCACATCCCTCTGGCTTGTACACCTGATCCTGTCTCGGCCGCTCCAATTACCGGGGTAACGGACAAGTGCGAGGTCGAGTTTGATTACAGCAACGTGGTGACCCGTATCCACGAAGACCCTCGTGTTACCAAGCCCTATGATGACTTTCAGTGGGAATCAATTCTGGCGCTCGGGGATGCGGTTGATCGTGAGCTGGACAGTGGCGATGTTCGCCTGACCATGGGGGGGGAGCCGACGTTTGTTTCCATCGACGATATGGATTCTCCGCAATGGAATACCGAAGCCTTGGGCGCCGACAAGCTGCGTTTGGCGAAGGACTTGCTGCTGCGCTTGCGTGAGAAGTTCGCCCCCGGTGGTTTACTGCATTACGGTCAGGGTAAATGGTATCCCGGTGAGGAGATTCCTCGCTGGGCATTGAGCTGCTTCTGGCGAACGGATGGACAGCAGCTGTGGAAAACACCGGCACTGCTGGCGCGCGCGGATAAAAACTACGGCCATGGCACGGTCGATGCTGAGCGCTATATGCAAACACTGGCAGCGAAGCTGGGTGTTAATAATCAGCATATTCTGCCGGGGTATGAAGATGCGCTTTATTATCTCTGGCAAGAACAGTCTCTGCCCGACAACGTTGACCCGGCAAAAGTTGATCTCGATGACTCGCTGGAACGGCGTCGACTTGCGCGGCTGTTATCCGAGCAGGGGCTGAATCGCGCCAGTGGTTATGTGCTGCCATTGGCGTGGAACTATTACGAGAACTGCTGGCGTTCTTCAGACTGGCAGTTACGTGCCGGACGGTTAACTCTGATCCCCGGAGATTCGCCCATGGGGATGCGCTTACCGCTTAACTCATTGCCTTTTGTTGAGGAAGAAGAGCGCGAGCTTGAGGCCGAGGTGGACCCCTTTGCTGAAAAGTCACCATTACCGGATGCAGGTCAGAGTTGGCAGCAGGCTGCCAGCGCTGCACAGCCAGTGCAGTCCCAGCGCGGTAAAGTCAGCATCGTGCGTGATGTGGCTCGTACTGCATTGTGCGTTGAAGCGCGAAATGGTCGTCTGCACCTTTTCCTGCCGCCACTTCAGCATCTGGAGCATTTCGTCGGGCTGATCGAGGCCATTGAAGCCACCGCCGCGGAGCTGTCATTGCCTGTGGTGCTGGAAGGCTATGAGCCGCCAAAAGACTATCGTTTGCAAAAACTGGCGGTCACCCCGGATCCGGGTGTGATCGAGGTGAATATCCATCCTGCTGCCAGCTGGCGTGATCTGGTCACCAATACCGAGACACTGTATGACGAGGCTCACAAGTCCCGGCTTGGTACCGAGAAATTCATGCTGGATGGATTGCATTCCGGTACAGGTGGCGGTAATCACGTCACCTTGGGCGGCAAAACACCGGCAGACAGCCCTTTGCTGCGCCGTCCGGATCTGCTTCGCTCACTGGTCACTTTTTGGCAACATCATCCCGGTTTGTCCTATCTCTTCTCTGGCAAATTTATCGGGCCGACCAGTCAGGCGCCGCGTGTTGATGAAGGGCGTGATGAAACGCTGTATGAGCTTGAGATCGCCTTTAAGGAAATGCCAGAAGGACTGTGTGAGCAGCCTTGGCTGGTCGACCGCTTGATGCGCAACCTGCTGGTAGATATCACGGGCAATACTCATCGCTCCGAGTTCTGTATCGACAAGCTCTATGCGCCCGGGTCGGCAACTGGCCGTTTGGGAATTCTGGAGTTTCGTGGCTTTGAGATGCCGCCCCATGCGCGGATGTCTCTGGTCCAGATGCTTCTATTGCGTTGCTTGGTCGCGCGTTTCTGGAAAACGCCCTATACCGGCAAGCTGGTACGCTGGGGTACTCATTTGCATGATCGCTTCATGCTGCCGCATTACGTGTGGTCTGATATTCGTGATGTTGTCGCTGACCTGAATGCTCACGGTTACCCCTTCCGCATGGAATGGCTGGCACCTTTTGAAGAGTTCCGCTTCCCGCATTATGGCAATGTTCAGATTGATGATCTCAATCTGGAGCTGCGTTGGGCCGTGGAGCCATGGCATGTGTTGGGCGAGGAAGTCAGCAGCTTTGGCACTGCACGTTATGTGGATTCGACCGTTGAGCGCCTTCAGGTGCGGGTGACAGGTGCGCTGGGTGATCGTTATGTCGTCGTGTGTAACGGTCGTCGTATTCCGTTGCGTTCATCTGGACGGCGCGATGAGCAAGTGGCCGGTGTACGCTATCGTGCCTGGGCTGCGCCGTCAGCATTGCACCCGACCATTGGGATTCAGACGCCACTGGTCTTCGACGTGATTGATACCTGGAATGGCCGCTCCATCGGCGGCTGTACCTATCATGTGTCACATCCGGGTGGTCGCAATTACAGTACCTTCCCGGTCAATGCGAACGAGGCCGAAGCGCGCCGTGTTAACCGTTTCTGGGACTATGGCCATACCCAGGGGCCGATAACCCCGCCGCCACAAACGGGAGGAAAGCGTACCTTCACGCCGCACTTTAATTCACGGCCCATGTCTCCTCCTGCTGAGGAGCCGAACCCAGAGTATCCCTGCACACTGGATTTGAGGCGTTAGTCGTCTCTTTTCTCGTCCTGCCAATGCTGAAGTGTTTCGAGTACTTCGGCATTGGCAGGGCAATTTAATCCCGCTTCCTGTGCTTTTCTCATCACGTAACCGTTGATGTCTTCAATTTCTGTAATGCGCCCGGCCCGGCTATCCTCACGCATACTGGAACTATTGCTGGCGGTGCGTTTAGCGACTTGCTTCACCAAACCGATGAGTCCATCTGTGGGGGGCGTGATATCGAAATACCCCATCAGACTCTCTACTTCCCAGGCTAGCTGCTCCATCCTGGCTTCTCTTTCTGCTCCATCCAGTAACTCGCCGTTTTTGCAGTCGTAGATTACTGTTAGCGGATTAATCGCGGCATTGACACCCAGCTTATACCAGAGTGCCTGCAGGATATTGTCTTGCCAGCTCATTCCCCAGTCTTCATCGTCATCGGGTAAAGGGGCGATGCTTTCCTGTGATACTTTCAGCTGGCCATAGCTTCCCAATTGGCAGGTGCCGAGGCCTGTGTGCTGAATTTTGTCGCGGGCGATTTTCATCACGCCGTGGGAAATAGAGCCCAGAACGATCGGATTCTCAGGAAAGCGCTGAGCGAGCCATTCATGGTTACCCAAACCGTTCTGCAACAACACGAGGGTTGTATGGGCGGTAATGTGGGAGGACAGCGCTTCAACCGGCTGCTTGGTGCTATGGCTCTTAGTGCAAATCAGCAAAACATCCATGGGAGTGTTGAGCTGTGCCGTTGTGGTGTATTCAACCTGAATAGTCGACGTGGTGGAGTTGGGCGCAGGAGACTGATAGTGCAGGGTTTGAAAGCCGGTACTGTTTTCACGTCCGATCAGCGTGACTTTGATGCCGTTTTTATCCAGCAAGGCTGCCATAAGGCAACCCACGGCGCCTGGCCCAAGAATATGCCAATGTGTCATTGAGTTTTCTCTGGTTGAAGCAAACTGCCTTGAGTGATTGGCCCAATGCAGTAAAATGCCAGCATTTACTGGAATGTTGAGGTTATTATGCCGTCATTTGATGTGGTCTCCGAGCTGGATCAGCACGAAATTACTAATGCCATCGATCAGGCCAACCGCGAAATCACACAGCGCTACGATTTCAAAGGGATTGATGCTTCTTTCGAGATGAAAGAGGACGTGGTCACAATGATGGCAGAGGCTGAGTTTCAGCTGCAGCAAATGCTGGATATTCTGCGCAGCAAGTTGGTTAGCCGTAAAATTGATATTCGCTGTATGGAAGAGGGCGATGTTGAAATCGCTAATCTGCGTGCCCGTCAGCCGATCACGCTAAAGCAGGGGATTGATCAGGCGCTTGCCAAGAAAATGGTCAAACTGATCAAAGACTCCAAAATTAAGGTGCAGGCACAGATTCAGGGCGATCAGGTGCGTGTAACAGGAAAGAAGCGTGATGACCTTCAGGAAGTGATGGCATTACTTCGTGCCAGTGAAGAGATTGAGCTGCCGCTGCAGTACACCAACTTTCGTGACTAAGACTGTTTCGTCTCCGCTAAGTAGAAAACCGCGACATTATCGCGGTTTTTTTATGGGTCTATTTCAGTTCTGAGGTGCCGTCGGTAGGCTCTTCGTCCTGCAGTTCCGGCGGAGGCAGATGTCGCCAGGCCAAAACGATCAGTATCAATACCGGGATGCCGAGTACTGCGGTAAGCGTAAAAAAGTTGAAGTAGCCAATTTCATCGACCGTGACGCCAGAGAATCCGCCCAGAAATTTCGGGAAGATCACCATGACTGAGCTGAAAAGTGCATATTGCGTTGCTGAATAGGCAACCCGCGTCAAAGAGGAGAGGTAAGCAATAAAGGCGGTTGTTGCGATGCCGCCGCTCAGGTTGTCAGCAGAGATAATCACCGTAAGCCATTCTACGCTATGGCCAATCTGGCTCAGGCCAGCAAACAGCAAGTTAGTTGCTGCAGATAAGACAGCGCCCAGCATTAGAATCGGCATGATGCCATAGCGGCGGATCAGTAACCCTCCCAGACCAGCGCCAGCCAGTGTCATTATTACCCCAAAAACTTTACTGATGGTGGCTACTTCTTCCTTGGTATAGCCCATATCGACATAGAACACGTTGGCGACGATCCCCATCACAATATCTGAAATGCGGTAACAACTGATCAGGGCAAGAATCAGGATGGCGAGTTTGCGGTAACGGCTCCAGAAGTCATAGAAGGGCATAAAGACTGCTTGCCGGAACCACTCGGAAGGGCTGCGCCGGGCCTGGGATACGACAGGTATTGAGCCGCGTGGCTCGCGCATGAGAAGAGTCGTCAGAATGCCGGGTAGCATACACAACGCCATGACCATATAGGTGTTTTGCCAGGCAAAGAGATCATAGACCTCGGGGTCTTGATCAAAATGTGCGGCGATCGCTAAAGCGCCGGCAGTCGCCAGCAACATGGCAAGCCGATAACCCACCATGTAGGCCGCAGCAAAAGTAGCCTGTTGTCCGGTCGAACCCGACTCAATGCGGTAGGCATCAATGGTAATGTCCTGGGTCGCGGAGCTAAAAGCAACGCCAACTGCCAGCAATGCAAAAGCACCGGCTGAAAGGCTTGGGTCAATCCGGCCCATTCCAAGAAGGCAGGCTGCCACACTCAGCTGGGCGAGTAGTAGCCAGGCACGGCGGCGGCCCAAGGTTTTACTTAATATTGGCAAGGGCAGGGCGTCTACCAGCGGAGACCAGATCCATTTAACGCCGTAAGCCAGAGCGATCCAGCTGAAAAAACCGATAGTTGCCCGGTCAACGCCTGCTTCACGAAGCCAGAATGAGAGCGTGCTGAACACCAGCATGATGGGCAGTCCTGAGCTAAAGCCCAGAACAAAAATCGCGAGGGTACGAGGTCGGGTATAGTCCTTAAAAGCCGTTAGCCAGCTATTCATTCCATCATGTCCTTTTACAGCAGGACACCGACGATACGTTGAGCGCTAAAAGGTGTAAAGAGAGGGGAGTCAGAGTCTTGAAGAAGCCGGAAGCGCCGAATAGCGCTTCCGAAGGGGGCATCAGAGGCGCAAGCCGCCGTCCATTTCGATCACTCGGCCATTAACATAGTCGTTGTTGATGATATAGCTCACTGTCATCGCAATTTCTTCAGGCTTGCCTAAACGGTGAGCCGGAATCATGGCCTCAATTTTTTCCAGTGCTTCGGGCTTCATGCTGGTCACCATCTCGGTGGCGATAAATCCTGGAGCAATGGCGGCGCAGCGAATTCCATAGCGAGCCAGTTCTTTGGCCCAGGTCACTGTCATGGCAGCTACACCTGCCTTGGAGGCTGCGTAGTTGGTCTGCCCCATATTTCCCGCGCGCGAAATACTGGAAATATTAATGATGCAGCCTTCTTGTTGCTCTTCAATCATGGCAGTGGCTGCTTCACGACCACAGAGAAAGGTCCCAGTCATGTTGACGTCGATAACGCTCTGCCAGTCTTCAAGTGACATGCGCTTATCAACAGTGCCGTCCTTGGCTTTGATAAACATCGCATCACGAGTGATACCTGCGTTATTGACCATGACATGAATGGCGCCAAGATCTGTCCGAATGTGAGAAAAAGTGTTTTCAACATCCTCTTCCTTGGCAACGTTGCAGACATAGGCGCGAGCTTCGCAGCCCAGTGATCGGCATTGGCTCACAGCTTCATCGAGCGCCTGTGCATTCATATCAATCAGTGCAAGATTGGCACCTTCAGAAGCGAGCTGTTTGGCCATTGCCAAGCCTAGCCCGCGTGCGCCACCGGTGATAACGATTGTCTTACCTTTTGTATCCATGTCTGTGTCTCCTCATGTTCTTAGAGAACGACTACGGTGTTTGTGCAGTGCATCATAATCCTCCTTTTCATGGTAGCAAAGCGGCAAAACATCAAACCCCTACTTTTGTTGCACTGAGTCAACGATGGTGAAGTAAAGCGTCAGTAACAG
Source organism: Pokkaliibacter sp. CJK22405 (assembly GCF_046614695.1). Lineage (NCBI taxonomy): Bacteria > Pseudomonadati > Pseudomonadota > Gammaproteobacteria > Oceanospirillales > Balneatrichaceae > Pokkaliibacter > Pokkaliibacter sp. CJK22405. The sequence goes on from NZ_JBKKHQ010000008.1 coordinate 188,316, forward strand.
CTTTTTACCTGAAAGGGGTTTAATTATGTTCAATACGCATCCATCTTGTCTGGATTGTTGAACTGACTGGGCTGTGGCAGCGCTTGGACAGATTCATAACAGGATTGCTTCAGGCAAAGGTCTCCCGGCCACCCGGGTTCTCTGAATTGTGGTTGTGATAATGCGATTACTTTTTCCTCTGTTAATTGTCATTCCCATGGTAGAGCTGGCTCTGTTGATCAAAATTGGCCAGTCCATTGGTTTATTTAACACTTTGATGTTGATCATCGTCACTGCGCTGATTGGTAGCTATGTATTGCGTCAACAAGGAGCTGCAGCTCTTTTTCGTGTTCAGGAAAAACTGGCTCGGGGTGAGTTGCCGGCCAAGGAAGTCGTTGAAGGCTTCTTTATTGCCGTCGGCGGGGTATTACTCTTAACCCCTGGGGTCATGACTGACATCATGGGGCTTATCTGTCTTTTGCCTGTATCTCGAACCATGTTGATCAGTTGGGCTGGCTCTAAAGTGAAGTTCACTTCAACCTCTCAGCGCTCTCATCAATCTCAGCGTCATCCTGAAGGCGACTTTCATTACGATCGTCGTCAGGCTTCGCCTTTGGATGAGTTTCGTGAAGCGGCTCAACGTCGGCGCGAATCAGAACGTCATGGCGTTACGCTGGAAGGGGAGTACGAGCGTAAAGACGAGCAGGACAAAAAAGATCCGTAAGACGGACAAAATTTTTTCAAGCAACTGTTGAAAAGGTTTTTGCTGGCCCCATCTTGGGAAGCACTGGAAGCTCCGGCCAAGCCGGGAACTCAAACTAAGACTTTGGAAATGTCTGGGAGATAGACAAGCATGAACATTCGTCCCTTGCATGATCGTGTGGTTGTTCGCCGCAAAGAAGAAGAAACCAAAACTGCTGGCGGTATTGTTCTGCCTGGTAGTGCTGCGGAAAAGCCAAATCAGGGCGAAGTAATTGCAGTAGGCCCTGGTCGCCGTACTGATAACGGTGAACTTCAGGCGCTGGACGTCAAAGTAGGTGACGTTGTGCTGTTTGGCCCTTACAGCAATACCGTGAAAGTAGATGGTCAGGAACTGCTGATCCTGAAAGAAAGCGAAATCTACGCTGTTGTTGAAGGCTGAGTGCCGCATTAACCACAGTTAATCGTTTTTCCATTTTCCAGAATTTGCGAATTAGGATTGAAAAATTATGGCAGCTAAAGAAGTCAAATTCGGCCTCTCTGCTCGTTCCAAAATGCTGAACGGCGTTAACATCCTGGCTGACGCAGTCAAAGTAACTCTGGGCCCTAAAGGCCGTAACGTTGTATTGGAAAAGTCTTTCGGTGCACCTTCCGTCACTAAAGACGGTGTATCTGTTGCCAAAGAAATCGAACTGAAAGACAAGTTCGAGAACATGGGCGCACAGATGGTCAAGGAAGTGGCTTCCCAGGCTAACGATAACGCTGGTGACGGTACTACCACTGCAACCGTACTGGCTCAGGCTATCGTTAACGAAGGTCTGAAGTCTGTTGCTGCAGGCATGAACCCAATGGACCTGAAGCGCGGTATCGACAAAGCCACTGTTGCTGTTGTTGAACAGCTGAAAGGTCTGTCCAAGCCTTGCGCAGATGGCAAAGCCATTGCTCAGGTAGGTACTATCTCTGCCAACGGCGACGTTGAAATCGGCGACATCATTGCCAAGGCAATGGAGAAAGTCGGTAAAGAAGGCGTTATCACCGTTGAAGAAGGTAGCGGTTTCGAGAACGAGCTGGATGTTGTAGAAGGTATGCAGTTCGACCGTGGCTACCTGTCTCCTTATTTCATCAACAACCAGGAAAACATGTCTGCCGAACTGGAAGACCCGTTCATCCTGCTGGTTGACAAGAAAATCTCTAACATCCGCGAACTGCTGCCCACCCTGGAAGCGGTTGCCAAGTCCAACAAACCTCTGCTGATCATTGCCGAGGATGTTGAAGGTGAAGCGCTGGCAACTCTGGTTGTTAACAGCATGCGTGGCATCATCAAAGTGGCAGCAGCTAAGGCGCCTGGGTTTGGTGATCGCCGTAAAGCCATGCTTCAGGATATTGCTATCCTAACTGGCGGTACTGTGATTTCCGAAGAAGTTGGTCTGTCTCTGGATACCACTACTTTGGAGCATCTGGGTACTGCGAAGCGTGTCACTCTGACCAAAGAAGAAACTACCATCGTTGATGGTGCAGGCGCAGCTGAAGATATTCAGGCTCGTGTCGAGCAGGTACGTCGCGAAATTGAAAACTCCACCAGCGACTACGACAAAGAGAAGCTGCAGGAGCGTGTTGCTAAGCTGGCTGGCGGCGTAGCCGTTATTAAAGTAGGCGCTGCTTCTGAAGTGGAAATGAAAGAGAAGAAAGCACGCGTTGAAGATGCACTGCACGCTACCCGTGCAGCAGTAGAAGAAGGCGTGGTTCCTGGCGGTGGCGTTGCACTGATTCGTGCGCTGAGCCAAGTGAAGGGTCTTGAAGGAGCTAACCACGACCAAACTATCGGTATTCAGTTGGCACTGCGCGCAATGGAAGCTCCAATGCGTCAGATCGTTAGCAACGCGGGTGCTGAATCCTCTGTAGTCGTTGATAAGACCAAACAGGGCGAAGGCAACTTCGGTTATAACGCTGCCACTGGTGAATACGGTGACATGATCGAGATGGGTATCTTGGACCCGGCAAAAGTTACTCGCTCTGCACTGCAGGCAGCGGCTTCTGTTGCTGGTCTGATGATTACTACCGAAGCTATGGTTGCTGAAATTCCTGAAGAAAAACCTGCTGCACCTGATATGGGCGGCATGGGTGGTATGGGCGGCATGGGTGGTATGGGCATGATGTAATGCCCTGACCTATACGTCAGACCAAAAAGAAAGCCCGCGTTAGCGGGCTTTCTTGTTTTCAGGATTCGGACTTTAAAGCTTGCAAGCATCGCCACAGTCAGACAAAAAATCTGAAAGCTCATTTTGCTCTGTCTCAAACTGATTAATCAGAGCGCGTACCTTTTTGCCCAGTGCTGTATCATCTGCTTCTTCATTGCATGCCTGAGTGATGGCATCTAACAATTCATGTTCGTTCATAGCTCTCTCCCATAATTAGCGCTCACTGTTGGCGCAAATAGTAGTGATCAGTGTAGCAATCAACAAGCGTTGAGCGTTTTTTCAAAAAAACACTTCTGCTGGCAATTAATCTTTGATTTTTAAAGACTCCCTTGGTAAAGTTCGCGGCCGTTGATGTGGAGAGTTGGCCGAGTGGCTGAAGGCGCACCCCTGCTAAGGGTGTATAGGGGAAACTCTATCGAGGGTTCGAATCCCTCACTCTCCGCCATGTTTTGATGGGTTTTAAAAACATTAAAATATGGGTGGTGAAAAAGAAGTTGACACTCAAGTTTAGCTCCTTATAATGCCGCCTCACTTCAGCGCTAAACGCTGATTGCTCTTTAAAAATGAATCGGATAATTCGTGTGGGTGCTTGTACTGGGTATCGACAAGATAGTCAGAGACAAGACC